>DATLCC010000027.1:0-67799 GCA_035526585.1 Thermoplasmatota archaeon | reverse complement strand
GCTGTTCGTGACGTCGCCGACGTGGAGGAGCGGCGTGGCGCTGCAGTCGAAGACGTAGGCCGCGGAGTTCGAGCTGTCCTCGTCGCCGAACGTCTCGGTGTCGAGCGCGTTGTTGCCGACGCGGGCGTCGCCTTCGTCCTCGAACCACGTGCCCAGGGTGTTCGTCGGGTCGGCGGCCGGGAGCGGGTTGCCGAGCACCTTCTGGCCGTCGCGCATGACGTTGTTCCAGCGCGTCGTGAAGCGCGGGAGGCAGCCTGCGTAGTTGATGATGCCGCCGGTCGACGCCAGCGTGCCGCGCGGGAGCGGGGTGAGGGCGCACGTGCCGCCGCCCGCCGTGGACGGGTCCGTCGCGCGGCCGAAGTCGCCCCAGACGGCGGCGTCGCCGTCGCGGTAGACGCGCGTGTCGTGGTCCGTGCCGACGTTGCCGCCGCCGATGGGAATGAACTCGGAGACGAGGCCGTTGTAGTTGGGCTGGCCGTTCCACTTCTGGATGTTCCCCGTGGTCGGGGGGCACACGCTCGTGTCGAGAAGGAGCGCGGAGTCGTACTCCCACATCGCGGTCTCCGCGTTGCCGACGTAGCCGTCGCCGTTGCAGTCGACCCAGCGGCCGAGGAAGGCGTACGAGAACTCCTCCGTGGGCGCTTCCTGGTTCGTGCCGAGCGCGGCGACGTTGAGCGACTCGCCGCCCGTGGTCGTCACGACCGCGAAGTACACGCGCTTCTGGGCGGAGCCGGGGGCGTCCTGCCACATGAATTCCGACGTGTCGTCGGTATTGTCAGGTTCGTGCGTGCCCAGGATGGCCCAGTTGAAGGCCGCTCCGGTGGGCACCGCCAAGAGGCCCGCCAGGGCCACGGCAGCAAGCGTAACGGGGACGGATCGCAAGTGTCTACACTCCCAGCGAGCGAAGGCCCAAGCCTCAAGGCAATCGCTCGCCCGAGGCCCGATGTGTAGAGTGGTGGTTAAGCGTATCGCCCGTCACCCCGGTGACGCATAGAGTGTCACCAGGCCGCCCGCATCGCTCAGGCATGGGGCGACATAGGGTCGGAGGACGATGAGAAAAAACGGCGGCCGGAGCGCGGACGCGCTCCGGCCGGAGGAGACCTTCCGCTTACGGGCAGGGCTCGTTGCCGAGCGCCGCCGCGCCCAGCGGGACACCGAGGCCGTTGTTGCCGTCGAAGCAGTCCGCGTCGCGCAGGTTGTAGAGCGCGCCCGGAGCCGCGAAGCCGCCCTGCGTCTGGGGCTGCGCCGTGCCGTCGCCGTTCAGGTTCCACAGGCTCGCGTCGCAGTTCCAGCCGTTGTGGGTCTCGCTCGTGAACGAGCCGCACTGGGGCTTGCCGTACACGCCGCTGCCGCCCGGCGTCTTGAGGCCGTGCGTGGAGGTCGTGTTCGAGCCGACGTACGCGTAGAACGTGATCCACGGCGCGTCCGCGAGGCCGATCGGGTTCTCGCCGCTCACGGTGCCGAGCACGGAGCCACGGGTCGTCGCGGGCGGGCCCTTCACGAGGGCGACGCGCGCGAACCAGTCGTGGAAGACGACCTCGTTCGTGAAGCCTGCTCCCGCCGATCCGGGGTGGAGCTGGTCCGGGTAGGGCGTCGAGTCAACGCCGAAGAAGCCGCAGTCCGTGACCTGGCCGCGGGGCGTGCAGCCGAGGACGCCGTTGTCCTCGAACTCCATGTTGAAGTCCGACTGGCGCTTGTCCGTCGCGCTCGTGCCCTCGAAGTCGCCTTCGACGGTGCCGTACGTGTCGTGGCCGGCGTCGTTCGTCGTGTCGCAGTCGCCGCCGAACTCTTCGTTCGTCTGGTTGAACTGCCCGGGGACCGTCGGGTCCGTCGTGTCGCGCGTCGCGGGAGCCGCGGGGTAGATCTTCGTGCGCGTGTTCTCGTCGATGAACGCCTGGTCCTCGTCGCCGACGAGGTCGAGCTGCTCGTTCGTCGCGTTGAAGGTGGCGCTGGAGTCGAACACGGGCTCCGCCGTGCAGTCCGTGAGGACGACCGCGGCGCGGCCCGAGTCCTCGGTGCCCAGCGTCTCGACGCTGCCGAGCACGCCGGAGTGGCCGTCGTCCTCGTCCGCAAAGCGCAGGCCCAGCGGGTCGCCGGGGCCGGGGACCGTCTGGTCCTGCACGGTGAGCTCGTCAGCCCAGATGGAGTTCCAGCGCGCAAGGAGCCCGGTGCTGCAGTCCGCGTAGTCGAGGATGCCGCCGGTGCTCTGCGCCGTCCCGCGGGGGAAGGGACGGATGGGGCACGTGCCGCCGCTGCCTTCCGCCGCGCCGTCGTCGGGCTTGCCGTAGTCGCCCCAGACGCGCGCCGTCTCATCGCGCCAGATGCGCTGGTCGAGGCCGTCGTCCTCGTAGTCCGGCGTCGAGCCGGGGCTCGCCGAGGGCTGGCCGCCGTTCGTGCCCACGGGCACGAGCTCGGTGACCCAGCCGTTGTAGTTGTGCTCGCCGTTCCAGGCGTTGATGTCACCAGACGAGGGCGGGCAGATGCTCGTGTCGAGCAGGAGCGCCGCGTCGTACTCGCGAAGCGCGCTCTCCTGCAGGCCGACGTAGCCGTCGCCGTTGCAGTCGACCCAGTTGCCGAGGATCGCGACGTACGTCTCGATGCCGACCGCTTCGTTGTGCGTGGCGAGGAGCGCGACGTTCGGGTTCGCCCCGACGCTCACGATGCCGGCCGCTTCGTTCACGAAGCCGTTGAAGTAGACGCGGTCCTTCGACGCGACCGGGCCATCCTGCCACATGAAGGTCGCGTCGTCGTACGGCGTGCTGGGCTCGCTGTCGCCGAAGGCGTTCCACGACGCGATCCCGGCGGGGGTGGCCAGGACCGCAGCGATCGCCATGGTCAGCGTGATCTTGATGGTACTCATGTTGGAAGCACTCCCTATTGCGCGCGGGGAGGGCCTAGCCTCTAGCACTCCTCGCTGAGGCGTGCAGCGGGCGTACGGGAGTTAAGCCTATCGCGTGTCACGACGAGGAGATACCGACGCAAGCGGGCCGCGACGATGCGCGCTCCTGCGCAACCGCCGACGTGCGACGGGCTGATATCACGACGGGGGGACGGGGCCGGGGCGAGGGCGGGGGCGAGGGCGCACGCGTTGGGCGTCCTGCCACATGGCGCCATGTGGCAGCCGGGGGGCCGTGTGCGCCGCTGTGGCGGGCAGCGCCGGGCGCCCGCCCGGCCACATGGCGCCATGTGGCATCGCGGGCGGCGGCGCGCAGCTCGCGTAACCAAATGCTCACACGTGTCCCGCGCCGCCCCGTCCTGCCACATGGCGCCACGTGGCAGGCCAGGGCGCAACGTCGCTCCTCCCGAAGCGCACAGAGTCTCGTGAGACCATCTCACGTCTAGAACGCCCGTTCAACAGGCGGAACGCCCCTTTGCCACGCCGGCGGAGACGGTCAAACCGTGTGTAGCAAAACTCAAGAGGGGGCCCGGGGACTACCCGGCTACCCTGGGAGGCTCGCCTGGCAGCGGGCCACTTTGGAGCACGCCTGAGGAGGCGGTTCACGTGAAGCGAGCGACGATACTGAAGGTCCTAGCTGGGACTCTTGTTCTTACCCTGGTAGTCTCCGCGTTCCCCCTGGCGCAGGTGGCCCTCGAGGCCGCCGACGAGCGGGCGGCAGCGGCGGCTCGCCACGCCTCCGACGGCGGCAGCGCCGCCGATGGAGGCTCGGACCTTCCCTTCGTCGTTCCAGGCGGCTCGACGTCGCCCCCCTCCTCCGGATCACGTGCTCCCGATGGAACGGACGGATCCTCCTCCCGTCCCTCCGCCGACGAGCTTGCCTCCCCGGTCCGAGCTGATGCCAGCAGCTCGGTCCTTCTCGGCCAGGTCCTCGGCGCCGCGGACCTCATGGGCTACCGCGACCTCGCGGTGCCTCCTCTTCCCGTCGACGCGATCGCGCCCGAGGCGCCGCTGCGCGCGGCCATCCTCGCGTGGGTCGCGGCGACGGGCTCCGTCGTGCCGCCCGCGGAGCTCGCGGCGCAGCTTGCGCGCGCGGACGCGCTGCCCCTCGACGTGCAGCGCGACGTCGCGCTCCTGCTCCTTTCGACCATCACGGCGACGCAGATGCAGCGCGAGGCGCTGGCGCTCCTCACGCCCGACGAGCTCGCGTGGGTCTACTCGCACCCGGACGTCGCGAGCGACCTCGCGCAGGGGATCAGCACGCCGGAGACGCGCCGCATGGCGATCCTCGCGTCGCTCGTGGACATGCGCAAGAGCATCGAGGCGACGCTCCTCGTGCTCGAGGCCGTCGAGGCGACGCGCGGCTCCCTCGCCGACCACGCGGCCCGCGCCGAGCTCGAAGGGCTCGACACCGCGTCGCTGGACGAGACCACGAAGGCCATCCTCTCTCTCATCGTCGCCTCCGACGACAAGGCGAGCGACGCGCAGAAGGTCCTCCTCGCCGCGAAGCTCGTCTCGCTCGCCGCGAACGTCCCTCTCGCGGACGCGGGCGTCGCGCCCTCGTTCGAGGATGCGCTCGCCGCGCTCCTCGCCGCGAGCGGCCAGGCGCCCTCGCCCGCCGCGCAGGCCGACGTGCTCGCGCGCGCGCATGCGCTCCCGCTCGACCTGCAGGCCGCGATCGCGCGCCTCGTCATGGCCGAGGCGCAGGCCATCACCGCCGCGAGCCCCTCGGGCCTCACGCCCACGTCGCAGTCCGCCGCGCTCGCGAACGTGCTCGTCGCGACCTCCGCCGCGCTCCCGACGCTCGAGAAGTACGGCCTGTACTGGCGCGCCGCGCCCGATGCGCTGCGCGTGGGCGAATGGACGCCGGGCGCGCGCGTCGGCTGGGCCGCGCACCACGCGGCGCTTCTCGCCTCGACGCACGGCGCGCTCGTGGACGCCGTCCGCGCGGGTGATATCATCACCGGCACCGACCCCGCCGTCCCGAAGCTCAAGGTCCTCTCCTTCACGGACGCGTACGTCGACATGCTGACGCTCGCGGGCTACACGGTGCTCCCCGAGCACCGCGCGGCCGCCGACGAGGGCGCCGCCCGCCTCGACCCCGCGACGCGCGACGCCGCCGCTGTCCTCATGAGCGGCGCGGCGCAGAGCGCGCGCCTCCAGCAGCAGGCGTTCGCGCACCTTTCCGCGAGCGAGATCGAGACGCTGCGCCGCGCGCAGGGCTTCGACGCGCTCTACGGCGAGGATCTCACCGCCGCAGAGCTCGAGGAGCTCGCGCTCGCGACCGCGCTCGCCGCGCGCGTCGACGAGGACGCGCTCGCGCAGGCCGGCATCGTCGCGACGCTCGCGGGCGAGCAGGCGCGCGCGATCCTCCAGGGCGCGGGCGCCTACGCGAGCGCCTCCGCGTCCGCGACGCCCGTCGAGACGGGCGTCCTCTCCTTCCTGCGCCACCTCCTCCCGTTCGGAGGCGCGCGCGCCCAGATCGACGACGGCGACACGCCCGCGTGCCAGATCGTCCCCGGCATCGTGGACCAGTGCGGCGAGGACGTCCTCCTCCGCCTGCGCTGGCCCGTCGACAGCTTCGGCTTCACGCCCGCCGAGTCGAACGCGGCCGGCCAGATGCCTTCGTATGCTGACGATGCGCACTCTGGCGGCGTCTACACGTGCACCGACGCGCAGTGCATGGTCTACGGCTACCAGGACCCCGGCGACGTGCACGACGGCATCCGCCACTACCCGACCGGCGGCGAGGCGAGCCTCGAGCTCCTCGTGATCACCGGCGCGGATTCGACGACGCACACGCCCGAGGAGGCGCGCCGCCTCGTGTGCCCCGTGAACCAGATCGCTGCGCAGCCGCCGCAGCCCAGCACCGGCCCCACCATCGGCGGCGGTGGCTTCTCGACCGGAAGCAGCGGCTCCGTCCCGGCCCATGTCGAGCCCGCGCGCGCGTCGGCGACGTGCCACTACGAGACCGTCATGCGCTACGGCGCGCCCACCGTCTCGCTCGACCTCGACGGCAACGACGTGTACAACATGCCCGTCGCCATGGTGCACACGAACGCGTCGCTCCCCGTTTCGCTCCACCTCGACATGGGCGGCGCGGACCGCTACAACGACCCGACGTCGTTCTACGACATCTTCTCCCCGCTCGAGCTGGCCCTCGGCTCGGCGCGCGGCCACCCGTCGCAGGCGTCCGCGCCCGTGGGCGGCGTCGCGGTGCTCGTCGACGCCGACGGCGGCGACAGCTACGACGCGCCCTCCATGAGCCAGGGCTACTCCCGCCTCGGCCTCGCGCTTCTTGCGGACCTTTCCGGCAGCCGCGACATCTACCATGCGCAGCAGCTCTCGCAGGGCGCCGCGTCGGACACGTTCACGCTGGGCGTCGGCATCCTGCTCGACGACGGCGCGGACGACCAGTACGCCGCGATGTCGGGCCAGGGGTACGGCCTCGGCGGCGTCTTCGTGGACCTCGGAGGCAAGGACGCCTACGAGAACGAGCACGCCCCGAACGGCGCGCCGCTCGTGAACCTCGAGATCGTTCCCGGCGGCAACCTCACGACGCTCACGGAGCGCGCGGACAACCGCGTCTGGCTCGACGGCCCCGGCGCGCTCTCCGCGGGCCTCGGCGTCGACACGGAGGTCGTGGTCAGCAACGCGGATCCCGACCGCGACGCGTTCCCCGACTTCGTCGAGCTCCTCGCGGGCACGGACCCTGCGGATCAGCGCAGCAGCCCGCTCACGCAGCCCACCGCGCGCGCGGAGGCGATCGCGAACGACACGGACGGCGACGGCTATCCGAACTACGTCGAGCGAGCGCTCTCCACCGACCCGGACGCTCCCACGTCCTACCCCGCGGGCTTCCCGTCGGGCCCTGCGATCGTCATCCCGCAGGCCGTCTGGACCGTCATCGAGGAGAACGGCCTCGACGGCGCGGGCGTCGGTCGCCGCGTGGATCCGCTCGCCTCGAACCCGGCGGACGAGAACGACACGTCGATGCGCGGAAGCGACAAGATCGTCGACCTGCGCCTCCCGCTCCAGGACGCCGGCTCGATCGACTACGCCTGCACGGGCGAGTTCATGGTGAACGGCTCCGCGCCGCTGGGCTTCTTCCCCGGCGAGCGCGTGGTGGGCGACCAGAACCCCATCTTCGGGCAGACCGACCCGAACACGACGCGCCCCGCGCGCCCCCAGGAGCGCACGATCGAGCGCTGCGCGTACGTGGCCTACGACACGGCAGCGCCTGGCGAAGGGACGGGCAGCGTCCCTGGCGCCGGCACGCTGCAGAACGGCGGCGACTTCAGCGAGAGCCGATTCTCCTTCCAGGTCCCCGCGGGGATCCTCGCGATCGGCGACGTCGTCGAGACGACGTACCAGGACGACTACTTCGTCATCATCGACCTGGGCGGCCGCGACCACCTGGTGAACAGCGCCGGCGGCGCGCTCCCCGTCGTCACGCGCTCGATCCCGGACGAGAAGGGCAACTTCACGCCGCAGCTCAACGACACGTTCCTCGCTCCGAGCCTCGTCGTGAACGTCGACCTCACGAGCGCGACGGGCAGCGCCCTCGCGGCGGGCGCGAGCGACGCGGACGAGTATGTGAACGCCTCGCGCTCCTACGCGCAGGGCTCCCTCTACGGCGTCCTCGTCGACACCGCCGGCGCGGATGCGTACGTCGCCGGCGCCGGCAGCCAGGGCGCGCTCGGCGGCGCGCTCATCGACCTCGCGGGCACCGACAGCTACGCTGCGGGCGACCTGAGCCAGGGCGCCAACCTCGCCGGCATCCCCGACGACCGCGAGACCGCGGGCTTCCCCCAGGGCGGCAACGTCACGAACGACGCGACGAGCGACACGCCGCTTGGCAGCGCGCGCCGCGACGTCGGCCTCCTCCTCGACCTGGGCGCAGGCGACGACACCTTCGTCGCCGGCAACCACAGCCAAGGCTTCGGTCGCGGCTTCGCGAGCGCGATGAACCGCGGCAGCGGCGCGGACACGCCGAAGAACGCGCCTTACGCGCTCGGCCTCCTCGCGTCCACGGAGGGGAACGAGACGTACGCTGCGCGCCCCAGCGCGACGCAGACGCACGGCGTCGGCGGCATCGGTGGCGTGGGCGCGCTCCTCGACGTGAAGGGCCGCGACCGCTACTTCGCGAACGACAAGTGGAGCTTCGGCTGGACGCTCTCCCAGACCGTGGCCACGCGCGACGTTGCGCCCGCGAACGCGCCGCGCCCCGCCGCCGCGATCCTCGTGGATCTCTCGGGCAGCGACGTCTACCTCCAGCCGGGCTCCGTCTCCCTCGCGCGCAACCAGAACACGACCCTCACGCGCGCCGAGACGGCCACGAACGGGCAGACGAACCCGCGCCTCTACGCGGACGTCGGCGTCCACATCGACACGGAGACCAACGACCCGACCGGCGCGTTCCTCGCCGGCCTCGTGGGCGGCGGCTCCGCGATCGATCACGCCGGCTTCCTGGTCGACATGCCCACCGCGCGCCTCGCCATCGGCGACTCCGGCCACACGACCTTCTCCGACGAGTACGCCTTCGTCGTGGACCTCGGCGGCAACAACTCGTACGACTACAGCGCGGCCGGCCTCATCCGCGACTACCTCGCCCAGGGCCCGCCGCAGAACGGCGCGGCGGCCGCCGGCACGCAGACGCCGTTCTCGGCCGTTTCGCAGCCGCTCAACCTCTTCCCCGTGACGTTCCTCCTCGACGCCGGCACGGGCGCGTCCACCTACGACGTCGCCCACGGCCTCTCGCAGGGCGTCGGCTACTTCGGCATCGGCGTCCTCGCCGACCTTGGCGGCCGCGACGAGTACCGCGCGCTCGAGCAGGCGATCCCGAGCTTTGGCAGCCAGTGGCTCGACCGCTCCCGCGACGCGATCGCGATCGACGGCGCGATCGGCCCCGAGTGGGACTTCTTCGGCGAGCCCATCCCGATCGAGCTTGGCTCGCAGCGCGACGCGCGCTACACGTCCGACTGGACGCTGCGCATCGCGAACGACAACCGTTCCCTCTACCTCGCGCTCGAAGGCACGACGCTCTCTCAGACCGAGAAGGATCGCGCGCGCGACATGCTCTTCGTCGACCTCGACATCGGCCACTTCGGCCGCCAGTACGACACGGCCGCGGGCCACAGCGGCATCGACGAGCTGCAGATCGCCTACCAGGGCGAGGATCACGCGTGCGTCTTCACCGACCTCGGCGCCCCCAAGGCGGGCCTCACCACGATGCAGCTGGACGGCCTCGACGCGAGCCTCACGCCGCGCGCGGTGGACGTGAAGTGCCACGCGAGCGAGGACGGGCACGTCGTCTACGAGATCCGCAAGGACCTCATCCAGACGGAGATCCCGCCCAGCATCTACGACCTCGCCTACTGCTGGGCCGACTCCGTCGGCTTCGGCTACGTGGGCGCGAGCGGGTGCGAGTACCCGCGCGACGAGCTCGGCCTCTACATCGGCTTCGCCGACGCGGGCGCGAGCTACGCGCAGACCGCGACCTCCTCCCTCGAGAACTTCACGTTCCCCGTCGGCGCGGCCAACCGCGACGGCAACTACACGGGCATCCGCAACAGCGACATCTCCGACGAGATGGCGCGCTGGGCCGGCATCGGCCTTGCGACCGGCCTCCCCGCGCGCTACGACGGCGTCGCGCCCGTGACGGCCCTCAAGCCCAGCCTCGCGCAGGGCGCCGGCTTCGCGGGCGTCGGCGTCCTCGCCATGCTCGGCAACGGAGACTCCGAGAGCAAGCTCGTCGCGGCGGACCGCGCGCAGGGCTACGCCACGTACGGCGGGCTGGGCATGCTGCTCGACGCGGGCGGCAGCGACGAATACGTCGGCACGCACGCCGTCCAGGGCGCCGCCGAATCGTTCTCGGCCGCGATCTTCATCGACGTCGAAGGCAACGACATCTACGACGCGGACAACGAATCCTACGGCTGGGTGCCGCGCGCGCAGGCGGCCGGCGGCAACAGCTTCGGCGGCGCGACCGCGTTCTTCCTCGACCTCGGCGGCGACGACCGCTACGTCTCGCACTTCGCGCCGCGAGCGGCGGCGGACGGCGCGCCCGGCTTCATCGAGCAGGGCCGCGGCGTGAACCAGCCCTCTGGCCACATGGCGCCCGCGTTCGGCAACAACGTCGCGTGGACGCAGAACGGAACGGGCCTTGGCGCGGACTACGTGCTCGCGTCCACGATCCGCGACGTCACCGCGGGCGCGCTCGCGCAGACGCTCTACGGGACGACGCGCACGACGCTCAACTTCACGCGCTACGTCGACGGCCTGGGCTGCACCTCCGAGATCATCGAGCCGCGGGGCCGCTCCTTCTTCGCGACGGGCAAGGTCTGCTTCCTCGCGACCGTCAACACCTCGACTGGCGCGGAGAACCGCACGCTCGCGCCGCTCACGAAGCAGCTCGCGACGCTCGCCGGTGGGGACCCCACCGACGGCTCGGCCGACGTGGAGAACGCCACGCGCTCGCTCGACGTGCGCTCGGTCGACTTCTTCCTCGACCGCGAGCGCGTCGCGACGTCCACGAACGTCACGAGCGTCCAGCGCGGCGTCACGCTCTGGAGCGCCGTCGTCGACCTCGGCAACTTCTCGGACGGCGTCAAGCTCGCGAAGGCGCTCCCGACCTTCAGCGCGCAGCTCGCCGACCGCTCCGTCCTCCTCTTTGGCGACGAGATGGGCAACTCGGCCAACGAGACCGTGACGCGCAACGCGACGCGCACGCTCGTCGTGAACAACGCGCCCGTCGTGAAGCGCCTCGAGCTCGCCCCCGAATACACCGGCATCGCGAACGCGACGTTCTCCCCGTACGCCTACGGCGAGGCGCAGCAGCTCTACGTCAACTGGAGCGCCTCCTTCGACGCGGAGGAGGACCCCTTCGAGGCCGCGAACGGCTGGCGCATCCCCGCGTGGAACCGCAGCTTCCCGTGCGAGGGCCTCGCGATCGACCAGGACCAGCCCCAGCTCTGCAACGCGCTCACGTTCTACCTCGACAACGCGGCCAACACCGAGAGCGACACGAACCCCGGCGGCGACGCGTTCGGCACGCCCGCGAAGCTCAAGGTCGAGACCATCAACGGCGAGCCCTTCGCCTCGCGCATCGAGCCGCTGGGCGCGGACCTGCGCGTCACGAGCAAGCAGAGCGTGCACGTCGCGCTCCCCAACCGCACGGCGCTCATCACGACCGCGCCGCTCAACACGCAGATCCTCGTCGGCGTCAAGTACGCGAACGGGACGAACGTGAAGGACGCCTTCGGCAAGGACTGGTACCTCGCGAGCGGCACGTTCACGAAGTCGCGCTCCGCCACCGACGGCGTGCCGCTTCCCGACGTGGGCGGCATCGCGTCGCTCTTTGGCCCCGTGCGCCAGCTCGTGATCGACAGCCTCGGCACGACCGCGAAGCAGGTGGACGACAACGTCCACGGCAACGTGATCTTCAACGTCGTCGACTCCATCGCCGCCCCCGTCTGCACGCAGGGCGGCGCGGACACGTGCGCGACGTACAACGGCGACATCCGCAGCGGCCAGCTCAAGCCCTGCCAGGCGTCGCCGCAGCCCATCGCGAACGGCCCCGGCGTGAACCTTCCCGCCTGGCTCGTCTGGTACCCCGTGCAGGTGCTCGAGCGCGGCGGGGTCTTCCGCCCGAACACGGCGCCCGGCGGCCAGCAGGCGCTGATCCCGAACCAGACCCTCCCGACGGGCCCGGTGCACGTCTGCGTCGACGTGAACGGCAACCTCCACGACGTCGCCTCCGCGTTCACGGACGTCGTCACGCCCGTCACGGACGGCATCCCCCACCTCTGCGGCCTCATCCCCTGCAAGGACGAGGGCGGCGAGGGCGGCAGCGGCGGCGCGGGCGACCTCGACAACGTCGACTTCACGGACTTCTACCTCGACGCGAACGAGCCCGACGCGACCGTGCAGGCCGCGGGCATCGTCTCGGACGGCAGCACGATCGTCGTGCCCAAGGACATGCGCCTCACCGTCACGGTCGGCCTCGTCACGGACAACGCGCAGCCCGGCCCCGGCGACAGCATCTCGGGCGCCTTCAACGCGGCCGCGGACGCGGTGAACGACACCGAGAACCCCGCGACCGGCGACCACCTCGTCCCCGGCATCGAGGAGACGCGCGGGACGGGCGTCCCCGTCCTCAACCGCACGGACGTGCGCGAGAACGTCACGACGGTCCTGCGCAACTTCGGCAACACGAACGGGCAGAACCTCAACAGCCTCGTGGGCGGCCTCGGCTCGCTCCCCGGCTCGTTCTTCTTCTACAAGTCGGGCGGGCACCCCGACTACCAGGCGCGCATCGAGTTCCGCACGCCTGCCACCCCGTCCACGCAGGTCTCCGTCACGCTCGACGACCCCGCGACGGGCGAGGTCAAGGAGACGCTGCGCGACACCTCGTACGTGGAAGGCGACGTCGACGGCTCGCCCCGCCGCGGCGGCGGCGAGCTCGACACGGCCTACTGGAACGCGATCGGCCACCGCCCCCTCGCGAACTGGTCCGCCTCCGGCTCGAGCGACCGCTGGACGCAGCACAACACGACCCGCAACGATCTCACCCGCGAGGGCGTCTTCCTCGCGAACGTCACCGCGACCGACGCGCAGGGGCTCTCGACGAGCCGCGTCGACTCCGTCCTCATCGACCGCACGCCGCCCGCGTCGTTCCTCACGACGGGCAGCGTCACGCCCGGAAGCACGGCGACCGTCTACGTCGGCTCGGGCTCGCTCGCGGGCGCCGGCGGCGTCCCCGTCGAATGGGCGTCGGTGGACCTCTCGGCCGCGAGCGGGTCGGACGTCCCCGCGCCCGGTTCGGGCGTGTCGCAGGTGTACGTCTTCTACCGCCATGGCGAAGAAGGCGACCTCGCGACGGGATGGAGCGCGCTTGGCGCGACCGGCGACCCCGCCCCCATCGTGGAGGACAACTTCGCGCCCGCGCTCGCGCGCGCGATCCCCGCGACCCGCACCTCGCGCACGGTCTCCTCCTCGGGCGACCCGGTGCACCTCTTCCTCACGGTCGCCGTCGACCGGGCCCACAACGTCGAGGGCACGGCGAACGAGGCGACGCTCCTCGACGCCGTCCGCTCCGCCTTCTACGCGAAGCTCTCGCGCGGCGCCGACGTCCAGCACGGCTACGCCCGCCTCGTCGTCGACCAGGGGCAGCCGGTCTTCTCGGGTCTCGCCCTCACCGGCGGCCTCCTCTCGAGCTTCCAGGGCTCCGACTACACGTTCGTGCGCGCGGGCCAGCCGATCGCGTTCGGCATCTGCGTGCGCGACCTCGAGACCGGCATCGGCACCGTCACGCTCCAGCTCTACCACATCGACCCCACGACGCAGGAGTCGACGAAGGCGTCGCGCGCGGCGACCCCCGCGGGCGCCTGCCCTGCCGGCCAGGAGGGCACGATGTGGTCCTTCGGCGGATGGAGCCGCGAGAACGTGGACAAGAGCGTCTTCCCCGAAGGCATCTGGCTCGCCCAGTTCGACGTGGAGGACAAGGCCGGCAACAGCATCAGCGTCTCCGCCGGCCGCGTGATCCTCGACCACGCGAGCCCCGCGGTGCACGTGCTCCCGCCCATCCTTCCGCCGGGCCAGACCGCCGTGAAGCCGGGCGACCAGGTCAAGCTCCGGCTCACCGCCGAGGACGCCTTCGGCGTCGACGAAGGCAGGATCACCGTCGATGCGTCCGCGTTCGCGAAGAACGCGAGCGCGCTCAAGGTGCGCCCCGTGCGCGTGAACGGCCTCATCTATCAGGAGGCGACGTTCTTCGTGGACAAGCCGAACCTCGCGGACGCCGCGTACACGATCACGGTGCGCGTCCCCGACCTCGCCGGCAACGTCACGACCGTGCTCGTCCCCCTCGCCGTGAACGCGAAGGCGTTCGACTTCGTCCCCGGCAGCTTCCGCGTCACGAACGTCACGCACAACAGCCTCGTGCTGCACTGGAAGACCTCCGAGCCCACGAGCGCGATGGCGAAGTTCGGCACGAGCGCCATCGCCCTCAACGGACGCACGCCGCTCGACACGAACGCGAGCGTCGAGCACGCGCTCAAGGTCGAAGGGCTCCAGCCCTCCACGCGCTACTCGCTGCGCGCGGTCTCCGCGTCCACGGGCGGCTTCTCGAAGGAGAGCGACATCGTGGAAGCGACGACCATCACCGCGCTCTTCCTGCAGCCGCAGCTCCCCGCGCGCGGCGACAACGTGAGCGGCCTCGTGAAGGTCGCCTTCCGCGGCGGTCTCCTCGACAGCGCGGACTTCGTGAGCTACACGCTCGAGGTGCGCAACGCGACGACGAGCGCGTGGACGTTCGTCACGACCGCGACGCGCCAGGGCGACTCGCACGAGCTGCGCTGGAACAGCACGCGCTTCCTCGACGGCACGACCTACGAGCTGCGCCTCACGGCCGAGGCCGGGCACGACGTCGCAAGCGCGGTCATCGGTCCCTTCACGAGCGACAACACGCCGCCCGCGGTCATCGTCTCCTCGCCGCTTCTTGCGACGAACGACACGACGCCGCGCCTCCTCGCGGAGACGAGCGACGCGCTCTCGGGCTTCCCGAGCGTGCCCGCCGCGCTCTACGTGGACGGCGAGCTCGTCACGAAGAACCTCACCATCGACGCGCTCCCCGACGCGCGGCTGCGCCTCTCCTACGACATCCCCGACGCGCTCGAGGCCGGCATGCGCACCTTCGAGCTGCGCATCCTCGACAACGCGGGCAACGTCGCGAAGGAGACGTGGAAGGTCGCGATCGACGGCGACGCGCCCGTCATCACCGTGAACCCGACGCGCTACGCGCCGGGCACCGGCGCCGCGAAGCAGGGCGGCACCGTGACGCTCAACCTCACCGTGCACGACCTCAGCGGCGTGAGCATCGTCACCGCCGACACGAGCGCGCTCTCCGACGTCGGATCGGTGCGCCTCGTGAAGATCGTGAACGCGGACGAGTGGCAGGGCACGTTCTCCGTGTCGTCCGCCGAGGCCGCCGCCACGAAGACCGTCAAGGTCCACGCGGTGGACCTTGCCGGGAACGAGAAGGACATCGACGTGAGCATCCCCGTGGACAACGTGGCGCCCACGGTGGGATCGACCACGATCTCGGAGACGAAGCACACGCGCGTCGTCGTGAAGGTCCCCGCCAACGAGCCCATCCTCGTCACGGGCACCGCGACCGCGCCGGCGTCTCCCGCCGTCACGGTCTCCAGCATCGTCGCGGCGCCGACGGTCGACCTCGCCTTCGAAGGGCTCCTCCCGAGCCGCAGCTACCAGTACGACCTGAAGGTCACCGACCTCGCGGGGAACGAGGTGCCGCTCCACGGCAGCTTCGCGACCCTGCAGGACACGAAGGCGCCGACCACGGTCGGGCCCCTCTCGGTCCTCGACCTCCTGAACGGCACGCTCCGCCTCTCGTGGAACGCGGCGACGGACGACGTCGCCGTCGCGGCGTACCGCGTCTACCGCAGCGAGGACGCCGTCGTCTTCCGCATGGTCGCGGAGGTCACCGGCACGCGCTACGACGACGCCGGCCTGCCCTACGAGAAGCTGTACACCTACAAGGTGGCGGCCCTCGACTACGGCGCCAACGAAGGCCCCACGGACGGCGTGCTGCGCGCATCCGCCACCGCGGTGCCCCGCCTCACCGTCGGAGCCGCCACTCCGACGATCGGCACGGTGTCCACGACGTTCCACTACGCAGTCACCTACGCGAGCCCGGGCGGCAAGGCGCCCGCGTACGTGCGCGTCATCCTCGACGGAGTCCCTCAGAACATGACCCTGGTCAGCGGCGACGCCAAGACGGGCGCAGCGTACACCTACGAGACCCGCCTCGCGCCGCACAAGCGCGACGCGCCACACACCTACGCCTTTGAAGCGTCGGACGGGCGCTACACGGCCCGCTTCCCCGAGGACGGAAGCGTCCTTCGCGGCCCCCTCGTCTCCGGCGACGCGCTCGCCGGCGGCGATGCGTCCGGGCTCGCGTCGTTCGCGCAGAAGGTGCCCCTGGGCGGCATCGCGGGCCTCGCGCTCGCGCTCGTCGCGGCGGTGGGCATCGCGGCTGTCCTTGGCCGCAAGAAGAAGGAGGGATCCAAGTGAACCAGCGCGCCCTAGCATTCACGTTCGCGATGCTCATGCTCGTGAGCGGCATCCCCAGCGCCAGCGCCAGCCACACGGGCGCGATCCTTCCCGCCGACGTGGACGTCCCCGTGCTCCCGCACGTGAAGCCGTCGCAGAGCTGCGCGCAGCTTGGCATCGGCGCGGACATCCTGGCCTTCGTGAACGATCCCGCGGACCCCGCGTTCTTCGAGAACGACGTCGGCGCGCCCGCGGTCTGCGTCAACGATCAGCCCATCGAGCAGTACCAGACGGCCATCGTGCAGATGGACCTCATCCTCGAGGACCTGCGCAACGCCTCGCGCGAGGTGCAGCGCCAGGTGGACGAGCGCACGGAAGCCACGCTCCCCGACTCCGACTACCCGGCCGACCTCGTCGAGCCGCGCACGGTCCTCCTCGACGACACGTTCGACGGCTCGCGCTTCACGGGCTTTGGCGACTGGAAGGTCGTGACCGAGCGCGGCGAGGACGCCGCGTGGCGCCTCGCGGAGACGCAGACGCCCAACGGCACGCGCCACACCTACCGCTTCGGCGACGAGGAAGGGTACGAGCGCGGCGCGCACCAGTGGCTCGTCTCGCCCGAGCTCGACCTCACCTCGCTCAAGCAGAACAAGACCGCCGTGCAGGACCTTCTCGTCATCCGCCAGCGAGCGCACGACGAGCTCGACACGCTCTGCAACCGCGGCGCGCAGCCCGTCCAGCCGATCTTCCTCTGCCAACGCGGCAACCCGCAGGCGCAGCCGGCGGCGATGGCGCTCGTGGACGCCTACGAGGCCGCCTTCGACGCGGCCATCGATCAGCTCCCCGTGATGCAGCAGGGCGCGTTCCTCGACCTCACGTACCGCATGAACCTCGCGCCCACCGAGGACGGCGTGCGCATGTGGGTCTTCGCGGGCGACCGCCAGCCCGACCGCACCATGCTCTTCGACCCGGACTTCGCGCAGCTCTCGAACGGCTACGCGTGCGCGCACGAGCAGGCGCGCCCGGTCCTCACGAAGACGGCCTACGAGGCCGTGAACGGCACGCTGCTTCCGGGGAGCAACGACGCCGGGAACGCCACGTGCACGCCGTCGCTCGATGGCGGAAGCGTCGTCGTCCTCCCCGGCATGGTGCAGACGAAGGCGTTCAAGACGGGCACGCCCGACTCGCGCATCCAGAGCACGGTCGCCTTCACCGGCAACACGACCGACTTCGTGACGCAGCGCCTCAACCTCACTCCCTACATGGACGAGCGCATCTGGGTCCTCTTCGAGGTGAAGACGCTCCCCAACGACCGCGGCGTCGACATCTTCACCGACGAAGGCCGCTTCAAGCACCACGAGCACTACGGCTTCGAGCTCGCGAAGGTGCACGCCGAAGGCGATGGGTACCACCGCAACGTGCGCCTCAAGGACGTCGGCGCGACGTTCCCCTACGTCGTCGAAGGGAACGCGTTCGACGACGGGCGCACCGTGCGCACGACGCTCCCCTCCGGCAACCAGAGCATCGCCGCGTACCTGCACAACGCCGGCGACTTCACCGAGAACGCGACGTTCACGCTCAACGTCTTCAACGCCGCCAACAACCAGCTCCTCGGGACCTACGGCCAGACGGTGACGCTCATCCCGGACGAGGTCCGCACGCTCGTCATCCCCTGGTCGAAGGCGCTCAAGGGAGGCGTCTCGCTCCAGGAAGGCACGCTCTACCGCCTCACCGGCCACCTCGACGTCTACGACATGAACGACACGCGCCTGGGCGACCAGCTCGGCGTGCCCGAGGAGAGCCCGACCGCGATCGATCCCAACAACACGCGCGTGCGCCCCGCGAACGCGGCCGACCCGCGCCTTGCGCAGCTTGGCGCCGGCACGCTCGACGTCTCGCAGCTCCTGCGCGTCGCGACCGTGCGCACGCTCACGCCCGTCCGCGCCGACGGCGAGCGCGGCCTCGCCATCCAGGTGTGCAGCAGCGTCAGCGGCCTCCACTGCGAGGAGCAGTACGCTGCCCGCAAGGGCGAGACGCGCATCGTCCTCGTGGGCATCCGCAACGACGGCAACGCTCCGCAGGACGTCACCGCCGACCTCGTCGTCACCCTCGGCGGGATCGTGAAGGACGACCTCGTGAGCGACGGCCCGAGCCGCCTGCTGCGCGACATGCAGCCGGGCGAGACGCGCATCGTCCAGTGGACCGTCACGCCCAGCGAGCCTGGCGCGTACACGCTCCAGCTCGGGCTCCCGCCCGGCACGAGCGTGGGCAACGGCCCCGCCGCCGAGCGCCGCATGTTCGTGCAGCGCTCCACCGGCCTCATCTGCCTCGACACGATCGTCGAGCGCGAGTGCGGACCCACGTACGAGGGCGGCCTCGTGCCCGCGCTGCGCGGAGAGGACGTCACGGCCGCCACGATGGGCGCCGATGGCACGCTCTACGTCGCGACCGAGGTCCGCGAGGCCCAGGAGGGCGTCCACAGCGGCCAGCTCGCCGCGCGCGACCCGACGACGGGCGCGTGGAGCGTCCTCGCCAACCTCAGCGCGAGCGTCCTCAACGACACGTTCGCCGAAGGCCCGGAGACCGAGCGCGCGTGGGGCTCCATCCGCGCCATCGCGCCCGCCTCCGACGGCAGCTTCTGGCTCGCCGGCGACAACCGCACGCTCCTCCACCTGCGCTCCACCGGCATCCTCGCGCACGTCACCGTGCCCGCGGACGACCACACGGACCTCACCGCCGCGCTCTGGCACGGCGACCACCTCGTCGTGGGCGGCGCGAACGGCACGCTCGCGAACGTCGTCGGCGAGGAGGCCACGCGCTTCACGGTCCGCAACGCCTTCGCGACCACGGACGCCGAGGGCGACGCCGCCGTCGGCCACACGGACTACCACGGCGTCGTGACCGACCTGCTCCACGCGCAGAATGGCGACGCGGTCCTCCTGGGCGAGGACGGCATCGTCCTCCGCAACGCCCCTGGCACGACGGCCTGGGCGGACGCGTTCGTCGGCGAGCAGCCGGTCGCGATCGCGATCCACAACCGGACGCTGCGCGATGGCACCCTGCGCGATGGGCACCTCATCCTCGTCGGCGACGACGTCATCCTCGAAGGCATCGGCGGCGCCGCCGCGAGCTTCCGCACGCTCGCGACGCCCGTCGCGCGCCCCCCGCTCGCCCTCCCCGCGCCCGACGCGCTCGAAGCCTACGTGAGCGCGTACACGGAGGACACCGGCGCGCTCGTCCTCATCGACCAGGAAGGGCGCCTCGCCACGTGCCGCGCCTGCGACGCGTACGAACGCGACTGGTCCTACCCCGAGCTCGCCCTCCCGCCGGTCTTCGGCGTCTCCGCCGTCCACCCCGCGAAGGTGCTCCTGGGCGTCGGCGGATCCGACGCGAGCTTCCTTCTCGGCCAGGGCGGCCTCGTGCTCCAGCGCGCGTACCGCGGCGGATACCCGAACGACGAAGGGTGGACCACGGTCGCGCCGCTCGCGGCGCACGACGGCGGCATCCTGCAGACCGTCGCCAGCACCGCGATCTCGGCCGCCTCGGAGAGCGTCGCCTTCATGGCGAAGCCGGTGGGCGCGGGCCGCGACGCCGCGAACGACTCCACCGAGTTCCGCCTCTTCTTCAACCAGAGCATCCGCAACGCGAGCGCCTTCGCCCCGGTGGACGTGCGCCTCGTCTACCTCCACGTGCCCGTCGTTCCCGCCGTGGCGTCGCAGAACGTCAACCAGTCGGGCGCAGCTTGCCGTCCCGCCTCGCAGTCGCCCGACCTCGGCGTGAGCACGGTCTGCAACGCGGAGCGCGTCCGCCACACCGTCGCGAGCTTCGCCGCGCCGACGAACCTCAGCGGCTGGGACGCGCGCTTCTACGACGGCCTCCCGCCGGCCTCCTCGGCGACGCTGGGTGTCGCCACCCCCGGCCCGACGACCTTCGCCGGCCTCGAGTTCTTCGTGAGCAAGAACGCGCGCTACGCGCTGGACGACTTCCACCTCATGGGCCTCGTCGCTGGCAAGTGGGTCGACGTCCTCGAATGGCGCGGCCCGGATCCCGCCTACCACGCCGCCGACGTCTTCACGGTCGACGCCGGCACGTTCCTCGAGCACGATGTCTCGGCCGCCGCGAGCGCGGGCGACGCCGCCATCGACATCGCCCGCGACCAGACGCGCCGCTGGGAGATGTGGCCCGGCCCCGCCTTCGACGCGGCGAGCGTGTCGCCCTGGCACGTGACGGAGCAGTACGCGGACCGCCCGGTCTTCGCGGCGAACAACGAGATGTACCGCACGCCCGCGCTCTCGTCGCCGACCGCTCCGCGCCTCATGAACAACCTCGACTCGCGCCTCGTCTCGCCGATCATCGACCTGCGCGACGCGTACGATCCCGCCGTGAGCTTCCGCCACTCGTACGCCTTCCGCACGCTCCTCGACAAGAGCAGCCCGTTCAACGTGCACCTGGGCGACGGCGGCGTCGTCGAGATCCAGTACCTGCTCCAGGGGCAGGACTGCGGATCCTCGCTCCAGGCGACGACGTGCGGCTGGTCACCGTTCTACCCGGTCGTCCCCGACCAGGGGTACCCGCAGAAGACCGACCTCGGCTTCGTGGGGCTCGCGACGGGATCGCCCAACGCCGGAGACACGGGCCTCATCGCCGAGAACCGCTCCTACTGGGGCCGCATGGCGCTCCCCGACGAGGAAGGCGTCATCAGCGGGCCCCGCCGCACGGACACGTACGACGAGGAGCAGATCACCTTCGCGAACGTCTCGTGCACGACGACACAGCTCAACGACATCCTCACGAAGGGGAAGAGCATCCCCTGCGTCCCGACGAACCTTTCCGGTCGCCAGGTGCGCGTCTCCTTCCACCTCGTCACGGCGGGAGACCGCGGGCACGTCGCGCCCCCGGTCGGCGTCCTCGCGTCTGCCGGCACCTACAACGACGACCCCCCGAGCTGGAACGCGAGCGTCGACCCCGAAGCCTCGCGCCTCAGCTTCCCCGGCGAAGGCTGGTACATCACCGACTTCAAGGTCCTCGGCGCGCGCAAGCTCGGCATCGACCTCG
Source organism: Thermoplasmatota archaeon (assembly GCA_035526585.1). Lineage (GTDB taxonomy): Archaea > Thermoplasmatota > SW-10-69-26 > JACQPN01 > JAJPHT01 > JAJPHT01. Next base: position 46,774 of record DATLCC010000027.1, on the reverse strand, counting down.
AAGCCAACAACATGACGTTCCGCGTCGGCTACGACGTCGGCACCATCGGCGTCGGCCCCGGCACGCGCGTGCCCGTGAACGTCACGGTCCTCAACAACGGCACGTTCGACGCGCTCGGCTACGGCGGCCGCCTCCGCGTGAGCCAGGTCGTGGACCGCGCGCTCGGCATCAGCGTGCCCGTCGAGACGATCACGCTCTCCCAGCAGCCGCTCCTGGAAGCCGGCAAGAGCGCGAACCACACGCTCGCGTGGAACGTGCCCGCCCAGGAAGGCGCGCAGTACGTCCTCGAGTTCACCGTCGACCCGATCGGGATCGACCGCGACGAGGACTGGCTCGACAACGCCGCGCACATCGGCACGGCCGCGATCCCCGTCCCCGCGCAGACCGTGCGCCGCTTCGACACCGAGTTCCTCGTGAGCCCCGAGAACGCGACGATCGACATCACGCGCTACATCCCGATGTTCATCAACAACACGGGCAACGTGCCCGTGAGCGGCATCCACGTCGAGCGCCGCATCAGCATGATCGGTCGCGACGCGGGCGCCGACGCGCCGACGTGCGCGCACTGGCGCGACCTCGTCGCGAGCGGCCGCCCGAGCGCGATCGTCGACTGCCGCGAGTGGACCACCGCGCGCGCCGCCCCCGCGGGCGCCCGCACGGCGCTCACGGCGATCTCCGACGACGTGAGCCCGACCGCCGACCTCTTCTGGAAGGCGCCCGAGCGCGCGAACTACCTCGTGTCCGTCTCCGCCCAGACCGACACGCTGCAGAGCGGCCTCGACCGCCGCGTGAGCGCCTTCGCGACGTACCTCTTCGACGACGTCGAAGGCGGCGTGCGCGGCGAGGCGCAGCGCGGCGCGTGGGTCTTCGGCCCAGGCTGGAACGCGACGCAGCCCGGCTTCCGCTCCACCGACTCGTACGCCTTCGGCGAGCCGCTCGTGGGCCGCTACCCCGCGAGCGCGAACGCCAGCCTCGTCTCCCCCACGGTGGACCTCGGCAGCGCCCGCACCGCGAGCGTCGCGTTCTTCCACAAGTACCGCTTCGAGGACGGCTTCGACGGCGGCATGCTCGAAGCGAGCGCGGATGGAGGCCAGACGTGGAAGCGGCTCACGCCGATGCCGGACTCGGAGACGACCGCGGGCTACAACGCGTCCTTCCCCGTCCAGGCGAGCTCGCCGCTCCACCCGGATCGCGACCCCGACACGCCCGGCGTCTACGCCTTCACGTCCAACTCCTCGCGCCACCCCGCGAGCGTCGACGGCTGGGTCCTCTCCCAGTTCGACCTCACGGGCCTCGACGACATCACGGAGGATGCGGTCGAGTACGAGGCGTACGGCGCGCTCGAGCTTGGCAACTACGCGAAGGCCGACAAGCAACGCGGCAACGCGCACTACTCGGAGAGCTGGTGCCCCGGCACCATCGACGCCGACCGCTGCTGGCTCGTCGAGAACCTGAGCGAGGGAACGCGCGTCGGCCCAGGGAAGCCCGCGCCCGGCGAGGAGAAGAACACGATCCTGTGGTCCGGCTCCACGAGCCTCGACGACGACGGCAAGCGGCCGATCCAGAACCACCTCCTCGAGTTCGAGGTGGACGTCTCCACCGTCACGACCGACCAGGTCGTCACGGCCGACTGGTGGGAGTACGCGTCGCGCTTCAACAAGCGCGTCGTCTCGATGAGCCGCGCGGGCTTTGGCGACATCCCCGGCCACGTGTGGCCCGATGAGCTCGAGACCGCGTACACGTTCGCGTCGGGCAACGAGATCCCGCAGACGTACCGCTTCAACCTCGGCAACCCGGAGATCGTCGAGACGCGCGGCAAGTGGTACCACATGCACGCCGACCTCACGAAGGAGGTCGCGACGATGCGCGCCAAGGGCCACGACAGGATCACGATGGGCTTCGCCTACACGCCCATCGCGAAATACCCGAGCTCCTGGCCCGCGGACCTCGACGTCGCCATGCGCTCGCGCGACAGCGCCATCGGCGGCGAATACACGGGCGCCGGCTTCTACCATGACGACCCAGGCTTCGCGATCGACGCGCTCGACATCCGCGCCACGCGCATCGTTCGCGGCCAGCCCCTCGGCCAGCCTACGATCCTCATGGACGAGACGCGCGCCTGGAGCGAGAAGCACGTCAGCGAATGCGGCACCGGCGGCACGCCCGAGCCCAACTACTGGCAGGGCGCGACGCTGAACGCGCTGGGCTGCATGACGAGCAACACCGTCTTCAACCGCGCCGACCCGCTCATCCCCGCCGAGACCGTCGGCCGCAACTGGGCGCTCGTCACCGAGCTCCCGAGCGTCGAGGGCGGCTGGGGCGTCGTGCCCGTCAAGGACGGCGCAGGTCACGCGCCCGGCGTGAAGCTCAAGACGGGCGAGGAGCCCAAGGCCTGGTGGAGCGGCGAGCTGCCCCTCAATGCCAACTCCACGGGCGAAGCGATCTACCACAAGTGCGGCGCGCTCAACGCGACGGACGTCTTCTTCGCGAACAGCGTCGCGTGCCCGGTGCCAGGCTCCGAGAGCCGGCTCGTCACGCCCGCCTTCGACCTCGGCGCGATCGCCGGCACGGACGCGCGGCTGAGCTTCGGACACCGCTTCGCCTTCGGCAGCCTCTCGGTCCTCGGCAGCACGCCCCTCGCGTCGGGAGGCGTCGTCGAGATCCAGACGTACGACTCGCAGACGAAGACCTGGGGCCCGTGGAAGCAGATCTACGCCTCGCAGGGCGGATACAACGCGGTCACGGCGAACTACTCGAAGCGCAGCGCGGGCGTCTTCCGCTACGACCCGCCCTTCGAGACGCTCGTCTCGTCCACGGGAGAACGCTATCAGGCGCTCTACTCCGGCAGCTCGAATGGATGGAGGGACGCGAGCTACGACGTGAGCGAGTACATCGGCAAGAAGGTCCGAGTCGGCTTCCACATCGCGTGGAGCGAGGACTTCGTCAACCGTCCTCCGCTGCGCTACCCGGACGCCAACGGCGACGGCCTCGCGCACGGCGGCTGGTGGATCACCGACGTCGCCATCGTGGGCAAGGTCATCGTCGGCGAGCCCGTGCAGCTGCGCTGGCGCGCCGGCACGGACGCGAACGTCGACGAAGGCGCGTGGCAGTTCGACGACATCGGCGTCTACGGCTCGCGCTACCGCAGGAACGTGGGCCTCTTCGTCGACGAGACGCCGCACGCGTTCGGCGCGATGCCCGACTCGGTCGTGAAGATCCCCGTCACGCTGCGCAACCTCGGCGAGGACGTGCAGACGAACCTCTCCGTCCGCGTGATCACGATGGACGACACGCCGCTCACGTTCGAGGCGCCACAAGCGCCCTCCGCGCGTGCGCTCGCCCCGGACCGCTTCCAGATCGAAGGCATCACGCTGGGTCCGGGCCAATCGAAGACCATCGACCTGTACGTGCACACGCCGAGGACGTTCTCGTCCATCGACCCCACGACGACGCTCCACTTCGAGGTGAAGCGCTACTCGGTGAACTCGCAGGACTTCCTCACGATCACGGACAACGACGTGCAGGGGCTCCTCACGCGCGACGTGGTCTTCCGCCTGCAGACGCTCCCCGAGGTCGTCGCGACGACGACCGTCGTCCGCGACCCGACGCCTACGCTTGGCGAGCCGGTCGACCTCGAGGCCTCGTACCGCAACGACGGCTACGCGCCGGCGACGCTCTCGCTCGCGTGCAAGGCGCAGACCGTGACGGGCTATCTCCCCGCGAACCACAACCTCGGCGGGGACACGGACACGCCCATCGTCGCCGCGAGCTACCCGTGCCCCCTCGTCTCGGGCGCGACGATCCTCGCGCCCAAGGAGACGACGACGCTCGTCTTCCGCGTCACGCCGAGCGCGAACGGATTCCTCCGCTTCGCCCTGAACGGCAGCGCGACCTCGGGCAAGGCGAGCCTGAACTTCACGGACCGATCGACGGGCGTCCAGGTGGGCGTCACGCCGGTCGTCTGGTCGCAGACGTTCGACGAGAACCGCGCGTTCACCGAGAACTTCAGCCGCAGCCCGAACACGAAGTTCCAGTACCTGCGCGGACACGACGCGCCCGGCTCGATCGTCGTCGGCATCGACGACAACGACACGCAGATCAACGGGAACACGTACGCGTTCGTCTGCTCGGACACGGACTCGTGCCGCGCCGTCACGGAGCCGATCGACCTCCACAACTTCAGCGCGTCCAACCCGGCGTTCCTGAGCTTCTACCACATGGACCGCCTCGCGCGCTACGACGGCGCGCGCGTCGTCGCGCGGAAGCTCCTCAACGAGAACCAGCCCGGCTCCTTCAGCTCCTGGTCGCCCCCGTGCGTGCTCGTGCCCACGGGCGGATACGAGGGCATCATCCGCCAGATCCCGGTCCAGGCGGCGCAAGGACAGGGCCCGCAGGCGCAGACGCCTCCTTCCGACCCGAACCCGCTGTTCAGCTTCAACCCGCCCCAGAACCGGACGGTGAACGAGTCGTACCCTGAGTTCTTCATCACCAAGGATGGCCGGTGGGAGGAGAGCTGGTCGCTCGCCTCCTTCGACCTCGCGCAAAGCTGCGTGCAGACGACGAACCGCGCGAAGAGCTTCTCGCTCGTGGGCAACACCGTGCGCTTCGAGATCGAGGTCTTCGCCGGCCCCTTCACGGTGGGTCCGCTCAGCCGCGGCCTCGGCCAGGGCATCCTCATCGACGACATGTCGGTGAGCCCGGTCGCGCTCTCGGTGCGCCCGATGAGCGTGCAGCGCGCGACGCTCCTCGACAACACGACGAAGACGTTCCACGTCGTCGTCGAGAACCGCGGCTCCGTCGCGGACACGGAGCGCCTCGAATACGACGCGCTGAACTCCTCCGCGCCGCAGGGGTCGGTCGCGGTCGACTCGGACGCGTTCGTCCTCGTGCCCGGCGAGCGGCGCATCGTGGACGGCACGATCACGCTGCCTCGCGACCCGAGCCTGCTCCCGACGGACTTCAAGGTCCGCCTCGCGGCGCGCAGCCTCACGGACCGCAACGCGGGCGGCCTCTCGACGATCGACATCGCCTTCGCCCCGCGCGAATGGGCGGAGCTCGCCGTGCAGGCGGAAGCGCCCACGGCCCTCGTGCAGGAAGGCACCGAGGCGTTCATCCCGATCACGATCCAGAACCTGGGCGTGGTCGAGAGCAAGAGCGTCCTCGTGCGCATCGTGGACACGTGGCCGGGCGGCTCGATCGTCGCCGACCGCGACCTCGACCCGCTGCCCCCCTACGCGCTCGATCCGGACGGCTCGTCGCGCATCCTCGACTTCGCGTGGCACCCGGAGACCGGGAGCCTGGGCATGCACACGCTCACGATCACCGTCGACCCGGACGGCCACTACCAGGAGTACACGCGCAGCAACAACGTCGTGACGCTGCACGTGCCCGTGAGCGACCTCCTGATCCCGGACCTCCACGTGGCCAACGTGAGCGCGCTGTCGCTGCGCAACGCAGCGGGCGGCGTCGTGTCGCCCGCGATCGACGCGGACGTCGCGCGCTACGAGGTCACGGCCGGCGAGCTCGTGAGCTTCGAGCTCAAGGTCGCGAACAACGGCCGCGCGGGCGCGACGAACGTCGACGTGCGCGCGTTCATCGGCGCGCTCTCGCTCCCGCCCAAGACGATCCCCTACATCGCGCCAGGATCCGAGGCGATCGTGACGTTCAACTGGCTCGCGCAGAAGGGCGAGCACGAGATCGAGTTCCTCGTGAGGAGCGAGCAGGTCGAGCTCTCCACGGCGAACAACCGCTACCCTGGCACGGGCGTCACGCTGCTCACGGTGAAGGGGTACGAGATCGACATCCAGATCCCTGACGTCACCGCCATCCTCGAGCCGGGCACGACGATCGAGGTCCCCTTCAGCATCCGCAACGCCGGGAACGCGGGCGAGGATCTCCTGCTCGTGGCCCACGCCCCCGAAGGCACCCACCTCGCGCTCCCCAGGGAGGGCTTCTTCCTGCGCGCGGGCGAGACGTACTCGGACAAGGCGCGCCTCGTCCTCGCTGCCGAAGCCGTCGCCGGCGAACAGTTCATGAGCATCGACGCGGTCGCACGCGAGAACCCCATGAAGGTGGCCTCGGGTCGCGGCGCGATGCGCGTGAACGCCTCCTACGGAGGCAGCATCGCCGGAGGCCTCGGCGTCGGAGCGCCGCCCGGGTTCGTCCTCCCCGTGGAGCTCGTGAACGAAGGCAACAGCCTCGAGCCGTGGAGCGTCTTCGTGCGCCTACCGGCAGGCTGGAGCGCCGACGAGGCGATGCCCGCGAACGTGAGCGTCCCCGCGCACGGGAAGACGACGCTCGATCTCCACCTCCACGTCCCGCCGACGACGTCGCCGGGCGAGCGCGTCCTCGCCGTGAAGGCCACGCTCCCCAACGGCGACAAGCGCGACGGGCTCGCGCGCACGAGCGTGCTGCCCATGCGCGCCGCGGGCGTGAGCGTCACGGACGCGGTCCCCAAGGCGGACCACGGCGCCCTCACCATGCCCATCGTGGTGGAGAACAAGGGCAACGTGCAGCAGCCCTTCGAGGTGCTCCTCGTGGACGCGCCCGCGGGCATCGAGCTGCGCGTGTCCCCGTCGAGCTTCGACCTGCCGCCGGGCGGCAAGGCCGTCGCGCAGCTCATCGTGAAGCCCAACGCGAGCGTCGAGGCGGGCACGTACGCCATCGCCGGCTACACGTTCTTCGAGGGCGTGTCGCCGCAGACGCAGGAAGGACGCGCGAACGTGCAGTCGCTCAAAGTCCCCATCGTGCGCCAGGACCTGCGCCTTGCGCCCCTCGAGTTCTCGCCCCGCGCGGGCCTCGAGACGGGCGACCGCGTCACGGTGAAGGTCTCCGTCGCGAACCGCGGCCTCAGCGAGGTCAAGGACGTGCCGGTGCACCTCTTCGTCGACGACGTCTTCGTCGATGAGGTGACCGTGCCCGCGATCGCGAGCGGCTCCCGCTCCGACGTGACGTTCAACTGGACCGCGCTCGCCGGTGCGCACACGCTCACCGCCGTCGTGGACCCGTACAGCGACACCGTCGAGTCCGACCGCGCCGACAACGCCGTGAGCGCCCTCGCGACCGTCGGTTCCGACATCGCGCCCGGTGGCGTCGCCGCGGGTCGGGCCAAGACGCCCGCGCCCGATCTCTCCGCCATCCTGGCGGTCGCCCTCGTCGCCTGCGCGCTCGTGACCCTGAGGAACGGGTCCCGGAGGCAGCGAAGGTGAGCGTTCGGGGGGGCCGGGGCGTCCAGAGGCTGTGCCTAGCGGTAGCCTTCGCGCTCCTGTTCCTTCTCCCGCTCCTCCCCTTCGCTCCTGCGCAGAGCGTGAGCGACCCCTGGTGGGGCCCAAGCGACCGCGCGCAGCCCACACAAGGCTGGGCGCTGCGCGTGCCGATCGTCGTCGAGAACAAGCTCGACGTCGCCATGCAAGACCCCTTCGTCATGGCGGAGCTGGACTTCGGCGCGCTCCTCGTGCAGGCGGGCTGGACCAACGAGACGGCGGGCGGCGAGCTGCGCGCGCGGGGGTTCACCCTCGACGTCGACAGCCTCCGCGTCGTGCCCTACAACGCCGGCTTCGTGACGGGTCCCAAGGACGGGCCCACGACGAGGCCCGTGCCCCACGTCTTCTACCCTGCGATGCTGGAGACGGGCAAGTACCGCGACTTCAGCCCCGACAAGAACCCCGCGGGCACCGTGATGTGGCAGATCCCCGGCTCCGTGAAGCCGCACGACAAGCTCTTCTTCTACGTGTACGCGAACCCGCTCGAGTTCGGGAAGACGCCGCCCCCCGCCTTCGACGCCCTGGAGAAGTCGCCGCTCGACGCCTTCCTGTGGGGAACGCGCGGCAACACGTACCTCGGCTACGAGCCCAAGCAGCCCACGCAGAAGCACACGCTCGTCGTGCGCGCCTTGACGAGCGCGCCCACGAGCGTGCGCGTCTCCACGTACGACCTCGGCTTCACGCTCGTCCCCGCGACGCCGCAGTTCGCGAACCCGTTCCTCCTCCAGCCCGGCTCCACCCAGGTCGTCACGGTCCCCACGAACCGTCCCTACAAGATCGAAGGGGACCACCCGATCGCCGTCTACGCGATCGGCGACACCTCGGCCGACTGGTCCCCCGGCGGCTACGTGCCGGGCATGAGCGGCAGCTTCGCGGACGACGCGTTCCAGGTCGTCGCGTCGTTCGCGGACTTCAACGGCCAGCAGCGCTTCCGCGTCGAGAAGGCGGGCCCCGGCACGGTCTCGGTCTGCGTCAACGGTGCGCCCGGCAACTGCCCGGGAGGCGTCACGCTCACGAACGCGGCCCCCACCGCGCAGGTGCTGGTCCCCGCGGGCAGCGTCGCCCTGCTCCTGGGCACCGGCAAGTTCCTCGTGTCGATGGACGGCGTGGGCGAGCGCGACTCGCCCGAGCCCAGCCAGGCGCGCCCGTTCGTGTCGCACCCCGTGCCCTCCCTCACGGGCGCGGCGAGCGGCGTCGACTTCTTCAGCTTCATCCAGGACGACGCGGGCTACTTCCGCCTCTGCCCCGAGTCGAACGCCACGGTGCGCGTGCTCAACTACGAGTCGGGCTCGCTGCAGATCTACCCGGAAGGGCTTCTGCCCAACGCGCCCGGCAAGGAGCTCGAGAAGCGCCAGGGGTGCGAGGAGGTCGCCGTGCAGAAGAGCGTCAGCCCGCAACCGCTCTACGAGTTCTACACGACGCCCGACGCGCGCTCCGACCCGCCAGCGCCTCCGGCCGCCTTCCGCCTCTTCGTGGGCGCGCGCGAGCGCGAGATGGGCGATCCCACGAAGAACGTCACGCGCCCCATGATCGGCCCCTACGCGGGCCTCGCGGGCATCGACTACTACGTGGACACGAAGGACTCGCAGGGCGTCGGCATCTTCGGCCACTACAACAACACGAAGCTCACCATCGTGACGGAGCACGACCGCAACGGCGAGCTCAACTACACGACGCAGGTGCGCTCCTTGCAGCGCGACGAGTTCGTGAGCCTCCGCGAGCCCACGGGCGACCTCACGGGCCAGGTGCACCTCCTCAGCACGAAGCCGATCTCGGCCGTCTCGCTCTCGCCCGCCGAATTCTTCACCGAGGACTCGGTCACGCGCGAGCGGCTGCCGCACGGCATCGGCTACTCCTACTACCCGCCCGGGCGTCCCGTCCCGATCGACGCGACGATCGGCCGCGCCGAGTTCCGCGGCCCGCTCGTCGAGATCCGCAGCCCTCAGACCGAGCAGCGCTCGCTGCCGCTGAGCACCGGCCCCGGCTCGCCCCTCTCCGTGCGCCTCGACGTCCTGAACCTGGGCCGCTGGGTGGCGGGCGAGGGGTTGACCGACACGATCGAGGTCGCCTGCTCGACGCCCGAAGGGTGGACCGTGGAAGGGTGCGCGAAGGAGTTCACGCTCACCAGCGGTTCGTCGGAGCGGCTCAACGTCGTGGTGACGCCGTCTGCTGAAGACGTGAACAAGTCGCGCACCATCCTGGTCGAGGCCCGGAGCAAGGCCGGCGGGGTGGCTGCGACGTTCAAGATCAGCGTCTATGTGAAGATCGCCTACGGCGTGGGCATGTGGTTCGACGTCGAAGGTGGCCGCAAGACGATCGACCCGCCCATCGGCCTCGATCCCGGCGCGGAGCATCGCTATCAGATCGTCGTGAAGAACACCGGCAGCACGACCGACACGTTCGCGCTCGCCGTGGAGGATCCGCGGCCCGGCTGGGAGCAGGCGCTCCTCCTCGACGACGAGCCCGTGACCTCGCTGCGCCTCGATGGCGGGGAGAGCACGACGCTCACCTTCCGCGTGAAGGCGCCCAACGCGGAGACCGCTCCCCAGAACATCGTGAGCATCACGGCCCGCAGCGCCGCGAGCGCGCTCGCCGCCGACGTCGTGAACACGGCGACGCGCATCCGTCCCAAGGTGGACCTCGAGCTCAACCTCGACCCGCAGACGCGCCTCGCCGAGCCCAACGAGACGGTCCGGTTCAACCTCACCACGCGCAACAAGGGCAACGACGTCTTCACCGTGATCTTCCACGAGGACAGCATCCTGCCGAAAGGTTGGCGAGCCGACCTCTCGGTCGGCGAGATCACGCTCAATCCGAACCCCGCGAACGATCCCAACCTGAGCTACGTCCTGCACGTCGACGTCACCCCGCCCCCTGGCGCCCGCGCGGGCGACCTCGCGAGCGTGAAGATCGCCGCCGAGATCGACACGGGCGGCACAGGCGGCCGCGTCGCGGGCGACGAGGTCTCCGCCGTCGTCGTCGTGCGCCGCATCTACGACCTCGCGACCGCGCCCGTGTTCGACCCCGAGGCTGAGCCGGGCGAGGTCCTCCACTTCGTCCTCCCCGTCACGAACCGCGGCAACGGCCAGGTCGCGGTCGAGCTCCTCGCCGGCGCCACCGAAGTGAAGCGGGGCGCGGACGCGCCCGCAGGCGCGTCCAGCGTCACGCCTGCGTGGCCCGTCACGCTCGAATCCGAGGGGTTCACGCTGGAGGTGAACGACAGCGCGGACCTTCCCCTGCGCATCGACGTCCCCGCCGGCACGCCGCCGGGCGCCTACAACCTCACCTTCACCACGCGCCTCTCGCGCGAGGCCCTCCAGAACGTCTCCATCCCCGTGAACGTGAAGGCCGTCTCCCGCGTCGACTTCGGCGGGCCGAAGAGCGTCGGCCTCACACCCGGGCGCCCGATCGCGCTGAGCTATCACGTGAAGAACGTCGGCAACGTCGAAGGGACCTTCGACCTCACGGCGCAGGCGCCCGAAGGGTGGAATGCGACCTTCGCGCCCACCCGCGCGCACCTTGCGCCCGGCGAGGCCGTCGACGCGCTCCTCTCGCTCAACGCCACGAAGGACGCGCCTGACGGCGCCGTGCGAGTCGAGCTCCACGCCGCCGTCGCGGGCGCCGCGGCCGGCGGAGCGCCGCTCGACGTCAACGTCGCCCGGCCGCAGCTCTCGCTCGCGAGCGTCACCGGCAGCGGCTCGCTCAAGGCCGGCGAGCTGATCCTCGTCTCCGCGACCGTGCAGAACGCCGGCGGCATCGAGGCCGAGAACGTGAGCGTCGCGCTCGTCGTCGACGGCCGCACCGTCGACAAGGTGCAGCTCTCGCGCATCCCCGTCGGGTCCAGCGCGCTCGCGACGCTCTCGTGGGTGAGCACGCAGCGTGGCGGCGACGTGAAGGTCGTGCTCGACCCCGACAACGAGATGAGCCTCAGCGACCGCAGCGCGAGCGAGCAGGGCGTCCACTTCGGCTCCAAGATCGGAGTGCCTGGACCCGGGCTCTTCGCGCTTCTCGCTGTCATCGCGCTCGTCGCGACGACGACGCGCCTCCAGCGGGGCCGCAGCGCAGCGAGGCGAAGACGTGCCGCAGTACGGCCGGGCCACCCAAGCGCCGAACGGAGCGAAGCGCCGAAGGACGCCTTCGGGACTTCGTCGGCTCCGGCGCTCCGGCTGGCAGCGCGCAGCGCCTCCGGACAGAGGGAGCGTGACGAGCGCTGAGCTTGATATCACGGCTCGTCCCCGCGAGCGTCACCACGCGCCTTGCGCGCCACGCGGTCCCCATCGCGATCGGCGCCGTCGCGGTCCTCCTCCTCGTCGCGATCGCCGCGACCGCGCTCGTCTCTCCCGGGGCGCTTGGCATCACCGCCGCGCGCGTCTCGGACACGACGGACCTCGACCGGATCAGCGCAGGCGGGCTCACGGAGCGCGACGCGGACAACGACGGCCTCTCCGACGCGCTGGAGAACTACGTCTACGGCACGGACCCGCAGAACTGGGACAGCGCCGGCATCGGGATCCCGGACGGATGGCTCGTCGAGTTCCGCTTCGACCCGCTCGACCCGAGCACGCGCGACGCGCACGGCGAGGCGCCGGCCGCGTCGAAGCTCCCGGCGGTCTACGCGGCAGGATACCCGAGCGCGTACACGCCCCCGCTCTCGGTCTACTACAGCTACAACAAGCCCACGGACTACAGGCCCGGCGTGGACGCCCCCTGGTGGCGCAAGGCCGAGCATGCGAGCCCCCTCGCGGACGCGCCCGCGACGGGCGGGCTCCCCGTCGGCTGGCTCCTCCACCACGGCGTCCCGCTCAAGGACGTGCAGCCGGACCGCGTCGCCTCCGGGAGCCGTGGCAACCTGACGCTCCTCGAGGCGTTCGAGGCGGACACGGATCCGCTCGAAGCCGACAGCGACCGCGACGGGCTCGACGACTGGACGGAGATCCACGTCACGCAGACCGCTCCCAACAAGTTCAGCACCGCCGGCATCGGGATCGCGGACGGCTGGCTCCTGCGCTACAAGCTCTCCGTGACGGACCCGACGGTCGCGACGCAGGATCCCGACCGCGACGGCCTCACGAACTTCGAGGAGTTCGAGGCCAGCCGGCCGACCCTCGCCGACGCCGAGGGGCGGCCGACGCAGTACGCCAAGGGGCTCAACCCCTTGGACTGGCAGACCGCCCAGACGGGCATCCCGGATGGCTGGTACGTCCGCTACGGTCTCTCCCCGTTCGGCGCGGACGTGGACCAGGTGATCGGCAGGGCGAGCGACTTCGCCGAATACCGCACCTACGCGCCGGAAGGCCAGAAGGCGCTCCCTGACATCGTCTTCACCGTGCGCGGCGCGTACGAATACGCGCGCCCCGACGACTGGAACGAGTCCGTGAAGGGCGTCTGGTGGGGCGGCACGAACCCCGTCACGCTCGACAGCGACGCGGACGGCCTCCCCGACCCGATCGAGATCCGCGGCTGGTACGCGAACGTCACGTTCGACACCGGCCCCGAGGCGAAGCCGCGCGCCTACCTTGCGACGTCGAACCCGCTCGAGCCCGACTCGGACGGCGACGGCCTCACCGACATCGAGGAGTACCTCGGGCGCGCCGCGTGCGGCACGACGACCGAGCGCTCCTTCCCGCCCACCGACCCGAGGAACCGCGACACGGCCTTCTCGCAGCTTTCCGACGAGGAGAAGGTGTGCGGCGTCGTCCGCGGCGAAGCGAAGTATGAGGTCCGCCCCTCCGGGACGAGCGCCGGGCTCGATCCGACGAAGGCGGACTCGGCCGGCGACCACGTGAAGGACGGCGCGCGCGTCTCCTTCTGGCACGACACGTACGAGGCGCTCCGCCAGAGCCCGCGCTACCCGTACAACGGGAACGGCTCCGTCGCGCAGACGCGCTTCTCGACCGTGCACGACTGGATGAAGCTCTACCCGAGCCTCGCGAGCCTCTCCGACGCGGACCGCGTCGCGAAGTATCGCCCCGACGCGGACGTCGACGGCGACGGCGTGATGAACGTCGCCGACCCCGACCCCTCGGGCGGTCTTTTCGTCGAGAAGTTCGCCGCGCCGGGCACCGCGCGCGACAAGGTCTACTTCCTCGGCGGCCCCGAGATAGACCCGGCCGCGTACCGGCTCACCGAGTTCGCCACGCCCGTCCCGCACACGGCGACGGACCCGGCGAACCCCGACACCGACGGCGACGACCTGCCCGACGCGTGGGAGATCCGCTACGGACGCTTCGACGCCGCGCGCGGGCTGTGGGACCTCGACCCAGGGCGCGCCGACTCCGACGCGGACGGCGTCACCGACGACAAGGCCAACAACGACGGCGACTCCGTCGTCTGGTACTCCTTCGAGGCGCGCAGCGCGTCCAACGAGCGCACCGCGCACGCCTTCGTCTTCACGAACGAGCTCGAGTTCAAGGCCGAGACGGACCCCAACGAGCTCAACACGACCGCGGACGGCGTGCCCGACGGCTGGAAGGCGTTCTGGGGCAGCCGCATCACGAGCGGCACGTACCCGAGCCTCGTGGCCGCCCGCGACGCGAGCCTCGGCGGCGTCGCGCTCGCGGCGATGGCGGAGATCGACGAGGCGCTCGCCGACTCGCCCATCACGCCCATCGCCGACCTGCGCGGCATGGGCGCGAAGACCACGGGCTACGTGCGCTTCACGACCGCGATCGCGGGCTGCCCGCCGGGCGATCTCTCGGGCGAGCTCAAGAGCGGCGAGCGGCTCGCGGACGACAACAACTGCTTCGCCGATCTCAACCTCGACAACGTCGCGGTGAAGGCCGCGCGCATCTACGGCGCGCGCACGTTGACCTACGCCGACGAGGCGCGCCTGCGGACGAACCCCTACATGGGCGACACGGACGGCGACGGCGCGCCCGACGCCTTCGAGGCGCACTACCGCGTCCAGAGCAGCGGCGGCTCCGCGTATCCGGACCCGGCGACGGACGATCGCTCGAAGGACCCCGACGGCGACGGCTTGAACGTCGCGCAGGAATGCGAAGCCGGCCCGACCGGGCGCTGCGAGATCGTGACGTTCCAGCAGGGCGACGAGACGCTCGGGGCGGGCTCCGACCCCAACGCGCTCGACACGGACCTCGACGGGATCGACGACGGCATCGAGGTCACCGCCGGCAACAACGCGCTCGACACGACGGACGTGGAGAGCTTCAAGACCGGCGGCGTCGACAAGGACGGAGACACGGTCCCCGACTTCCAGGAGCTCACCGGCAAGGACGCGAAGACGTTCTTCGGCGAGAGCATCCGCACGAACCCGAAGGACGAGGACACGGACGGCGACGGCCTCCTCGACGGGCTCACCGTGAACCTCGATCCGCTCGCGGACGCGACCCTCGTCGCGAAATGGCTCGCGCGCGGCATCGCGCACGAGACGCTCACGGACGGCACGATCAACTTCCTCGGCGAGCGCAACTACGGCCAGGAGCCGTTCAACATGCGCCCGGACAAGCTCGACAGCGTCGTCCCCGGCGTGCCCGACGGGTGGATCGCGTACTACGACCAGGACCCCAAGGAGCGCGACGCGATCACGGCCGCCTACGAGGCGCACAAGCCCGACTGGTGGGTCGAGGCGACGGAGGGCGTCTGGTGGTGGGGCGACGACCCCGCCGGCGCCGTCGCCGACGCCGACCACGACGGCCTCCACGACGCGACGGGCGAGGATCCCTTCCCCGCGATCAACCGCCTGAACCGCGTCGTGGACGGCGCGACCACCATCCTCGACATGCGCGAGCTCGAAGCGTGGGTCAAGGCCGCGGGCCCCGCGGACGCGCAGCGCCTGCGCGCGCAGCGCATCGGCGAGGGCGCCGGCGCGCCCCAGGCCGCGCGCGAGGCTGCGCTCAACCTCGCGGACCCGAGCGGCGTCCTCGTGCGCGACATGCGCGCGTGCGTGGCCGTGCTCGACCTCGCAGCGCCCACCACCGTCGACAAGGGCGTCGAGTTCAACGTCAGCGGCCGCGTCGTGCTCAACGAGCGCGCGGGCGGCGTGTGCGGCGCCTCGGGCGCGCTCCTCGAAGGGAGCGAAGCAAGCCGCGTCGGCGTCGCGAACCGCACGGTCCTCGTGAGCGTGTTCGCGCCCGGCGGCGACCGCGTCGTCGGCGCGGGCTTCACGAACGCGACGGGCGCGTTCAACCTCAGCGTGAACATCACCGAGGACCGCGTCTACGCGATCCCCGCGCCCGGGCTCGTCCTCTTTGGCAACATCCAGGGCTCGGCGCTGGGCCACTTCGACCCGACGCAGCTCGACACCGGCGCGCAGACGCACGGCGAGCAGAACCGCCTCGTCGCGTGGGTCTACAACACGAGCGTCGGCGCCGTCCCCGGCGACCCGACGTACGGCACGCACAAGGCGCGCGTCGCGGACAGGAACGGCGTCGTCCGCGACGTGAACGTGCACGCGACGAGGTTCGCCGTCTCCGCGCCCGTGCCCGTGAGCGTGCGCGCCGCGACGGACATCGAGATGGACGTCGCCGACACGGCGGACAACGGCGGGACGCTCGTGGGCGAGCTGACGCTCGCCGACAGCTCGGGCGCGCCGCTCATCGACCGCACCGTGATCGTCAAGTGGACGGGCTCCACGAGCCCGCTTGAGCTCAAGAACCTCAGCACCGACCGCAACGGCAAGATCAACCTCACGCGCGTCGGCATCCCCGTCGGCGTCGCCCGACCCGACCAGCACCAGCTGAGCGCGAGCTTCACGAGCCTCGATCCCTTCCTCCTCTCGACCGAGAGGATCCTCCCGATCAAGGTGCGGGACCCCACGCGCTTCGACGCGCGCGCCGAGAGCGCGTCCGCCACGGTGGGCGAGACCGTCACCGTGAGCGGCCAGCTCCTTGCGCGCGCCGTCACGCTCGCGGATGGCACCGAGCGCGCGGGCGGCGCGATCGGCACCGCGCCCGTCACGCTCGAGCTTGGCGGCGTGGAGGAGAGCGCGACCACCGACGCGGGCGGCCGCTTCGCCGTGCGCATCGAGGTGCCAGGCTCGATCGCGGCGGGGCCCCAGATGCTGCGCCTCACCTTCGCGGGAAGCGACACCGCCGCCCCGACGAACGTCACCCTCCCGCTCGACATCAAACGCACCGCGAGGGTCGTCGAGCTCAACCGCGTGGAAGGCCCCCGCACGATCGAGGTGTCCATCCGCGGCAAGCTCCTCGACAACGAGGGCCAAGGCTTCGACGGCGTGATCGAGGTGCACTCCGACAAGGCTGGCATGCTCGCGCGCGGGCTCGCCGACAGCGACGGCGCGTTCGCCGTGACGGTGCCCCTCGCCGGCCTCGACCTCGGCACGCAGGCGCTGCGCGTCGTCTTCCCCGGCGACACCGCGCACGCGCGCGCCGAGAACCTGACGCAGGCGCGCGTCACGTCCACGACGCGCCTCGTCATCGAGGAGGCGCCCGACACGATCGTGCGCGGCGAGGTCTTCGCGATGCGCGCGCACCTCGTCGACGACAAGGGCAAGGCCATCGTCTCGCAGCCGATCGCGGGCTACTGGCGCGGCCAGCGCCTCGAGGTCATCGTCACCGACGCGTCGGGCAGCGTGAGCTTCCTCGTCCCGACCAACGCGAGCGAGCGCCCCGCCCTCGCGTCGCTGGGCGCCGACTTCACGCCGCTCGCGAACGGCATCTACCAGCCGACCTCGGCGGCCGCCACCGTGCGCGTCGTGCAGGGCGTGCGCCTCGAGCTCGGGAACGCGAGCGTCACGCGCGGCCCCGTCTCGCTCGCGGGACGCCTCGTCGACGACGAGAAGCACCCGCTCCCCGGCGCCGCCATCCTGTTCGCCATCGACGGCGTGAGCGTGGGCGAGGCGCGCACGAGCCGCAACGGCTCCTTCGAGCTCGCGCGCGTGCTCGGCGACGACACGAAGCTTGGCGCGCACCGCGCGAGCGCGCGCTTCGTCGGCAGCTCCACGGTCGCGAACGCGACGAGCGAGGTCGTGTGGTACGTCCGCAGTCCCCTCAACGTCGACTTCACGACGCTTGGCCCCTTCGTGCGCAACGAGCAGGCGCCGCTCGAAGGCCGCGTCACGGACGACCGCGGGGCGCCCGTGGACGCGACCTTCCGCATGTTCCTCGCCGGACGCGACCTCGGCGCGCTGCGCTCGTCGCATGGCAAGCTCGTCTCCAGCATCCAGATCCCCGCGGACCTGCCTCGCGGCGCGACCACGCTGCGCATCGTCGCGCCCCAGACGGACGCGTATGACGGCTTCACGAAGGAGTTCCCCGTCGTCGTGAAGATCCGCCCCAAGGTCGAGGTCGAGCTCCCGACGCTCGTCGTGCGCGGCTTCGCGCTGGGCGGCGGCGTCACCCTCAAGGACGACCAGGGGCAGCCCCTGCGCAACACGAGCTTCGCGTACGTCATCGGCACCAGCACGAGCGCCGTCGTCGCGGCCACGAACGCGGATGGCAAGGGCGCCCTCGCCGGCGTCGCGCCCATCTCGGGCGACGCGGCCCTCGCGCTCACCGTGCGCGGAGGGAACGACGTCGTCGCCGCGCAGTTCCGCAGCACGACGATGAAGGTCGTCGGGCCCGCGACGCCGATCGGCTACGCGGCGCTCGCGCTCGCGGTCGTGATCGTCCTCGCCCTCATCGGCGTCGTCCTCGCGGCGATCATGCTGCGCCGGCGCCAGCTCCAGGAGGCGCGCGAGATCCTCGACGAGGCGATCCGCGATCTCCTCGCAGGCAACGAGTACGCGGGCACGATCTTCCTCGCGTACCGGCGCTTCGCCGCGCACCTCTCGCGCCACGGCTTCGCCGAGAAGGCGAGCGACACGCCGCGCGAGTTCGCGACCGGCGTCCGCAAGGCGCTCCCCATCGGCGCGGCGCCGCTGCGCGCGCTCATCGGGCTCTTCGAGGAGGCGCGCTACTCGGACCACCCGATCGGATCCCGCGAGCGCGACCAGGCCGTGGCTTCGCTGGCGACGGTCCGGAATGAGCTCAACAAGGTGCTCGGCGAGAAGAAGGTGAGCGCGTGATCTCCATCCCACGCAACAACGAGGACCCGCGCACCCGCGCGCGTCGCGTCCAGGGTTCGCGGATCCGCGTTGCTCCGCGCCGCGAGGTGGATGCATGATCTTCGGCTTCCTCAAGGACCCCCAGAAGCGCGCGTACACGCTCGTCACCATCCTCGCGCTCCTCGCCGTCGGGCTCCTGGCGCCCCTCGTGTGGAACACGGACGGGCGGCACCTCACCGCGTACCGCGAGGGGGACGAGGACGCGAGCCTCGCGCTCTCCTCGCTCTCGGGGAGCGCGGGCAAGGTCGAGGCGTACCTCTCGACGCCCTACCAGCTCGCCGACATCCGCGAGCCGCAACGCGCGCTCCTCGTCGTGATCGGCACGGAGCGCCGCTACAGCGAGGGCGAATCGCGGGCCGTGCTCGACTTCCTCGCGCGCGGCGGCAACGTCATCCTCGCCGACGAGGGCGGGTACGGCAGCGACATCGCGCGCGAGGTCGGCTTCGCGTTCATGGGAACCTCGCTCGTCGACTCGCGCAACCACCTCGACGACGAGACGCTCGTCGCGACGACGGGCGCGCTCGATGGCCGCGACTACCGCATCCTGTTCAACGCCCCGACCGCCCTCACGCCCCTCTCGAACGTCGGCGACCACGAGGTGCTGGCCGAGTCGAGCGTCGCCGTGTACCCGGACGGGAGCTACCTCGACGTGAACGACAACGGCGAGATCGACGTGGGCGACCAGGCGTCCTCCACTGGCGAAGGGTTCCCGCTCATCGTGCGCACGAAGTACGGCGCGGGCCAGGGCACGCTCGTCCTCGTCGCCGACACGGGCCTCTTCATGGATGCGCAGGTGAAGCTCGTCGAGTTCGAGAACGGGCCCTTCATCCAGGCGCTCGCCGGGAGCCTGATCCCCCGCGATGGCACGATCGTCCTGGACGAGGCCCGGCACTCCCCCGCGCCCCTTGTGGCGGGCTACGACGCGTCCGTCCGCGCGCTGGGCCGCGCGACGAGCGGCGCCGTCGCGCCCCTGGTCACCCTCGCCCTCGTGATCGTCGCGAGCCTCGTCGCGTGGTGGTCCACGCGCGAGACGGAGGACTGGACCCACCACGAGCACAACCTCGGCGTCGAGGTCCCCGTGCCGGCGGACGTCCGGCCCGACCTGGAGCGTGCCCAGCGCATGGCGCGACGCCGCATCAGCGAAAGGTTTAACATAGCCCTAGAGCAGGTCGCGGCCATGACGGCCGAGGAGCTCGCCAGACTGACCGGCGACGCGACCCTCTCCCAGGCCGCCGCCGGGACGCTGCGCAGCGACCCCGCGCCGCTCTTCGCATCCTTTTCACGCCCCTCGGAGGCCCGATCTGAGTGACCCCGCCGCCTGAAGCCACACGTATCAACACCACCGTCGGTCCGACCGTCCAGCCCGCGAGCGCCGGCAGCGCCCCCGGGCCCGTGCGCGACCCCAAGGTCCGCGCCCAGATCCAGAGCGTGGGCGTGACGGCCACGCAGCTCACCGACGAGGTCGGCCGCGTGATCGTCGGCAAGAAGGACCAGCTCAAGCTCGTGGTGCTCGCCATCTTCAGCGAAGGCAGCCACGTCCTCCTCGAGGACATGCCGGGGCTTGGCAAGAGCGTCCTTGCGGCCGCTCTGGCTCGAGCGAGTGGTTGCGACTTCAAGCGCGTCCAGTTCACGCCCGACCTCCTGCCGGCGGACATCAACGGCACGTTCATCCTCAACCAGAGGACGCACGAGTTCGACTTCCGCCCCGGTCCGATCTTCACGAACTACCTCCTCGCGGACGAGATCAACCGCGCTTCCCCCAAGACGCAGTCCGCCATGCTGGAAGCGATGGCCGAGAAGCAGGTGACGGTGGAAGGCTACACGCAGAAGCTGCCCAAGCCCTTCGTCGTCTTCGCGACGCAGAACCCGGTCGAGCAGGCCGGCACGTACCCGCTGCCGGAAGCGCAGATGGACCGCTTCGCGATGAAGCTCAGCATGGGCTACCCCACGGCCGCGGAAGAGGCGGAGATCCTCATCCGCCGCGCCAAGCGCGGCAAGGACGACTTCGACGTGAAGCCCGTGACGAACGCGGAGATCGTCGTCGCCATGCAGAAGGCGATCGAGCACGTGTACGTCACGGACGAGCTCATCCACTACATCGCGAACCTCATCGACGCGACCCGCAAGCACCCGATGCTCGTGGCCGGCTCGTCGCCGCGCGGCTCGCAGAACCTGTTCAAGCTCGCCCGCGGCTGGGCCGCGCTCCACGGGAGGGACTACGTCGTGCCCGACGACATCAAGCGCCTCATGATCCCCGTGCTCGCGCACCGCGTGATCCTGAAGCCTGAGCCCCGCATCAAGGGCATCAAGGCGCAGGACATCATGCAGAACATCCTCGACAGCGTGCCCGTACCCAAGGTGTAACCGCCGCATGTGGACCAGGAAGAGCGTTCTGCTGACGGGAGCCGGTCTCGCGCTCGTCGCGGCCGGCGTGGCCTCGCGCAGCGCGGGCGCTCTGGGCACGGGGCTCGTCTTCCTCTCCTTCGTCGTCGTGAACCGCCTCCTCTTCCGCGGCAGCGACGAGATCATCAGCGAGCGCCAGGTCGACCTGCACCGCGTCTTCGAGGGCGAGCGCACGCAGGTCGAGCTGCGCCTCACGAACCCGGGCGACAGGCTCCTCTTCCTCGAGGTCCGCGACCGCCTCCCGCGCCAGCTCGCCGTCGAGAGCGGGCAGGCGTACGATCTCCTCGCGCTCCCCTCGGGCGCCGTGGACGACCTGAAGTATGAGGTGAAGGCGCCGCTCCTGGGCGTCTACGAGATCGGCCCCACCGACCTGCGCCTCGAGGACCCGTTCGGGCTCTTCTACGAGGAGCGGCACACGGAGGCCAGCCACACCCTGTGGGTGCTGCCTCGCGCGGAGGACCTGCGCAAGGCCGCGCTCCTCTCCACGCTCCCGATGCCGCTCATGGGCGACCACCAGGTGAACCGCCCTGGCGACGGGTTCGACTTCTTCAGCATCCGCGAATACGTTCCGGGCGACACGCTGCGCAGCGTCAACTGGAAGGCGAGCGCGCGCTCGTCGAAGCTCCTCGTGAACCAGATGATGCGCACGACCGCGGCGGAGGTCACGCTCTTCGTCGACGCGCGCGGCATCACGCTCGCCGGCCCCGAGGACCAGAGCGCGCGCGTCATGATCGCCCGCGCCGTCGCGAGCTTCACCGAGTTCGTCTTCGTGAAGAAGGACCAGCCGCGCATCTACCTCTACAGCGACCACGTGCGCGAGATCGAGCCGCAGCCGCCCGAGCGCATGATCCCCATGATGCTGGAGACGCTCGCCGAGCTCCAGCCCAAGGGCAACTTCCCCGTGAAGTTCGCCGTTTCTCAAGCTCTGCCGAGCTTGAAGCCCTTGACGCCCTGCATCTTCTTCACCGCCGGCGTGGACGACGGCACGCTCACCGAGGCCGTCTCCACGCTCCTTGCCAACAACATGCAGGTCGCCGTCATCGCGCCACGCCCGCCGGCGCTCCCCGGCGCCGAGGGGGCCCTTGCGCGCGCCCTCTTCGCCGAGCGCGAGACGCTCCTGCGCGAGGTCGCGGGCCTCGGCGCCACCGTCATCGAGCTCGACCCCGGCGACCTGCTCGCCGCCACGATGGAGAAAGGGAGGATGCTCGTCGCATGAGCGCCGCCAAGACCGAGCCGTTCCCGCACGAGAAGCGCGTTCTCCGCTACGCGTACGGCGCCGCCGTCGTGGCCGCCGCGCTGGGCGTCGTGCAGGTGTCGAAGGGCGACGGCCGCATCCTGGGCGCCCACGTGCCGGCGATCGCGCTCCTCGCGCTCCTCGCCGTGGGCGCGGTGGCGGCGCTCGTCGCCGTGGCCCGCCGCTCCAGCGTCCTCGCCCTCGCGGGCGTGGGCGCGATGGTCCTCGCCGTGATCCCGGGCGGCGTCGGGAGCCCCGGGCTCCTCACGTACGCGATCGGCGTGCTCTTCGGCGTCGCGCTCCTCCTCGTGAGCGAGCTCGTCCACATGACGGAGCGCTACGAGCGCGCGCACCGCGCGGTCGAGAAGGAGAACGTGCCCGAGGAGCACATCAACCGCGTCACCGACGAGGCGCTAAAGACGCTCGCGAGCCGCGCCGCCATCGCCGCGCTCGCCGTCGCGGCCGCGATCGGCGCCGCGTTCGCCCTCGCCGCGATCGGCCCCGCGCAGCTGCGCGCCGCCGTCGAGACGACGGCGCCGTTGGGCGTCGCCGTCGCCGCGCTCGCCCTCGCGGGCGCCGCATCCCTGTTCATCCTCGCGCGCGGAGCCAAGCTCCGCGGCGAGGCCACCCCGAAGGAGTTGTTGCCGGATGTTGCCGAATAAGACCGTCGCCGCGTTCATCGTCGGCCTCTTCGTGCTCGAGCTCTTCGCCGGTCTCGCGACCGCGCAGGGCACGCAGCCCGTCGTAGGCTCGGACGTCTTCGTCGCGGACGTGAACTATGGGTCGCCCGTCATCGGCGTCGACGCGCCGATCAACATCACCGTCCACAACGGCGGCACCGTCGACTTCGCGCCGCCCACCGGTTGGCAGATCTTCGTCGGCTTCGGCACGGGCAACGACTGCGTCGAGCCGGGCGACGGCGTCACGGACCCCACCGGGCAGCTCGCCCCGTGCTACATCCGCATGACGCCGACGAGCCAGCAGCGCGCCGACGGCTCGAACGCCTTCACCGTCCCCGCGGGCGCATCGCGACTCTACTCCCTCGTCTGGCACCCGGAGCCCAACCAGCGCACGGATGCCTCGTCCCTCTTCCTGGAGATCGGCAGCATCGGCAGCACGCCCGGCCAGAACCTCACGGGTTGCCAGGGCCCCGACACGCGCTGCCAGAACGACCAGGTCACGATCTACGGCGTGAGCGTCGGCGTGCTCGGCGTCACGGCGAAGCCCGTCCGCGCGGCGCCCGAAGGCGCCGACAAGACGCTCAACAGCCCGTGGGCGCGCAACCAGATCACCGAGCCGTGCCCCGATGGCGCCGTGAAGCCGTTCCCGGCCGTCCAGGTCGGCTGCAAGGTGGTCGCCGGCAAGACGATCGTCGCCGAGTACAACGTCCGCAACACCGGCACCGTCGAGGACACGTTCATCGGCGGGCTCCCCGCGGACTTCGACTTCGCGAAGTACCGCAACTACACCATCAGCTTCGCGCCCGAGCGCTTCAGCCTCGGCAAGTCGCAGTCGCGCGTCGTGCGCGTGACGATCATCGTCCCCGAGAACGAGACCGCGGGGAACGAGACGAACGTCGGCCAGGCCAGCGACTTCGTGCAGTGGAGCTCCACGCGCAGCGTGACCACGACCACCGCCGTGTCGAGCAACTGCGTCGACGACATCTACTGCGGCAAGAACCCGACGCTCCCGAGCTTCATCGTGGACGTCCGCCACAGCCTCAACGCCACCTCGAACGAGACGTGGCGCGAGATGCAGGTCGGCCAGACGCGCTTCTTCAACATCACGCTCAACAACACGGGCAACGCCGACGACCGGTTCAACGTCTCGTTCATCAACGAGACGATGACCATCAATGACAGCTGGTCCCCCATCATCACGGGCGCCGGCGTCGACGCGGTCGGCCGCGATGGCACCCTCGTCGTCCGCAAGGGCGAGCTCAAGAACGTCACCATCCAGGTGAAGGCGCCGCCCAACGCGACGAACGGGACCTACACGTGGCAGGTCAGGATGGAGAGCCTCGGCGACGCCGGCACGGGCCGCTGCAAGGCCAACGAGGTCCCGAGCGTCGGCTTCTGCACGCTCACCTTCACCGCGCACGTCGCGCAGCGCTGGGAGGTCGCGCCCGTCCTCGACGCGGCCGCGCGCCTGGTGCCCGGCGAGCCGCAGGTGTACAACATCGGCATCGAGAACCTGGGCAACGGCTACGACAACCTCTCGCTCGACCTCGTGCCCACCGTGGGCGGCTGGGACGCTCGCCTCTCCGAGCGCACGGCGCACCTCACGCCGTTCAACACGACGATGTTCACGCTCACCGTCACCTCGCCCCCCAACGTGGCGCCCGACACGCAGGCGTCGTTCTACGTGAACGCGACCTCGAGCGGCCCGCTCGACCGGCCGATCGACGAGCGCCGCGTCAGCATCGAGAGCAAGATGACCGTGATCCGCGGCCCCAACATGCGCCTCGACGCGCCGCTCAACACGTCCTTCGTGGACGCGGGCACGAACGTCACCTTCGACGTGCGCGTGATGAACGTCGGCAACGTCGCCGACAACTTCACCATCCCGCTCCCCACGCGCCCCTCCGACTGGGGCATCGAGGTCACGCCGAGCGTCAACGGCCTGGGCTACCTCGAGCTCCAGCCCACGCAGGAAGGCGTCGTGCAGGTCACCCTCCGCGCGCCCGGCAGCGCGATCGTCGGCGAGAAGGCGACCGCCGTCGTGAAGGTCGTCTCCAAGAGCGACCCGACGCGCGAGAAGAGCCTCACGCTCGAAGGCCGCGTGAGCGGACCCGACCTCTTCGTCGACAACATCCTCGTCAACTCGACGAGCCCCTACACGGGCGACCCGCTCGAGGTGAGCGTCGTCGTCGGCAACAACGGCAACAAGGCCGCCGAGAAGAACACGACGCTGCGCCTGTACTTCGTGCAGAACGGCGTCGAGCGCGTCATCGGCGAGAAGACGTACCCCGCGCTCGCGATCCCCGGGCAGCGCCGGCTCGTCGAGATCTTCACGTGGGACACGGTGGGCGTCGAAGGCCCCGGCGTGATCCTCGCGCGCGTCGACGTGGACGACAACGTGCCCGAGATCGACGACAGCGCCGCCTCCAACGAGAGGACGAAGCCGCTCACGCTGCGCACGTTCGACATCAAGCTCACGCCCGCGCTCGGCCTCTCCGCGCGCCCCGGCCAGAGCATCACGTACGGCGAGGCGCCCAACGCCTTCATCATCGAATACCAGGGCAACCAGCCCAACGAGCCCGTCCTCATCCGCTTCGAGAGCGAGCACGGCTGGCTCTCGTCGCAGTCCGAGCTCGCCGTCGCGCTCCCGCGCGGGACGCCGCTCCCCATCCTCGCGACGATCGACGTGCCGACCATCCCCGGCGCGGGCCGCGACACGCTCACGATCACGGTCCAGCCGCAGCTGCGCCCCGAGCAGACGCTGCGCGCCACGACGATCACGAACGTGCTCGACGAGGAGAACCCGCACATCGAGCGCATCGTCGCGACGCCCGCCACCGCGAAGCTGGGCGAGCCCGTGAGCCTCGACGTCTACCTCCAGGACGCGACCGGCATCTCGTCCGTCACGGCGTACGTCGTCTTCCCCACGAACGAGTCGCAGGCCGTCGTCCTCAGCAAGGTCGGCGAAGGGCGCTGGAACGCGACGCGCACGTTCACCGTCGCGGGCACGTACCGCGTGACCGCCGAGGCCGCCGACGCCGCCGACCCGCCCAACGTCAACAAGACGCGCGTCACCGTCGGCACGTTCGTGCTCAATCCCGGCAGCGCGCCCACCGTGAAGCTCGCCACCGACCAGGGCACGACGATCCGCGCCGGCACGCCCGTCCGCCTCGACATCCGCGACCCGCTGGGCGTCGGGAAGGTCACCTACAGCATCAAGGGCGTGAGCTACGACCTGCGCGGCCCCAACTTCC
The DNA here is from genome assembly GCA_035526585.1 of Thermoplasmatota archaeon. Taxonomy (GTDB): domain Archaea; phylum Thermoplasmatota; class SW-10-69-26; order JACQPN01; family JAJPHT01; genus JAJPHT01. Next base: position 20,918 of record DATLCC010000027.1, on the reverse strand, counting down.
AGATCGACACGTCCACCTTCGCCGCGGGCCCGGTCGACGTCACCGTCACCGCCGAGAACATCTACGGCGTCGCCACGAGCGCCAAGTTCGCGCTCACCGTCGACAACTCGCCGCCGGGCATCAGCAAGGTGACGATGGACCCGCAACGCCCCCGCGCCAACGAGGACGTCACGCTCACGATCGCCACCGAGGCGAACGTGGCCGGCGTCGACGTGCTCGTGAAGCGCGACGGCCAAGTCGTGCAGACGCTGAACGCGACGCGCAAGGGCGCGAGCACGTTCGTCGTCAAGTTCAACCCGCCCGAAGGCGACTACCGCATCGACGTGACGGCCCGCGACAGCGCCGGCAACGTGAAGATCGCCGAGAGCGCCGTCGTGTTCAGCGCAAAGCCCGGGTCCCCACTGCCGGCGCCCTCCCTCGTGCTGGTGCTGGCGGCGATCGGAGCGGCGATGCTCGTGCTGCGCCGACGGCGGGGATAGCGCAGCGGAGCGCCTCGCATCGGCCCGCGACACCGTTGTCTGGGCATCGGCCCGCAGACACCGAGGGCGCCTCCCTCGTCACTCCTTGCTTGGTCGCGGACCTTGCGCGGGCCAAGGTCGCCGCGTGACCCTCCGGTCACACGACGTGTCGCGATGACGCCTGCGCCAAAGCGATGGATCAGGACCGACGCGACCCGGCAGAGCCGACGATCCTGGCCTCGCGTTCGTTGCCTCGTCGGGTCGTCGCCTCGTCGCGTCCCCGCGCGCCTCTGCGCTTCGCGGGACCCGAGGTCACAGATGACCGTGGTCTGGCGCAGCTTTCAAGAACCCCCTGAGAGTAGGTCCTAGCCGAACATCATGGCGAACATCGTGCACGTCGTCGGCACCGGCACCATCGGCGAGCCCATCATCGGCCTCCTCGCGAAGTACCGCACGGAGCTGGGCCTCGACGAGGTCACCTTCTACAAGCACAGCCCCCGCAAGGAGGACCGCCCGATGGTGAACGCGCTCCGCAAGAGCGGCGCCAAGCTCGCCGTGGCGGACGACAAGCGCGCCGATTTCGAGAAGATCGGGCTCGCGCCGGACCTCACCGCGCAGGCCGCGCTGGAGCGCGCCACCGTCGTCATCGACTGCACCCCCGAGGACTCCGGCCTCGAGAACAAGGAGACGATCTACTCCAAGCTCGCAGGGAACAAGCTCGTCCTCGCGCAAGGCAGCGAGGAAGGGTTTGGCGCGATGTATGCGCTGGGCATCAACGACCACGCGGTCGACCCCGCGAAGGAGCGGTTCGTGCACATCGTGTCGTGCAACACGCACACGACGGTGCGCCTCGTCCACACGCTCTCGAAGGATGGCGCGGACCTCGAGGAAGGACGCCTGGTCCTCATCCGTCGCGCGGGCGACGTGGGGGATAGCAAATTCATCCAGGCCCCGACGGTCGAGAAGCACAAGGAGGCGCGCGGCACGCACCACGCGACCGACGCGGCGAACCTCTACAGGTCGACGCTGAACAAGGACGTGAACCTCTTCTCCAGCGCGATGAAGCTCAACACCCAGTTCATGCACACGGCGCACTTCCACTTCCGCCTGAAGACGCCCACGACGCTGGACGCTGTGAAGAAGCAGCTCAAGGACGATCGGTTCATCGGCCTCACCGAGAAGACCGCGACGAACCTCGTCTTCAGCTTCGCCCGCGAGCACGGACCCTTCGGCCGCATCCTCTCCCAGACGGTCGTCGTCACGCCCTCCCTCCACGTGAGCGAGAACGGCCGCGACGTCACCGGCTACGCGTTCACCCCTCAGGACGGGAACGCGCTCCTCTCAAGCATCGCGATGGCCGTCCGCAAGCTCCACCCCGACGACTGGCAGAAGCGGATGGGCGTGTTCGACCCGTACCTGCTGAAGGAATACTGAAGGCGCAAAAGCTGGGCCTTCGGGCCTCTTCTCTTCCCCGCCACTGCCTCAGCGCGCGCGGGGCGCTTTGTTCGCGGGGGTGAGGATGCCGCGCGCGCAGGCGAAGGCCAGGAGGCTGCGCTTCTCCGCGGGCGACTCCGCGCTCACGGGCGTCGTCTGGCCGACCGACTCGATGACGGCGAGGTCGATCCAGAGGCTCCCGCAGCGTCCGCAGGCTTGGCCTGTGACGCGGCCGCTGGGGCTGTGGACGTGGCTCATGGCGTAGCGGTCGAGAGGGCATTTGATCGGCGCTTGCGGGCCGTGCTCGGCCTGCTGGCGGGAGTATTCTGCGCTTCCGATGCCGAAGGCGCTGTCGAGGAGCTCGTGGGAGAAGAAGTGGCCGTGCGTGACGCACGTCATGTCGCCGTGGGTGCGGGCGAAGAGGGCGGCGCCGCAGTGGACGCAGATGGGTCGGGCCGTGTCGGTCATCGCCCCCTTCGACGGGCGGGTCCGATATAGGCTTGGTGTTCTCGAAACGGCGCTACGAGGGCCCGCGAGAGGGCAGCGCGAACGCAAGGGCCGTAACCGAATGGTTACACGTCCTCGTCCTCCACCTCGTCCTCGCCCTGGCACCAGCCTTTTCAGGGAGCGCCCCGGTCGAGCGCGCGTTGTCCGACGATGTCGTGATCGCCGCCCGGAGCGTCACCCGCGTCTACGGGCAAGGGGAGCTCGCCCAGGCGGCGCTGAAGGGCGTCGACCTCGAGGTCCGCCGCGGCGAGATGGTCGCGATCATGGGTCCCTCAGGGTGCGGGAAGACGACGCTCCTCAACTGCCTTTCCTGGCTCGACAAGCCGACGGAAGGGGACGTCGTGCTCGCGGGCGCATCGCTCGCGGACGCCAAGGAGCCCGCGCTCACGCGCCACCGCGCGCGCTCCGCGGGCTTCGTCTTCCAGGCGTACAACCTGATCCCCGTCCTCACGGCCGAAGAGAACGTGATGCTGCCTCTGCTCACGCGCGGCGACGCAGAGAGGGACGCGCGGACGGCTGCGCGCGCGACCCTCGCCTCGCTCGGGCTCGCCGGCAAGGAGGCGCGCCTTCCGCAGGACCTCTCGGGAGGCGAGCAGCAGCGCGTCGCGATCGCGCGCGCGCTCGCCCCTCGTCCCGCGATCGTCTTCGCCGACGAGCCCACGGGCAACCTCGACCAGGACAAGGCGCGCGACGTCCTCGAGATCCTGGGCCGCGCGAACCGGGAGGACGGACAGACGTTCATCGTCGTCACGCACGACCCGAACGTCGCGGCCATCTGCCAGCGGACGATCCGCATGTCGAACGGACGGGTGGTCTAGGACGCTGCGCCGCGCGCCCCTCCTGGCTCGCCTCGCGCGCAGGTATGCGCTGCGCCACAAGGGCCAGACGATCCGCGCCATCCTCGGCCTCCTCGTCGCGACCACCGTCCTCGCCACGGGCCTTGGCATGGGGCAGAGCATCGCCGTCTCGCTGGAGGAGACGGCGCTCGCGCAGTTCGGCCCGATCGACATCGTGCTCCGCTCGCAGCAGCCCTTCGACGCGACGATCGCCGATCGCCTCCCGCAGGCGGCCGGCGTCGCGTACGTGCAGGGCGCGTCGAGCATGAGCGTCATCGGCTCGGCGCTCCACCCTCGCGCAGGACGCGCCGAGCCTTTCGCCTCGATCCGCGGCGTCTCGGCGCAAGAGGCGACCACGCTCGGGCCGCTCTCGGGCGCGCCCGAGCCCGGGCCCGGCCAGGTGGTCCTCTCGGAGAAGCTCGCCACGCGCCTCGACGCGCGCATCGGGGACCGCGTGACGCTGCGCGCGCCGGACCCGGGCGCGTCCAGCGTCGACACGGATGTCGCGCGCCTCGTCGGCGCAAGCAACGTGCCCACGTCGGTGGGCCACACCTTGGAGGTCCGCGACAACGCGATCGGCATCGGCGCCGAGATCGGCTGGGAGACCCCTGGCCCCAACGTCACGATCACCGCCACGGCGCCAAGCGGCATCGCGTTCGCCAACGCCTCCACCTCGTCGCCGCTGCGCCTCGTCGTCGAGCCCCCGCTCGAGACGGGCACGTGGACGTTCCGCGTGACAAGCGACGTCCCGGTCGTCTACGCGGGCGGCGCCGCCGTCGCCTACCTGCCCGCGTCGCTTGCGAGCGCGACGGTCACGCTCGACGCGCAGGTCGTGGGGATCGCAGCGGACGAAGGGCGCGCCGCGATCACGGGCCGCCCGAGCGCGCTCGTTCCGCTGGCCGACCTCCAACGCGCGATGGGACAGCACGGCCACGCCACCATCGCCTACTACCACAGCGAGGGCGACCCGCGACGCGCCGTCGCCGCGATGCAGGCCGCGCTTCCAAGCGAGAACGCGACGCAGTTCGACATCACGGCCGAGAAGGCCGATCGCATCGACGACGCGAAGGAGACCGGCGCCGGGCTCACAGGATTCCTCCTCGTCATGGGCGGATTCACGCTCCTCGCAGCCGCCCTCCTCGCCTTCACGCTCTTCAGCGCGCTCGTCGAAGAGCGTCGCGCGGAGCTCGGCATCGCGCGCGCGCTCGGCCTCACGCGCGGCGAGGTCGCGCTCAGCATGACGATCGAAGGCGGCCTGTACGCCGCCGCGAGCGCGATCGTCGGTCTCGCCCTCGGCCTCGCGCTCCTCGTCGCGATCTTCGTCGGGATCCGCCAGTTCGCCCCCGACGACGCGCCGCAGTTCGCCGTCCACGTCTCGCCAGGCACGATCGCGCTCGCGTTCGCGCTGGGCACGCTGATCCCGCTCGCGACCATCGGCTTCGCGAGCCTGCGCTTCGCGCGCCTGGACCCGGCGCGCGCCATCCGTGGCATCCCCGACGACCCGAAAGGCAAGCGCAACCTCGCGCTCGGCTTCGGCGGCGCGCTCCTGCTCGCGGGCGCCGCGCTCTCGTTCGCCGGCGTCGGCTGGCTGGTGGGGATCCCGATCGCCCTCGTCGGCCTCGCCCTCGCGCTCGTCGCCTTCAAGCAGCGCTGGCTCGCCGCCGCGCCCGCCGTCGCCGCCCTCGCGCACATGGTCTGGTCGCTCTACACGTTCGACAGCTTCCCCGAAGAGCGCGGCGAGCTCGACCCGATCCTCACGCTCGCCCGCGGCGCCGTCATGGCGCTCGGCTTCGCCGCACTCGCCGTCGCAAGCGCGCGCCCCTACCTGCTCCTCGCGCGCCGCAACGGCCGCGCGCCCTTCCTCGCCGCGAAATACCTCGTCGCGCGCCGACGCCCCGTCGGACTCACGATGGCGATGATCGCGCTCGTCGTCGTCGTCGTCACCGTCATGGGGACGCTCTTCGTCGTCTTCGGCGGGACCATCCCCAGCGAAGAAGCGGGCTACGCGATCATCGGCCAATCCGCGACGAGCCTCGACGCCTTCCCGCACCCGCTCCCGCCCGACATCGCCCGCGACATCGAGCGCACGGACTTCCTACCCCGCCACACCGAATTCCGGCAAGCCAACGTCACCCGCGACGGCCACGAGATCCCCTTCGAGTTCGGCGCCCGCCAATACCTTGGCGCCACACCCGCCTTCGCCGACGCGAACGAGTACGAATTGAGCGACCGGGCCCCCGACTACGCCAGCGACCGCGACGCATGGCACGCCGTCGCCGCCGGCAACGCCATCCTCTTCCCCGACTTCGTCCTCGAGAACACCGACCTCCACCCAGGCGACCACATCACGCTCGAGACCGCGATCGGAGGCCCACGACAGTACGTCGTCGCAGGCGGCGTCCGCAGCCAATTCGCCTTCCAGACCTGGCTCGCCGCCGACCACGTCCGCGCCATGGGATTCCCCACGAGCGCTACCGCCTTCGTCCGCGTCCGCGACGGCGCCGACCCCAACGACGTCGCCCATCGCCTCGCCGCGCTCTACGACGAGGACGGCGTCACCTTCACCAGCATCCCCGAAGAGGTCGCCACCGCCCTCGCCAGCATCCGCGCCCTCGTCCTCGTCTTCGAAGGCTTCCTCGCCCTCGGCCTCTTCGTCGGCCTCGCCGCCACCGGATTCCTCGCCAGCCGCGCCGTCCACGAACGCATGCGCGACATCGGCACGCTGCGCGCGCTCGGCTACGAAGAACGCGACGTCCGCCGCGCCTTCATCCTCGAAAGCACCCTCACGAGCGCCGGCGGACTCCTCATCGGCACCCTCGTCGGCGTCCTCGTCGCCCACACCATCTGGTACCGCGCCCTCAACGACCAGGACGTCCCCTTCCGGCCACCATGGCTCATGCTCGCAGCATTCGCCATCGCGGTCCTCGCGCTCGCTGCCTACGCGTCACGCGGACCCGCGAAACGCGCCGCCGCCCTCCCGCCCGCGATCGCCGTGCGATACGTCGAATGACCTACGGCACACGCAGCGCGAGCTGCAAAGGCCGAGGCGCCTGCAACTCCGCCTCGAGCATGCGAGCGACCACGAGACCCCAGGGCGTCAGCGAATACGTCTCCATCCCGCGCACGATGCGCGACGTCACGAGACCAACGCGCGAGCGGATCGACGCGACGATACGAACGATCGTTGCCGACCAAGGCACCGGACATTCTGCGGCAAAGCGCCAAGCGCGATCGAACGATCGTTCACTCAGCTCACCACGATGAAGCAGCTCGATGAGCGCACCCACCCGCGAACGGCTGCGCCGGAACGCGCGACGCAAAAGGGGGGATCGGAAGCACGCGGGCACAAAGACGCAGGATGGATATCAAGGATCTCGCGCCATCACCCCATCTCGGGGGTTCAGGCGCAGGAGCCATGTGCGTCGCGCGTGGCGATCACGTGCACGATACCCGATGGCCACCGGATGCTCACGTAAGCGGTACGTGATGGTCACGTGCGGCGTGGAGACCTCCCGCTTCACAGCCCCATCGTCTTCGCGATGGTCATGCGTTGGATCTCGCTCGTGCCTTCCCAGATGCGCATGACGCGTGCCCAGCGGAGGATGCGTTCGATGCCGGTGCGGCGGAGGGTGCCGATGGCGCCGTGCGCTTGGATGCAGCGGTCGGCCACGTTCCAGAGCATTTCGGTGCTGTAGAGTTTGGTCATGCTTGTTTCTTGGATGGCGTCTTCGCCCTGGTCGATCTTCCAGGCGGCGTACATGCTGATCATTTCAGCGGCGCGTAGTTCGGTGAGGGAGTCGGCCATTTGGAAGCTGACCCCTTGGTATTTTCCGATGGGTTTTCCGAAGGCAGTGCGGGTGGTGAGGTAGCCGAGGGTCTTGTCGAGGCAGTGTTGGGCGAGTCCGATGGCCATGCCGCCGTTCTGGATGCGGGTGTCGTTGATGTTCTGGAGGGCGTGGTAGAAGCCTTCTCCGATGCCGCCGATGATGTTTTCTTCGGGGATGCGGACGTTGTTGAAGTGGAGTTCGCAGGGGAGGCCGTTGTTGGCGACGGTCTCGAGCATGGGGCCGGTCTGGAATCCTGGTGTGTCGCGTTCGACGATGAAGGCGGTGATGTCGCCCATGCCGCCTTCGTTGCTTGTTTTTGCGAAGACTTGTGCGAAGTCGGCGTAGGGGCCGTTCGTGATGAAGATCTTGGAGCCGTTGATGATCCAGTCGTTGCCGTCCTTGGTGGCGGTGGTCTGGATGTTGCGGACGTCGCTTCCTGCGGTGGGTTCGGTGAGGGCGAAGCAGGTGGTCTTTTCGCCGCGGATGAGGGGGTGGAGCCAGCGTTTCTGGTGTTCTTCGTCGAGGTTGAGGAGCATCTTGTTGGGGCCTTCGATGGCGGCGAGGACGGCGAGGGTGAGTCCGAGGCCGTGGCGAAAGACGGTCTTGTTGGCTTGGAGGTAGCCGCAGTAGCTCATGCCGAGGCCGCCGACCTCTTTGGGGAGGTGGAGGGCGTAGAATCCGGCTTTGGCGCTGCGGCGGCGGATGTCGCGGGAGACTTCGAGGACGTCGGGTTGGACGGAGCCGTCGGGGTTGAGCCAGCCGGCGTCGGTGTCGTAGCGGTGCTTGTTGGCCTCCATGACGGGGAGGACCTCGCTTTCGAGGAAGGCGTCGAGGTCGCGGATGATGCGCTGCTCGTCGGGCGTGAGATGGAAATCGACCATGGTGTTGCTCCTGAACCTGGTTCAACAAAGATACCAAGTACACGTCTTAACGTGGGAGGTGTAGGCGGATCCCCTTGGTATCTCCGAAGACACCGCGAGCAGGTTCGGAGGCGGCGCTCGTCGCGGCGCTCCTGCGCTCCATGGCTGCCCAGAGCCGCGAGCGCCTGATGGAGCCCTGGCGTGAACGGCTCGCGGCGTCGGCGGGCCTTCAGCGCGAGATGGATCGCGTGGTCGCGAACCTGCAGGTCTTCTTCAACAAATGGACGGTCGAGATCCTGATCGTCCTTGGGCAGCACGGGACGTTGCGCTTCAGCGAGCTCAAGACCTCGCTTTCCGGCATCAGCGGGCGCACGCTCACGCAGCGCCTGCGCGACCTGGAGGAGCAGGGGCTCGTGGAGCGGCGCATGTTCGACGAGATGCCGGTGCGCGTGGAGTACTCGCTCACGAAGAAGGGCCTGGATGTCGCCGCGCTCGCGCTGCCGCTCGTGCTGTACCTGCAGCTCGCCGGCTGATGTCGATCGTCCGACGGGACGCTTTCCACCCATCCACCAAGTCCCGTGAGGACGAGGAGATCCCGCGTGTCGGGCGCGAGACCTTGCGGTCTCGTGGGCAGCCGGAGCGTCTCGTTGCGCTCGTGCGTTCCGTTGTCGTCGGCCCAGACGAGGTGCGCGACGAGCGTGGCATTGTGCGCGAGCGTGGGGACGGCGAGGCTCCGTCCTGCGAAGTCGACGATCTTGTCGCCGACTAGGTCGGAGCCGTCGAACGCGTGTAGGCCAGCTTGGATCCAGAAGGTGAGGTGGTCGCGCGCGGCGTCCGGTCCCGGCCCGACGCTCGCGGAGCCGCGCTCGACGTGCGTGGCGAGCGGGTGGCCCGCGTCGGTGAGCGCCATCGTGGCCGTGGTCGGGTCGGACGCTTCGGGCCATGGGATCTCGACGCGCAGCTCCAGCGAGTACAAGCGGTCGAGGTCGTCGAGCGTGGTCGTCTCCGGCCAGCGCGCGTCGCTCGCGATCGCATACGAGGCGAACGCAAGGGTTCCGGAGGGGGAGGCCTGGGGAGCGGTCGCGGTCGCGACCGTGGGCGTGGGCGCGTCCGAGGATCCGGGGGTCCCCATGCATCCGGTCAGGAGGAGGGCGGCGAGAGCGACGATCGGCCGCATGCGGGCGCTGCCCGTTCGCGCAGTTTCAAACCATGGGTCGGCGCTCGCACGCTCGATGTCGGACACTCGCGTGCGCTCGCTGACGCTGAAGGACGTCGACCGGATCCTGGAGATCGACGCGTCCGTGACGAAGACGCCGGTGAAGAACGGGGACAACGACCTCTGGCGCCTGATCGCCGAGACGACCACGTGCTTTGGCGTGGAGAAGGAGGGAAGGCTCGTCGGCTTCGTGCTGGCGGACATCCGTCCTTGGGAGTTCGGCCGCCGCGCGCACGTCGGTTGGATCATCGCGCTGGGCGTCGACCCGAAGGCGCAGGGGCACGGCCTTGGCAAGCTCCTCGGCGAGAAGGTGCTGGACCAGTTCCACCGCCTGGGCGTCACGCGCATCCAGACGCTCGTGGACCCCGAGACGGCGACGCTCGAGCCCTACTTCAAGAGCCTGGGGTTCACGGAAGCGCCGACGAAGGTGCTCGTCAAAGGCGACCGCTGATCTCGCGGCGGCCCTCTTCCAGCATCCCACCGCGTCCGCTGCGGCGGACCGGCGCTTCGCGCCTCGCGGTGGCGATCCTCAAAGATGACCCGCCACTTCGTGGCGGCCATCGTTGAGGACGTATTCCACGCGGTCCTTGTTCGTCCCCTTCGTCTCGCGCCCCACGAACTCGAACGTGCCGATCTCGCCGGTGCGCGCGACGTGCGTGCCGGCGCAGGGGCAGACGTCGATGGTGCGGCCGAAGCGCGCGTCCCTCTCTTCGGGGTCGTAGACCTCGACGACGCGCAGCCGCTTCACGCTCTGAGGGACGAGGTTGAGCAGATTTCGATCCGCGCCAAGCCTCGCTTCGAGCGCGGCACGGTCCTCCTCGTAGGTGCGCACCGGCAGGTCTTCGGCGAGGATGGCGTTGATCTCGGTCTCGATCTCGCGCAGGTCCTCGGCGCCGAACTTGACGGGCTCGAAGTCGATGCGTGAGCGCTCCGCGTGGAGCTGGTTGCCGACGGTGCGCCCCGCGCGCAGCTTCCACACGACGCCTGAAAGGATGTGCTGGCTCGTGTGCATCCGCATGTGTCGGTGGCGCAGGTCCCAGTCGATCTCGCCGCGGACCGTGGTCCCGGCGGGCGGCGCCGGGCCTTCGAGCACGTGCTTCACGGCGCCCTTCTTCGAAACGTGCTTGACGCTCGCTTCGCCGCCATCCCACGTGAGGCGGCCGACGTCGGAGGGTTGTCCGCCCCCTTCGGCATAGAAGGCCGTCCGGTCCAGGAGGATCCAGTCCTCCAGCGTCTTCTGGACCTTCGCGTCGAAACTGCGCACGTAGTTGGGGTTGCCTTGCGGTCCCTTCGCGCCCTCCGACGCGGGCATCCAGAGCAGGTCCGTCATGCCCGCGCCATCGGGCCGGTCTCGATAAGAAGGTTCTTGCGCCGCGCTCGGATTGGCGCGCCGATGGAACGCGGCCTCCTCGTCTTCGGGGTGCTCTTTGTCCTCCTGCCCCTGCTCCTCGTGGGCGCCATCTTCGTCGCGCCCGCCACGGCGGCCTTCGGGCTCACCCTCGCGCTCGTGGCGCTCCTGGGGCTCGGGTTCCTGCTCGGCATCGCCTTCGTCGACCTCGCATAGTCAAGCGATCTCAGCGGAACGTTCAAACTCCGCGCCGCCTCACGGGTCGACGATGCAGATGCGGCTCCTTCTCGTGGCCATCCTCGCCTTCAGCGTCGCGCTCGCCGGTTGCGCGGAGAACAAGAACGGCGGCGACGCCCAGCCGCCGGCCCAGGTCACGAACGCGGAGGCGCAGTCGCTCTTCGCGCAAGCGTCCGGCAACGTGCCCGAGAAATACGGCATGGACATGAAGGCCGTGCGCGGCTCCACGCAGCTCATGGGCGCGCAGGCCGCCTACGACCAGACGGCCAACGTCTCCTTCTTCCACATGACGATGGACGAGACCCTCCTCGAGCAGATGGGCAGCGGCGCCGGCGGCATGGGCGGCATGATGGGCGACGCGAGCGCGTTCAAGGACGTCTCGGTCTACGCGTCGCCGCAGGGCAACGCGATCCTCGTGAACGGCACCGTCATGCTGACCAAGCCGGAGCAGAACGGCTTTGGCGAAGACTCCGAAGGCTTCAGCACGCTCTCCGACCCCGAGGCCTTCCTCGAAGGCATGAAGAGCGACAACTTCACCGTGAACAGCGTGACGCCGACGACGCTGCGCGGCAAGGGCGCGCTCAAGCTCGACGCGACCGTCGTCGAGGACGGCGCGCGCCAGAACGTAACGGTGTGGCTCTTCCAGGACCCGACCCGCATCGCGCGCCTCGAAGCAGCGATGCCAGCGGAGGGCTCGGGCGGGGACGGGGACGAGGGCGACACCCCGGATCCCTTCCGCGGCGCGACCATGCAGATCGACCTCCTCTACGACGACGAGGTCACGACCCGGATCCCCGCGGACCTCGCGCGCGCGCTCGGGCTTCGCTACGAGTCGAACCGCATGAGCTTCACCTTCGGTGGCGGCGACGCGAGCGAGCCCGAGATGTGGACGTTCCAGGCCTCGCCCGCCACGATCCCTCTCGGCGAGGTCGAGGCGCAGGTCGGCTCGATGGAGGACATGACGCACCCGGCCTGGACCATGCCGCTCACCGTCGGCACGAAGACGCAGGACGGCCTGACGATCACCTTCGCCGACAAGGACCACGACGGCAAGGTCGGCCTCCGCGACACGCTCACCGTCGAGCGCGGCGACGACGACGAAGGGCTCCAGGTCGTCCTCAAGGACACGAAGACCGGCCTCCTCGTCGTGCCGGGCGCCGGCGCCGCGATCGCGGCGTTGGCCGGGGTCGTGGGCGCGCTGCTCGCGGGCCGTCGCCGCGGGTGACGCGTCAGGTGCAGGAGTGGGTAGCTCGCAGGGAGGCGGGGACAAGGCTCATGAGGCCTACTCGCGCCCGCAGGTGACGCGTCACCCGCGGGGAATGACCGGGATGCCCACTTTCGCCCCACGTGGACCGAAACTACGAAATCCTTTTCCCGCCCGCCCTCGTCCCGCGGCCCATGCGCGACCTCATCGCCGGCGAGATGGGCGGCCCGAGCGTCTTCAAGCCCTCGGGGGAGGCCACGCTCGCCTTCGAGTATCTTCCTGAGAAGCTGCCGCAGCGGGACGAGGCCGTGCAGCAGCTCTCCCGTGCCTTCCGGGGCCTTTTGCAGGGCGGGAGTGCGCAGCATGCGCTCATCACGGGCCCGGTCGGCACGGGGAAGACGGCGCTCGCGCGACGGTTCTGCGAGGACCTGCGCGGCGTGGCGAAGGAGCGCGGGATCAACGTCGAGTATGCGCACGTGAACTGCCGGCGCCGATCCACCGAGGGCGCGGCGCTGTTGCAGGTGCTGACGCACTTCGACCCGCGTTTCCCGGATCGCGGCTTCTCGAACACCGAGATGCTGGAGAACCTGCGCAAGCGGCTCGAGCGCCAGGAAGCGCATCTCATCGTGATCCTCGACGAGGCGGACGTGCTCCTGAAGAAGAGCGGCGGCGACCTCGTGTACAACCTGACGCGCTTCAACGAGGAGGCGAGCCGGTCGAAGTACAGCGTGTCGCTCCTCATGGTCTCGCAGGTGGATCCGCGCGAGCTCCTCGATCCCGCGGCGCGCTCGACGTTCGGCTCGACCGTCATCGAGCTCAAGCCCTACTCCGCGGGCGACTACACGAAGATCATCCCGTACCGCTCCGAGCTTGCGTTCAACAAGGGCGCGTTCCCGGGCGAGACCCTGGATGCCGCGATCGATGCCGTGTCCACGCGCGCCCACGAGCAGGGGAACGCGCGCTTCGCGATCACGGTCATCCACGACGCGGGGAAGCTCGCGCAGGGCGAGGGGCGCGGGCGCGTCGCGCCCGAGGACGTGCGCGCGGCGGCGGGCGCCGAGCGTTTGTCGGAGGACAAGCTCGCGGACCTCGACAAGCACAAGTCGCTCACACTCCTCGCGATCGCGCGCGTGCTCAAGAAGGGCGGCGCGTTCGCGACGACGGGCGAGGCGGAGGCGATCTACGCGATCGCGTGCGAGGAGTACGGCGAGAAGCCGCGCGCGCACACCCAGTTCTGGACGTTCCTCAAGGATCTCGACTCGCTGGGTCTCATCCGGACGGAGAGGAGCGGCAAGGGCATCATCGGGACGACGACCATCATCTCGCTCCCGGACATCAGCGCGAAGCTCCTCGAGGAGCGCCTCGTTGTGCTGCTGGCCTCCTGAGGGAGAGAAGCTCTTCCGCTTCCTGCTGTCAGTCCGTGCGCCCGGTCCACAGCCCGTTCAGGTGCTTCTGGTTGCGATAGAGCGCGATCCAGCTCGTGACGATGTTCAGGTAGGGAATGATCGTGAACAGGAGCTGCACGATCGGGCTCAACGGCTTCGGGTGGTTTTGCGCGCGCTCCGCGTCCTCGATCGCCTGCCACACGCGCCAGCGTCCCACGAGCGTCATGATGCCGCCGACCCCCGCCGCGATCGCGGCGGCCACGATGAAGAGGAACAGGCCTCCAAGCTGCGCCGCCGCGTTCGCGCCCGTGGCGCCATCCAGCGCATCGGGCGCCGCCACGCTGAAGTAGACGAGGCCGACGACGAGCACGAGGCCGCCGACGAGCGCGATGAGGTAGCCGTTCCGCATGAGCTTGTGGGAGTGCCCTGGCTTGCCGATGTAGGCGTCGACCTCGCGCGAGACGCGAAGCCAATAGAAGAATCCGTAGATCCCCAACGTCACGAGCGTGAGAAGGAGCACGAGCATGGGGTCCTGCACCCGGCCTGCGGGCCGGGAGGCGGGCTGCGGCATGGCGGGGGAAGGGAAGCCGGAAGGAGGGGCGCTGGGCCGCAGGATCGCGGGCGCGAGGCTCTCGCCGCAGGCCGTGCAGAACGTCTCGGACGCCGTGGTGGGCGCGCCGCAGCGAGGGCAGAAGGACATCGTGCCGGCGAGTTGCGCCCCCACGTTTCAATCTGCCCACATCCAACGCTTCGGACTCCGCAGGGAACGCGTGGTCGCGATAGGTCCATCGCGTGTATCGCGTCCATCGTGTTCCTGCCGGGATGCGTGGAGAAAGCTATCGTTTTCCGAGGTTCGCGAGCGCCTGATCCACGTCCGCCACCAGGTCGTGCGTGTCCTCGACCCCCAGCGCGAGCCGCACCGTGCCCTGTGTGATCCCGCACCGCGCGAGCACGTCCGGCGGCTGATGTCGGTGCGATTGTTGCACGGAGATCATCGAGAGGCTTTCGACGCCTCCGAGGCTCGCCGCGTTCCGCACGATCCTCAGGCCGTCCACGAAGCGCTTCGCCTCGTCGAAGCTTGCGAGATCCAGGCTCACGACGCCGCCGAAGCCGCCGGGCATCTGGCGCTTCGCGAGCGCATGCTGCGGGTGCGAGGGAAGCCCCGGATAGTGGACCTTCTTCACGGCGGGGTGCGTCGCGAGGTGCTCCGCGACGCGCTGGGCGTTCGCGTTCGCGGCCTTCACGCGGAGCGCGATCGTCTTCAGGCCCCGTTCGAGGAGGAACGCGGCGTGCGGGTCCAGGATCCCCCCGAAGGTGCGCTGCGTCGCGTCGACCCGCTTCACGAGCTCCTTCGATCCCACGAGTGCGCCTGCCGTGAGGTCGGCGTGGCCGCCGAGGTACTTGGTGGCGCTGTGGAGGACGAGGTCGATCCCGAGCGCATGGGGCTTGCAGTTCACGGGGCTCGCGAAGGTGCTGTCGACCGCGGACACGACGCCCGCCGCGCGCGCGATCTCGGCGGAGGCCGCGAGGTCCACGAGGCGCAGCGTCGGGTTCGTGGGCGTCTCGAGGTAGACGAGATGCGCCTCCGTCGCGAGCGCGCGGCGCAGCGCCTCGGCATCGCCGCTCGGGACGAAGTCCGTGCGCACGCCGAAGCGCGCGCCCATCTCCGAGAGCAGCTTCAGCGAGCCGCCGTAGAGGTCTTCGTTGGCGACGACGCGGCCTCCTGCCGGGACGAAGGTCATGACGACGTTCGCGATCGCGGCCATGCCGCTTGCGCTCACGAGCCCCGCGGGCGCGCCCTCGAGCGCGGCGATCCGGTCGGCGGCGCTTGTCGTCGATGGGTTCGTGTAGCGCGAGTAGACGTCGCCCTCGCGGCGCCCTTCGTACACGGCGTCCACGTCCGCTGCATCGTCGAGCGCGAACGTGCTCGTCTGGTAGATGGGCGTCGTGAGCGGGCCTCGGGCGTGCGGCGCGCGGCCGTGCACGCCCAGCGTCCCTTCTCCCTTCGTCGTCCTCTCTCCCTGCGGAGGCTTCTCCATGCGCAAGCGAGCGCCCGCGCCCGCTTGAAGCCACGCACGCGGCGTCGAACGTTCGTCGGAGGGAAGGACCTGGCAGGCGACGAGCTTAAGGCGCTCCCCGCCGAGCTTGGAGGAAGCTGGGATCCGATGGCCAAGAACCTTCAGACGGTCGCGCGGCGGGCCCTCACCCCCTGCGCGGCGAGCGACGCGTTCCGCTTTGCGGACGGCGCGAGCGTGCGCGACCTCAACGACTTCCGGCACGCCATCGCGTCCAAGAGCGCGTCCCTCGTCCACTTCCACAAGGACCAGTATGGTCCGTGGCTCCACGGGATCCTCGGCGACCCGGCGCTCGCGCGCAAGGTGGAGCGCGTCGGACAGCGCCGCTCGCTCGACAACCCGAGCTATCAGAACGAGCTGCTGGCGATCCTGGACGAGCGGCTGGGAAAGCTCAGGACTCGCGTGCTGTAGCACGCTTTGTGTCGGTCCGCCGCGGGCGCGGCTCGTGCGCGCGAGTGGAGGGTCAAGACTTCGTCGCCTGCTCGTAGAGGAGGAAGAGCTTGGCGAGCCGCTCCTTCTCTTGCGCGTAGGCGGTTTCGAGCTCGCGGATGCGGTCCTTGTACATCTGGATCGCCTTCGCGTCCTCTTCGACCTGCTCGAGTTGGCGGATGCGTGCGTCCTTGTGGGCGATCGTCTCGTGGAGGCGGCGGATCTCGCTGTCCCTCTCGGCGATGGCGTGCTCGCGTTCGCCGCTCGTGCGGCCCGCGTGGGTGAGGTCGTCGGCGAGGCGTTGGGCGCGGGCGAGCGCGTCCTTGAGCTCCTCCTCCTGCGCTTTGTAGGCTTCCCAGAGCTTCGCCAGCCGATCCGCGTCGGTCCTGGTGGAGCTTGCGGCGGCCTCGCCTGTCGTCATGGGCGCGGCCATGGGGGAAACCGGGGATAAGGGCTTCCCCGTCTCGCGCAGGCGCGGTCTCACGGCTTGTGGCTGAACTTCGCCTTGTTGCTCTTGAGGGCCTCGACGGCGGGGAGCGCTTCGCCGGTGAGGTACGCCATGAGGGCGCCGCCGGCGAGCGAGACGTAGCCGAACTGCTCGAACTTCAGTCCGAACTCGCCGATCGCGGTGATGGTGTGGCCGCCGCCCAGAAGGCTGAAGGCGTCGCTGTGCGCGAAGGCGTTCAGGACCGCGCGCGTGCCCTTGTCGTAGGGCGGCTCTTCGTAGAGGCCGGCGGGGCCGTTCATCATGAGGGAGCCGGCGGCGTTGATCTCCTCGACGTACATCGCGATGGTCTCTGCGCCGATGTCGACGATCGGGTGGTTCACGGGCATGTCCTCGACCCACAGCGTCTGCGGGACGCCGTGGCCGTCCTTCACGACGACGTCGACGGGCGTCACGATCTGCGCGTCGAATTCCTCGAGGAGCTTCTCGGCTTCGGGCAGCAGCTGCAGGATGCCCTTCTTCTCGAGGAGCTCGCGGCTGGGCTTCCCGATCTCGTGGCCGCGCGCGACGAGGAAGAGGTTCGCGACGAGGCCGCCCAGGAGCGCGGTGTCGAGCGTGCCTTTCGTGAAGTTGGCCCGCATGACGGCGATGCTGTCCTCGGGCTTGGAGCCGCCGAGGAAGTAGACCGCGGGCGGCTCGGGCGCGTCGACCGATCTCGCGAGTGCGGTGAGCTCGCGGTCCATGGTGAGCCCCGCGGCGCTCGGGAGAAGCTCGGTGAAGCCGACGAGCGACGCCTGCGCGCGGTGCGCGGCGCTGAAGGCGTCGTTGACGAAGCCTTGCGAGACGGCGGCGAGCGCCTTGACGAAGGGCGCTTGCGCGTGGTCGTGGGGCTTCCCCTTCTTCGTTTCGTCGTCGAGCGCGCGCACGTTCTCCAGCATGAGCGCGTGGCCGGCGGGAAGGTCCTTGATGCGGGCGAGGGCCGCGCGGCCGCCGATGTACTCGCCGTATTCCTCGACGGGCGCCTTGTCGGGGGTCCCGACGAAGCTGACCTTGCAGGCGGTGAAGGTGTCGAGCACCTCCGCGTGCTCCCGCAGCGAGGTGAAGTCGGCGTCGCCCTTGCGCCCCTGGTGGGCGAGGATCACGACCTTCGCGCCTTGAGACGCGAGCTGGTCGACCGTGGCGGCGGCCGCCTGGATGCGGTCCTTGCCTTCGATCCTCCCGTCCACGATGGGCGCGTTGATGTCGACGCGAAGGAGGATGGTCTTGTCCTTGACCTTCAGGTCGTCCACCGTGAAGTAGGGCTTTTCCTCGGGCATGGGCCTCGAAGCGCCCAACCGGGCGCCCGGTCTTAAGGGCTTTCGCCACGAACGACGAAGGGAGGCCGCCTATCGCAGAACTGGCCAGAACCAACGTGATGCCTAGCTGCCAAGGGCTTGCCATGGCACACAAGCTGCTGGCCATCCTTGGACTGCTGACCCTGTTCGCGCTGCCGATGGCGGCCGCGGGCAACGAGACCAACATCTACACGCCTCCTACGATCGACGTGAACGTGCACGATGGGGACGGGGGGGCGGACGAATCCACGTTCGCTGGCCTCAGCACGACCGTCGTGATCGTGCTCATCGTGCTCGCCGTGCTCGTCGTCGCGCTCATCGTGGCGATGGCGTCCCGCGGGCCGTAGGCACGCCTTCGGGACGTCGCGAAGCGACTTTATCGGCACGCGCCCATGAGGGCGCGTGCCGCACCAGGTCTATCGTTTCCCCTCCGCCGCCCGCGCCAAGCTCGAGGCGGCGCTCGGGGACGACATCCTTTCTCGCCAGTCCCTGGTCATCCAGGACGCGCGCCATTTCGGAGTGCCGGGCGACTGGATCTTTCTCTTCGTCGAAGGCGAGGACAAGGGGATCCTCCGCGCCGACGCCGTGCTCCTCGACTTCGGCGAGCGCGCGCCCGAGGGCGAGGTCCTCTACCGCATGCTGAAGGACGAGGAGGACGCCGCCGCGAGCGGGCTCGGGTCCGTCTTCGGCGACGTCTAGCGCTCCCGCTTCCCGTCCCACCCGGGACCGACCTTGGGCCGCCCGGGCTTCGCGCGGAAGACCGCCTGTCCGGACGAGTCCGTGTCCGCGACGACGGCGCTGAGGTCCGGGCCCGCCGGAGCCGCGCGCGCGAGGACGCGCTTGAGCCAGAGGGGCGTGAGGAAGGTCGTCACGGCGATCGCAAGAAGGAGCGCGGTGTACTCCCAGCCCGCCACAAGGGGCGCGCCGTCCACGATCGTCGTGAGGCCGACGAGGGCGAAGATGAGCCCGACCTCGCCGCGTGGGATCATGCCGACGCCGACGGCCAAGCGCGACGTGCCCTTCTCGAGCACCGCGAGCCCGCTCACCAACTTGCCGACGATCCCCGCAGCGACGAGGGCGGCGGCGGCGAGGAGCATCGGCGCGACGTTGCCACCGACGCCGCGCAGGTCCACCTGCATGCCGACGTAGACGAAGAATACGGGCACGAGGATGTCGCCCAGGGTGCGCATCTTCTCGTGGAGCGCGGCCTGCTGGCGCGTCTGCGCGAGGATGAGCCCGGCGGTGAACGCGCCCACGATCGCCGCGAGCCCCGTGGACTCGGCGGCCCAGGCGAGGAGGAGCGCGAAGGCGAAGGCGGCGGCGGCGAGGAGCCCGCGCACCTTCGCGCGGCTGAGGCGATCGAGCGCCCACGGCGCGATGCGCACGCCGAGGATCAGCGCGAGGACGAGGACGCCGACGGCGAGCCCGGCCTTCACCGCGAGCGCGCCGAAGCTCACTGCGCCCGCGGCAAGCGCGCTCACGAACGCGAGGATGAGGAGGCCGCCGACGTCGTCGAGCACGGCCGCGCCGAGGATCGTGCGCGCCTCCGCCGTCGCGAGGCGCCCCATGTCGCTGAGCACGCGCGCCGTGATGCCCACGGAGGTCGCGGTGAAGGTGGCGCCGACGAAGACGTGGAAGAGCGTGGACGTGCCCCAGAGGCCGAGCTTGCCGAGGAACCACGAGGCGCCGAAGCCGGCGGCGAACGAGCCCACGATCCCCACGAGCGCGACGAGGCCCGCGCTCGCGCCCACGCTCAACATGTCCTTGAGCTTCGTCTCGAGTCCGACCTCGAGCAGCAGGACGACCGCGCCCATGTCCGCGAGGAACAGGAGAAGATGGTTGTCGGGCGTGTCGAGCGAGAAGTCGGCGAGTCCCAGGAGCGAGGGCCCCAAGAGAACGCCCGCCAGGAGCTCGCCCAGCACCGCGGGCTGCTTCACGCGCTCCGCGAGCTCGCCCGCGAGCTTGGCCGCGACGACGATGCCGACGATCTTGAGGAGGATGATGCCGAGCGCTTCAGCCATGGCTAAGGCCTCACGCGCCGACTCTACCCCGCTTCTGTGGCGGGAGCAAACCTCCTCGTCGCGCTACCCGAAAGGACCGGGTTCCGGGGCATGGAGGTTTCTAAATGCGTCCCATCGGAGGTGAGAGCGATCTTTTCTGCGGGAAAAAATCGCACGACGGCTGGCAAGGATGGGGGTGACGGGGTGTTCGGTGTCCACTCCCGCGACAAATGTGTAACCATTCGGTTACGCGTCTAACGTAGACCTCCTTGCTCCCGGAGGAGCGCGGGGCACTCCGTCGGGGTCCTCTTCGCCAGGCGGGCGCGAGATCTTCCGCAGAAAATCTCGCGCGGCGGTGGAGGAAGAAAGGAAGCAGGAAGGCGGAAGAAGGAAGGCGCTCCTTCTGAGCCCATGCGCATGCATCAGTGGCGCCTGGGCCCCATGCAGAACTTCGTGTACCTCTTCGAGGGGGGCGGCGAAGGCTTCCTCGTCGATCCCGCCTTCGAGGTGCCCAAGCTCCTGCGCCTCGTGGAGGAGACCGGCGTCCGCGTGACGCACATCCTCGCGACGCACGGGCACCCGGACCACATCCTGGGGATCGAGCCCGTGAAGAGCGCGACTGGGGCGCAGGTCTTCGGGCACGAGAGCGCGGATCACCCCGTGGACCGCAAGCTGCGCGACGGCGAGCGCCTCGAGATCGGCGGCATGCGGATCGAGGTCGTCCACACGCCCGGCCACCGCTTCGACAGCGTCTGCTACGTCATCGACGGGACGCACGTCGTCACGGGCGACACGCTCTTCGTGGGCGAATGCGGGCGCGTCGACCTGCCCGGGAGCGACGTGCGCGCCATGCACCACAGCCTCCTCACGACGCTCGCGAAGCTCCCAGGCGCGCTCATCGTCTGCCCGGGCCACGACTACGGCGAGCGCCCGCTCTCCACCCTGGACGAGGAACGCCGCACGAACCACACGCTCAGGCCGCGCAGCGTCGAGGAATTCCTCCAGTTCATGGGGGAGCCGTGATCCAACTCCCCGAGCGGACCTGCCCGCTCCCTTAAGCCCGGGTCCGGGAACGAGCCGCCCATGCAGCTGATCCCCGTCGCCGCCTTCCTCACCGGCGCCACCATCCTCGGCGCCGGCGTGCTGGGCGCCGTCCAGGCGCTCGCCGCCGCCGGCGCGTGCGTGATGACCGGGACCGTGCTGACGCTCCTTGTGCGAAGCTGATCCCCCCCGACCCGGAGGCGCGTAACCATATGGTTACGCGTCCGCGGGCCCGAGAACATCGTTGCCTGGGCCGAAATTTTTCTGCGGAAAAATTTCGGG
>DATLCC010000026.1:0-5670 GCA_035526585.1 Thermoplasmatota archaeon | reverse complement strand
CCGTCCTTCGAGCGCCACAGCCACGCGGCGCCCTGCTCGTGGTTCGGCCGCTCCTGCGAGCCGGCGACCGCCGTGATCCAGATCGTGCCATCGGGCGCCACCGCCACGTTGGGCTCCGCGCCCGCGGAGGGCTGCTCCATCGCGAGGGGCGCGCCAAAGTTCGCGGACGTGTCGGGCGCACCGACCAGCGCTCCTGGCGTCACGCAGCCCGCGAACAGGAGCGTCGTCAGCAGCAGGGCCAGGCGCATGCGGGCGCGAGGGGGTCTGCCCATCAAAGGCTTTCGACGGTGGCATCGCCCGCTGCGGACTGGTATGTAACCGATGGGTTACGGGTCATTCGTCGTACCCTCGCCCCCGACCCCGCCCCCGTCCTCGTCGGCAGCGACCAGGGCCGAGGGTGAAGCCTCGGTTGCGGGGCCGCTTCGCGGGCCGGCGCCGCAACAAGGTTCATCTTCCCTAGAAGGGCGTCCCGGGCCGTATGCTTGGGAGGCCCTTCCTCATCGCGCTCACCGTCCTCGTCCTCGCCGGGTGCGTCGCGCCCGCCGCGGACCTCAAAGCGTCCTCCGCCGCGGACGTCACGGCCCTGGAGGCGAGCCGCGTGCCGCCCCCGGACGTGGACCTGTCCACCGCGATCGTCTCGGACCACGGCGCGCCCTACATGCACGCGCTGCCGAACCTGCACATGGGCTCGTACGGCATGGAGCTCGTGGGCTACAACCCGCTCACGATGCCCGGCGCCGGCGACGATCCCCTCGTCATGAACTCCGGCTACGCGGCGATCACGCTCTTTGGCCACATCGCCTGCATCTCCCACTTCGCGGGGAGCGGCGGCGCGGGCGGCGCGACGATCGTCGACTTCGAGGACCCCGCGGACCCGGTCGTCCTCGCCTCGATCCCGGACCTGAAGATCGGCTCGCGGTGCATCTTCACGGACGATGGCAAGTTCCTCCTCGCGGGGAGCTACGGCGGCGCCCTCTCCGGCCTCCCCGTGGGCGCGATCCCGGCGCCGGAGGCGACGGTCGGCCAGAACGGCGTCACCATCTACGACGTGTCCGACATGAAGAGCCCCAAGTTCCTCGCGCACGACACGACCGGCGCGGGCGACGGCACGACGGCGCTCAACAGCGCGTACCACAACATCGGCACCGCGCTCATCAACGGCACGAACTACGTGTTCCAGACGTACACCGGCAACATCCTGAAGCTCGCCGAGGACGGGACGTCCCTCGAGATCGTGGCGACCGTCGAGCACTCCGACCACGACATGTGGGTCGGCCACCACCCCATCACCGGGAAGTGGACGATGATCACGGGCGCGAACGGCGGCACCGCCTTCTATGATATCACGGACCCCGCGGCCCCGGTCCTCCAGGGCGTCTGGGAAGCCTCCGAAGGCTACGCCGGCTGGCACCGCCAGTGGCCCCTCGCGAAGCCCGTGGACGGCAAGGCGCTCGTCGTCGTCGCGGGCGAAGAGTGCGGCAACGGCAAGTCGCTCCCGTACACGGTCCTCGACTTCACCGACCCGGAGGCCATCAAGGAGCTTGGCCACTGGCAGATCCCGGGCAACCCCGAGATCAAGGAGCCCGGCCAGCTCTGCTCGATGAACTCGCACGAGTTCAGCGAGTGGAACGGCTACATCGCGAGCGGCAACTACCACGCGGGCATCTGGCTCTTCGACGTGGGCACGCCCGCGCGCGCCGCCGAGCCCGTCACGATCGGCTACTACGAGCCGCACGAGAACGCGCAGATGAACGGCGGCACGCGCAACACGCCCTTCGCCTGGAACCCGGACGTCTGGGGCGCGTACTTCGACGACCGCGGCTACGTCATCGCCGCCGACTGGATGAGCGGCTTCTACGTGCTCTCCTTCGCCGGCACGCCCGGCGCCCAGCCCGCGGAGGGCTGAGCGCCATGCGCGCCGTCCTCGTCGTGCTTCTCGTGGTCCTCGCGGCCGGCTGCGTCGCGCAGCCCGACGTCGCGCCCGCGGCGACGACGGACGCGCCCACGCCGCGCCTCCTCCCCACAAAGCTCGTGGCGCCCAAGCTCCTCGCGCTCGCGGAGCTTGGCCCCGGGTTCGGCGAGCCGGAGATCGCGGCCGCGCCGGATGGCACGCTCTACGTCGCCGCCGTGAACGACATCTACCGCAGCGACGACGCGGGCGCGACGTGGGTCGAAGCCAAGCTGGACCTCGACGGCGGCGGCGACGGCGACATCGCGGTCGGCCCCGATGGCCGGGTGCACTGGCTCGGCCTCTTCGCGAAGGACGCGCCCATCCCCTACTACGCGTCCGACGACAAGGGGGATTCCTGGACGAAGCCGGTGGATCTCTCCAACAAGACCGGCAGCGACCGCGAATGGATCGACGCGCGCCAGGACTCGCCCTGGGTCTACACCGCGTGGCGCGACTCGGACGACGACGGCATCGTCGCGTTCCGCAGCAGCGCCGACGGCGGCGCGACGTGGAACGACCGCGTCGCGATCAGCGAGGACGCCATCGCGGGCCCCCTCGTCCATGGCCCCGCGAACGGAAGCGTCTACCAGGCGCAGGCGACCTTCTCGAGCGGTCCGACCTCGATGGACGCGGGCATCCGCCTCGCGCGAAGCCACGACCACGGCGCGACGTGGGACGTCGTGCCCATCGTCACGCCTCCGCAGAGCGTCCAGTTCGGCATCGTCGGATTGCCCTTCAGCATCTTCCCCGTGATCGCCGCCGACGACGCCGGCACCCTGTACGTCGCGTACGCCGTCGACCAGGAGATGCTCCCCTCGCCGATCCCGCTGCCAAAGTCGGTGGCCCGCTTCGGCGTCTTCCTGCAGACGAGCGAGGACGACGGCGAGACGTGGACGCAGCCTCGCCTCCTCTCCAGCCCCGACCACGCGGCGATCATGCCCTTCGTGGTCGCCGGCGCGAAGGGGCGCATCGCGATCGCGTGGTACGAGAACACGTACGGGCTCCCCAACGACAACCTGCCCGACTCGTGGAACACGATCCTCTACGAGTCGATCGACGCCGACACCGAGGCGCCCCAGGAGCAGTGGGCGCAGCTCAACGAGGCGCCGACGCACCTCGGGAGCATCTGCACGAACGGCGCCGGCTGCTTCCTTACCGGCGGCGACCGAAGCCTCCTCGATTTCCTCGAGATCGCGATCGCGCCCTCGGGCCAGCCCGTCGTCACGTTCGCCTCCACGGACCGCCCGCACCAGGGCACGTTCAGCGAGATCCACGTGATGGCGCGCGGCGTCGAAGAAGGGACTCCCCTCCGGTGAGAGAAAATGCGCTTCGCCACCCTCCTCGTCCTCGTCACGCTCTTCGCTGGCTGCGCGCAGCAGCCCGAGGCCCCGGCCGCCCTCGCGCCCGCCCC
This sequence comes from Thermoplasmatota archaeon, assembly GCA_035526585.1. Classification (GTDB taxonomy): domain Archaea; phylum Thermoplasmatota; class SW-10-69-26; order JACQPN01; family JAJPHT01; genus JAJPHT01. Next base: position 2,308 of record DATLCC010000026.1, on the reverse strand, counting down.
GGTGCCGGAGGACATCCGGCCCGCGATCGAGGCGCCGACGTTCCTGCCGCCCATCGAGCTTGGCGTCATGGACGGCGGCGCCGAGCCGTCGGTGGCCGTCGCCGCCGACGGGACGGTGTACGTGACGACGCCGCTCGCGCTCTGGCGCAGCGACGACGGCGGGAAAAGCTATCAGCCGCTCGGCGCGCCGACCTGCTCCTTCGGCCTCCCGATGTGCCCGCCCGGCTCCGAGCAGTATGAACCCGGGCTCGTCGGAGGCGGGGACGGATCGCTCGCCGTGACGAAGGACGGGGCCGTCCACTGGGCGGGCCTCGGAAGCGGGATCCCCTACCAGCGCTCGACGGACAAGGGCGAGACGTGGAGCAAGGAGCTGGACGTGAGCGACGAGACGGGATCGGATCGCGAGTGGGCCGTCGTCGACGCATGGGACCGGCTCAGCATCCAGTGGCGTGGCGCCGACGACGACGGGTCGGGCGTCTTCATCCGCTTCTCCGAGGACAGCGGCCTCACGTGGGGCAACGTCACGCGCGTCGCGGACGACGGCCGGCAAGGCCCCGTCTCGATCGACCCCGTGAACGGCTCGCTGATCCTCGCGCACCAGAAGCCCGGCGAGCTCTACGTCGCAAGGAGCGACGACCGCGGGGCGACGTGGACCGACAGCAAGATCCGCGACGTCGCCGGGCGCCCGTTCATCTTCCCGATCACCGCGTTCGACGCGGGCGGCACGGCATACCTCGTCTGGAGCGAGGACCCGAACGCGCCCGACGCCGATGCCGTCGTCCTCGAAGGCGGCCGCGTCGTGAGCATCCCCACCGTCTTCATGATCGTGAGCCACGACAAGGGCGTCACCTGGGGCGAGCCCGTCGCGCTCTCCACGCCGGGCGTCCCCGCGCTCCTCCCGTGGATCGCGGCCGGCGGCCCGGGGCGCGTCGCGATCGCCTGGTACGAGGGGCAGCAGCCGGCGCCGGCGAACCGCCTCCCGAACCTCTTCGACGTGAAGGTCGCGGTGAGCACGAGCGCGGACGCGGCCCAGCCGGAGTTCGCCGTGTCGCAGGCGAACGCAGACCCGGTGCACGTGGGAAGCTTCTGCACCGAGGGCTCCGCGTGCTCGCTCCTCGGGGGCGACCGCTCGATGCTCGACTTCTTCGAGATCCGCCTCACGCCCGAGGGCGCGCCCGTCCTCGCATGGACCGGGGACGACACGGTGAAGATGCAGCGCGTCAAGGTCTTCGCGACCGTGATGGACACGGGCACGCTGCTGTGGTAGTCGCATACGCTTCCGCACCCATACGCTCAAACAAACCCTCGTCTCTAGGCGTCCGGGGATCGTCCTGAAGGCTCGTTGGCTCGTCCTGGCGCTCGTGCTCACCGTCCTTCCGATCGGCTCCGCGCTGGACCCGGTGCCCACGTTCCGCCTCGTGGACAGCGGCGCCACGGGCTCCGAGCTCAACCTCGGCCTCGACTCCGCGGGGAACATCTTCGTGGGCGGCTGGAACGCCGTCGCGCGCTCCACCGACGACGGCGCGACGTGGACGCTCCACGGCACGATCCCCGCCATCACCTTCGCGGCCGACCGCGTCCTCGTCGTCGACAAGGACACGGGCCGCGTCTTCGTCGACGACACGACGCTCGGATGCACGATCCTCTCGTGGAGCGACGACCAGGCGCAGACGTGGACGACGAACCCCCTCGCGTGCGGCGGCGGCGCGACCGACCACCAGAAGATCGCCGTCGGCAGGCCCGTGACGCTCCCCGCTACGCCCCTCTACCCGAACCTCGTGTACGTCTGCGCGAACGGGCTCTCCCACACCGACTGCGGCGTCTCGAACGACGGTGGGCTCACGTTCCTCACGACCGCGCCGCACGGCGTCGGATGCGCGTTCCAGGGCGCGCCCATCTCCGACGCGGCGGGGAACCTGTTCGAGCCCACGAGCCAGTGCGGCCTCAAGGTGCGCCGCAACATCCAGAACGGGCTCGCGCAGTGGCAGGAGTTCACCGTCACCACCGCGAGCTCGACGGACGCGCCCGATCTCACGGCGACCCCGGATGGCACGCTGTATCTCGTCCACACCGGGCTCGACTGGAAGCCGCAACTCTGGCGCAGCACGAGCCACGGCCTCTCGTGGACCGGACCGTACGCGATCCCCGTGCCCGGCCTCGTGAGCGCGGCGTTCCCCGTCGTGGTCGCCGGCGCGAACGGCAGGATCGCCATCTCCTTCTACGGATCCACCACCGACGCCCTCGGCTGGGACCACAACCCCGGCACCGCCCCCGCGACGACTCGCTGGGAAGGCTACGTCGCGGTCGT
>DATLCC010000025.1:0-28322 GCA_035526585.1 Thermoplasmatota archaeon | reverse complement strand
GGGCGAGGGCGAGGGCGAGGGCGAGGGCGAGGGCGAGGGCGAGGGGGAGGGCGAGGGCGAGGGCGAGGGCGAGGGCGAGGGCGAGGGCGAGGGCGAGGGCGAGGGCGAGGGCCTCCCGCCTTGCGGGCTTGGGCGGGGACGGGGGCTCGGGGCGCGCGCGGGCGTGGGCGCGGGAGGGTGCGGGCGGGGGCGGGGGCGGGGGTATCCGCTCGGCCGCCCGCGCCTGGGCGCGCGCTCCCCGAGCCCTCGTCCGAGCCCGCGCCCAACGGACGCGACCGTCCCTCGTCCTCTCCCCGCCCCCGTCCGCGTCCGACGTCACTCGGGGTCGTCCGAGACCTGCTTCTTGCCCTGCAGCTTGAACATCGACACGAGCTCGTCGATCCCCGTCGCCTGCTCGGGCTTCTTGTCGTCGCGGAACTTGCCGGTGAAGCGGGGGAAGCGCACGGCGAGGCCAGCGTCGGCCTTGAGCACGCCCCAGCCGGCCCGGTGGTTGGGGGAAAGGGTGAGCTCGGCGCCCACGACCTCGAGCACCTTGGTGGGGACGAACCAGACGTCGCAGTCGAGCCCCGGCCGCACCCGCGGATGCGGCCCGCCCTCGTGGACGGTCTGCTTCAGCTCGTCCGTGAGGCTCTGGAGCATCTCGTCGTTGAAGCCCGTGCCGAGCTTGCAGACGCTCTCGAACACGTCCTCCTCCGTGTTGTACGCCGCCATGAGGAGCGCGCCGTACCATCCCGCGCGCCGGCCGCGGCCGACGAGCGCGCCGACGACCACGAGGTCGAGCGTGTCCTGCAGCTCGCTCTGGTAGTCTCGCTTGTACTTGATCCACTGCCAGCCCCGCGCGCCGGCGCGGTAGGTGCTATCAGCCTGCACCGACTTCGCCATGATGCCTTCCGCGCCTTCCGCGACGCTGCGATCGAAGAAGGCCATGAGCTCCTCCGGCTTCGTCACGCGCTGGGCCCGCGTGAAGGCGATCGTGTCGGAGACGCCGAAGGATCGCTCAAGCGCCCCGCGTCGATCGGGAAGCGGCTTCGTCGTCAGGTCCTCGCCGTCGACGAGCAGGGCGTCGAACAGGAACAGGGTCACCGGCATCGACTCGATCAATTGAGCGAGATCCTTCTTGCGGCCGCGGCGCAGCGCCGTGTCCTGGAAGGGGCGCATCTCGCCGGTGAGCTGGTCGATCGCGACGACCTCGCCCTCGACGATCGCCTCCTTGCCTTGGAACGCCGCGCGCAGCGCCTCGGCCACGTCGGGGAACTGCGGCGTCAGGTCCTCGAGCCTGCGCGAGTAGAACCGGACCGGGCCCGAGCGCGGGATGTGCGCCTGGAGTCGAAGCCCGTCGTACTTCAGCTCGACGAGCGCCTCGCCGCCGAGCTTCGCGAGGATGTCCTCGGGCGTCGGCAGGCGCTCCGCGAGCATCGCGCGCACCGGGACGCCCACCGTGAGGTGCAGCCGCTCGACGCCTTCGAGCCCTTCCTTCACGAGCGTCTCGGCAACGAGCCCCAGGTCCGACGAGACGTTGTACGCGCGCTCGAGGTCGGGCTTGTACTCCTTCGTCGCGAAGGCCCCGGCGAGCGCGTCGAGGAGCGTCATGTCCGCGATCCCCAGGCGGAGCTTCCCCGTCACGGTGCGCACGAGGTAGCGCGCCGCGCGGGGGGACGCGTCCTGCAGGAGCTTCGTGAGCATCGCCATCTTCTCGCCCTGCGAGCCCGAGCCGTGGGCGTTCGCGATGGCGTGGAGCTTGTCGAAGACCTCGGAGATGGTCAAAGGCGAGGTCGTCGCCGCGACCTCGAACAGCGTGGCCTGCTTGCGGCGCTTGCCCTTGGTGGACAGGAGCTCGAAGGCCGTGTCGCCCAGGTCGCCGGTCTTATGATATCCTTTCGTGACCTCCTCGTCCGAGAGGCCGGTGATCTGCACGAGGGCGCGGATCACGAGCTTGTCGGCGACCCCAAGCTCGAGCCCCACGAAGTCCGCGGCGAGCTGGCCGCGCGTGAGGTACACGACGGGACGGATGTCCGACGGGCTCTCCTTGAGGAGCTCGACCAGGATGTCCGTCATCTCGAGGCGTTTCGTGGTCGCTTCCAGCCTCTCGTAATACTCGCAGAGGCGGTCGTAGTCCACGCTCTCGGGAGCGCGGCGACCCGGATGAGCCTTGCCGCGAGCCGGCGACACCGAGGCGCGCTTGCCGACGGGCTCGCGTCGCCTCATGCGGAGACGACCTCCGCTCGAGAACGAAGCCAGGGAGGTCCACGCAGATCGAGGGAGTCTCTTTCCTTCGTCTCCGTGGCCCTCCGTGGCTTCGTCTGCGAGATCGGCATCAGGGCGACCTCCTGCGGCGCGGCGCGACGCGGCCGCGTTTGGTCGCGGGCAGATCGGCCGCGCGCCCCGCGACCTTGTCGCGCAGCCACGCGGCGTCGCGCGCCGCGTACGCGCGCTCGTCGTTGTTGAAGTACGCGAGCACCGAGTGCCCGCCTCGGCGCCACGCCTCGATGCGGGCGAGCCACGCCGCGAGGCGGCGCGGGCCATAGAGGCCGGCGTAGGCGCGCTCGACCCCGTGGAAGCGCAGGTACACCAGGTCGGCCGTGGCCTCGATGGGGACCGGGCGCGACTCCGGCCAATCGTGGATCACGAGCGCGGCGCCGTGCTCGCCGAGGAGGTCGAGGACCTCGGGCGCGTGCCACGACGGATCGCGGAACTCGAAGGCCGCGCGCCAGCCGTCGGGAAGCTTGCGCAGGAAGCCGCGCAGACGCGCGTCGTCGCGGACGACGTTCGCGGGAAGCTGGTAGAGCACGCACGCGGTGATATCACGGAGGGGCTTCAGCGGCGCGAAGAAGCGCTCCAGGGGCTCCTCGGGGCGCAGCAGGCGCCGGTAGTGCGTGATGTAGCGATGCGCCTTGAACGCGTACGAAAAGCCGGGGGGCGCGGCCTCCTTCCAGCGTGCGACGGCCTTGTCCGTCGCGAGGCGGTAGTACGTATTGTTCACCTCGACCGTCTCGAAGCGCGCCGCGTAGTGCGCGAACCAACGCGACTTCGGGAGGTCCTCGGGGTAGAACGCGCCGCGCCAGTGGTCGTAGACGTAGCCCGACGTGCCGACCTGGACGCTGCCCCGCATCGAGCGTCCTTCCGAGGCGAGTCCCAAGAAGCTCGTGGCCGCGTGGTGGGTCTGATGCGCCGCATCCCGTATCCGGACGCATGCGGGCGGCGCCTCTCGTCCTCGTCCTTGCGGCCGGCTGCCTCCAAACGGCTGCGCCGCACTACCCCGCGGCCTCGCCCGCGCCCGAGCCCGGTTTGACTTCGCGAGCGCCATCGTCGCGGACCACGACCACGCGGATCCTTCACAACGTCGCCTTCACCGACGGCCGCCTGCACATCGCGCACTACCATGCGGGCGTGTGGATCGTCGACGTCTCGACGCTCGAACGCGCGCAAACTCCCGTCACGCTCGCCTTCTACCAGCCGCACGAGGCCGCGGCGAGCGTGCCCCGCACCCCGACGCTCACCGACGTCCCCTCCGTCTGGTCCGTCCGCGTCGAGGGCGGCCTCGTGTGGGCCATCGACGCGACGACCGGCCTCTATGCGCTGCGCTACGACGGGCCACAAGCACACTTGCCGGCGCGACGCACACGCCCACGAACATCCGGTGACCGAGGGCTGGGGCTTGGGCTTGGGCTGGGCTTGGGCTTGGGCTTTGGCGGGGTGGTCGCGTGCTCGATGTCGCGCTTGGATCAGGCGCCAGCCTTTTGCATGATAGCACGGACGGAAGGGCATGGCGCCATCGGCCTATTCGAGCGCAGCGCGCAGCAAGATCTCGCGGCACATCAAGAAGCACCGCCACGAAGGCATGCCGCAGGACCAGGCGGTCGCCGCCGCGATGAGCGAGGCGCGCCGCGAAGGCAAGAAGGTCCCCGCGCGCAAGGCACGCGCGAGCAAGAAGGCCGGCCGCAAAGCGAGCCGCAAGGGCGCGAAGCGCGCGGCCACCCGCACCGGTCCGAAGACGCAGCGCGCGAAGGCCGGCCGCAAGGGTGGCAAGGCCGCAGCAAAGAAGCGCTGAGGGCGACGCGCGGGCTTTCCGCGAGGCAGAGGATCGAGTGCGGGCGCTCGGATTCGAACCGAGGATGGTCTTCACCACAAGATCCTAAGTCTTGCCCCGTGACCAGGCTTGGGTACGCCCGCCTGTCGCGCCCATGTTTGGCATCGCTCTTGACCCTTCGGCCAGTTCCGTGAGGTCGGGCCGATGGGTAGGAGCCGTCGCTTCCCTCGACCCACGATCGCCCTCGGCGAGCGAAGCATCGCGGCGAAGCCGCGACGCCAAGGGCGGTCGGACCGATGATCGACCTTCCTGAAGGTCAGATCCGACCGCATCCGACCCCGCGGATGGGATCACGCCTTCGCGCGGCCGCGTCGCGCGAGCGCGGTCGGCGCGCGCTCCAGCGGGAACGTGCGCCCGTGCGAGTACGTGCTCACGATGAGCCTCTCGGCGTCGAGCGGCGCGTCGTGCTCGGCGTCCTTCGCGTTGGACGAGTGCATCTCGCGCCCGTCGACGACGACGACGCTTCCTGCGCCGACGACCTCGACCTCGCCTCCGCGCACGACGATCGCCGTGTCCTCGGCGAGGCCCATGCCCAGGAGGCCCGGATGCGTCGCGACGGCCTCGAAGATGCGCGCGAAGCGGCCGCGCTCGGTGAAGTGCGTGTCGAGGACGACGTGGGGAAGGAGCCCCAGGCCGGGCGTGAGGCGCACGCTCCCCTTGCGCATCGTCGCCGCGCCTTCCGCGATCATGGTCGCGCTCATGGCTGCCGCGCCCGCGCTCGTGCCCGCGACGACGCCGCCGTGGTCCATGTTCTCGTGGAGCGCCGCGAGCACAGGCGTCCCCGCGAGGAGCGCGGCGAGGCGCGCCTGGTCGCCGCCCGTCATGTAGACGAGGTCCGCCTGGCGCACGCTCTCGACGACGGCGGGGTGGGCCGCGTGCTCGCGCGCGCGCACGTCCAGGATGTCGACCGTGGTCGCGCCCAGCCGGCGGAACGCATCGACGTGGAGCTCGGCGGCCCAGAGGGGATCGACGCTCGCGCTTGGCAGGATGACGATGCGGCGCGCGACGGGCGCGTGCTCGAGGGCGCGGCGCAGGATGCGCATCTCGCCGGCCTTGTCCTCGCCGCCACCGACGGCGATCAGCGTCCCCTTTCCGGGTACACCCACGAAGAAGGGTCGACCGTCTACGTCATAAGGGCTCTGGAAAACGCGCACGCGGGTGCCCATCCTGCGCCTGCAGCGGGTCGTGCGGGTGTTGCTCCTCGACGCGATCGGCCGCTCCGGGAGGTTCGGCCAAAGACCGAAGCCGAAGCGAGGAAGGCCGCCCGCGCCATCGCGCGCTGGATGAAGGTCGCCTGGCTCGCTGTCGTCGCATCCGCGCTCGCGCTCGCCGCGAGCGCGCACGTCGCGTCCCCCTCCTCCTCGAACGCCGATGGCACCCGCTGTGCGGTCGGCGAGCTCGTGACAGGCATCGCGCTGGGCGGCGCCCCGTACTGCGAGGCCCTCCCGATGGCGGGCGTGCGTTGTCAGGAAGGGTCCTTCCTGGTCGGCTTCGACGACGCAGGGGCGGCGATCTGTGGATCTCCGACGGCGGATGCATCGGACGCGGGGCGAGGACCGGATGGCGTCGCGCCCGACATCGCTCTCCGGCGCGTCCTGGGGCTGCGCAACGCATCGAGCGATGGCATGGACCGCATCTGGGTGCTCGTCGCGATGCTGCCGGGCGGCTCCCCGACGAAGTTCGCGGACGCCAGGGCCACGCTCGCGCACGCGGGCGCGGAGCGCGAGATCCGCTACGGGTTCGACGGCGGCCTCGGGTTCAACGTCACGATGTACGAAGGCGTGAACGAGAGCGCGGAGTTCGAGCCCGGCGACCTCGCCGAGATGGAGCTCCTGACGTGGCCCACACCGGCAGAAGTGCTCCAGGGCGAGCACGTGGAGCTGACCCTGCATTTCCCAGGGCGCGCGCCCCTCGATGCGAGCTTCACCGCTCCAGCGTCGTTCGAAGAGGCGACAAGGGTGCTCCTTCGTGGCGAGCCGTCGGTGTACGACGACATGCGATAGACAGCCGAAGCTCTCTCGGGAAGCGGCTCCGCAAGGACTCGAACCTTGACCGTCGGATTAACAGTCCGACATCGCTACCAATTGGACCACAGAGCCAGGAGTGCGGGTCGCGCCCGCCTGAGACTCCGTGCGACGCGCGCCCTCATGAACCTTGTGCTGCATCCGGTGTGCAGGGACAGTTTCCGGCATGCTGACGGCTTCGTGCCCAGCGCCCGGAACGGGAACGCTGATGTGGCGGGTCCAGCCTCGTGGCGCCGCATGCCGGTGGACTGGGAGCTGGAGGCGCGCCGCCTCGCCGCGCTCGCGCGCCTGCGCCTCACCCCGGAGGAGGTGCGCGAGCTCGCCGCGGCCTGCGACGCGATCACCCGCGAGTTCGCCGCGCTCGCCGAGCACGCGCGCGCCCTCCCGCCCGCTCCGGAGCCTGAGCCAGGCGCGCTGCGCGAGGACGCGGTCGCCCCGGCTCCGCCGGACGAGGTGGACGCGATCCTCGCCGCGGCGCCCCACGTGGATGCGGCGACGCGCGGCGTGCGCGTGGGCAGGGGGATCCCGTGAGCGGGGCCTTCGAGCGTGCGCGCGAGCGGCTGGGGGCGGACCCGTGGCGCGCGTTCCTGCACGTCGAAGGCGACGCGCCGCGCGCGCGGGACGGGCCGCTTTCGGGCATGGTCGCGAGCCTGAAGGACAACCTCGCGTGGAAAGGGCGCCCGATGACGTGCGGCTCCCGCCACCTGGAACGCTATCACTCGCCCTACACGGCGACCGTCGTCGAGCGGCTCGAGGCGGCGGGCGCGACCATCCTCGGCAAGACGAACATGGACGAGTTCGCGGCCGGCTCCTCCGGGGAGAACAGCGCGTTCGGTCCGACGCTCAACCCCCGCGACCTCGCGCGCGTGCCGGGCGGCTCCTCCAGCGGGGCGGGCGCGAGCGTCGCGGCAGGCGTCGTCGACGTCGCGATCGGCAGCGACACGGGCGGCAGCGCGCGCTGCCCAGCCGCCTTCTGCGGCATCGCCGCCCTCAAGCCCAGCCACGGGCTCGTGAGCCGCCATGGCATGGCGGACCTCGCCATGAGCCTCGAAAGTCCTGCGCCGCTCGCGCGCGACGTCGCCGGCGTGGAGGCGCTCCTGCGCGCGATCGCGGGGCCCGATCCGCGGGACACGGTCTGCACTCGGGAGATCGCTCCTGCGACCTCGACGAGCGCGAACGAGCTCGCGATCGGCGTGCCGCGCGAGTTCTTCGAGGGGCTCGCGCCCGACGTCGAAGCGCCCGTGCGCGCCGCGCTGCGCACGTTGGAGCATCGCGGGGCCGCGCTCGTCGACGTCGAGCTCCCGAGCGTGCCCCACGCCCTCGCCGCCTACTACGTGCTGAACTACGCCGAGTTCGCGAGCGCGATGGCCCGCCTCGACGGCTTCCGCTACGGATCCCCCGGCTCGGCCGCTTCCGCCGCCGAGTCGCAGTCGCACGCGCGCGCCAGCTTTGGCGCGGAGGTGAAGCGCCGCATCCTCCTCGGCACGTTCGTCACGAGCCGCGAGGAGCGCGGCGCGTGGTACGACGCCGCTCTTCGTGCGCGAGCGCAGCTCGCGCGGGAATTCGAGGCGGCGCTCGCAGGCTGCGACGTGCTCATGGGCCCCACGATGCCGATGCGCGCGTTCAAGATCGGCGCGCGCACCGGCGATCCGCGCGAGATGTATGCAGCCGACGTGCTCACCGTGAGCGCGAACCTCGCGCGCGTGCCCGCCGGCAGCGTGCCCTTGCGCGTCGACGGGCTCCCCGTGGGCATGCAGGTGATCGGGCGCGATGGGGACGACGCGCGCGTCCTCGCCGCGATGCGGGTGGTCGAGGCACTGTGACGCGCGTCATGATCGGCCTCGAGGTGCACGTGTACCTGCGCACGCAGAGCAAGCTCTTCTGCGCGTGCAGCGCGGACTTCCTTGCCTCCCGCGCCGCGAACACGCAGGTCTGCCACGTCTGCACAGGACAGCCCGGCGCGAAGCCGCTCGCGCCCAACGCCGCCGCGCTCGTCGCCGCCGTGCGCCTCGCGCGCGCGCTGGGCATGGAGCTTGCGTCTTCCACGCAGTTCCTGCGCAAGCACTACTTCTATCCGGACCTTCCGAGCAACTACCAGCGTACGAGCGAGCCCATCGCGACCGGGGGCACGCTTGCCGGATGCGCCCTGACCGAGCTCCACGTCGAGGAGGATCCCGGCGCGTACGATCCGGCGACCGGGCTCGTGGACTACGATCGCAGCGGCGCGCCGCTCATCGAGCTCGTGACGGAGCCGGAGATCGCGTCGCCTGCGCACGCGCGGCGGCTCCTCCAGGAGCTGCGGCTCGCACTTTCCTATCTCGGGATCGGCCGGGACGAGGCCGGCATCAAGGCGGACTGCAACCTGTCCATCGACGGCGGCGCCCGCGTCGAGGTCAAGAACGTCAACAGCGTCCGCAACGTCGAGCGCGCGCTGCAGCACGAGCTCGAACGGCAGCAGCGCGAGGGCGCCGTGCGGGAGACGCGCCACTTCGACGAGCAGACGGGGCGCACCACGCCGCTGCGCGCCAAGGAGACCGCCGCCGACTATCGCTTCCTCGCGGACCCCGACCTGCGACCCGTGGACCTGCACGCCGTCGCCACAGCTACGGCGCGAGAGGAGGGTGTGTTCGCGCGGCGCGCCCGCGTGGCCGCGCTCGCGGGCGTGGCGGAGGAGGACGCGTCGGCGCTCCTGGAGGAGCGCGCGCTCGCGGACCTCTTCGAGCGCCTCCCGACCCGGACCGCATTCCATTTCCTCGTGCGCGACGTGCGGGGGGAGCTCGATTTCCGGAAGGCCTCCCTCGCGGCGAGCGGCGTATCGCCCGGCGACATCGCGGCGCTCCTCGCCGCCCGCGAAGAGGCGCGCATCACGCCGCAGGTCGCGACGCGCCTGCTGCGCCACGCGCTCGACCATCGCGGCCTTGGCGACGAGCTCGCGAAGGAGCTGGGCGCGACGACGGACGCGAGCGACGTGGACGCGGCGGCGCGCGCGGCCGTGGCGGCGAACCCGAGGGCGGTCGCAGATTGGCGCGCGGGGAAGACGAGCGCGATCCAGTTCCTCGTGGGCCAGACGATGCGGCAGCTCAAGGGGCGCGGCGACGCGGCGGTGGTCCGAGCGGCCGTAGAGCGAGCGCTGCAGGGATAGGTTCAAGAGCGAGAGGGCGTGACGCTCCCTTGCGCGGTGGATGAAGAGACTGACCTGCTGGTAGGCCCACGCCTTATCTAGTAATAGGGGCCGGTTACCGTATGCACCACCCCTGACCCGCGCAACTCTTCCTACGCACTACGTGACACGCCGCGCGCGGCGCCCTGCGGGGCGCGCGGCGCGTCGTGTCACTTCGTGCCCAAAGGGGGGTCTGGGGGGTTTACCCCCCAGAGTCGTCGTCGTCGTTGAAAATTAGTTCTGCGCCAGGAACGCGCCGAGAACCAGTTTTCCAGCAGTCACTTCGTGCCAAGGGGGGTGACCTCCCCCCTTGGAACTCCCCCGCCGGGTTCCGACGTGCCTGCGGGCACGTCCTCGCCGCAACTGCGGTTGCGGCGGCATTTGCCCCCGGACCCCGACCGCTTCGCGGCCCGCCAGTGTCCGGGTGTGCTATCGATATCTGTTTGAGCCGCCCCTTCATTGGCGGACCGATGCCCGCGCGCAAGGCGCCAGCGAAGCCCGCGAAAAAGGCCGTGACGAAGAAGGTCTCCGCGAAGGCGGCGAAGCCGGCGGCGAAGAAGGCCGCCCCTGTGAAGCCACCGGCGAAGGCCGCCCCTGTCCCAAAGCCCGTGGCGAAGGAGGCGCCTGCTGCCGCGCCCACAGCGAAGAAGCCCGTCTCGCCCGAGCCCGTCGCGCAGGGAGCGCAGCCCGATCCCAAGCCCAAGCCCGTGAAACGCGATCGCGCGCTCGGGCCGGTGCAGAAGACGCGGGTCGTCATCCCGATGGAGTTCTACGAGCCCAACAAGGACGCCGTGAAGGCGCCATTCAAGGAGCACGAGCTCAAGTGGAACTACCTCGGCGAGGGGAAGGGGCTGTACAAGCGCGTCGACAACGGCGTGCATTGCTACACGGCGTTCAAGGACGACGGCGTTCACTATTCGATCTGGGGCGACGACAAGAGGCGCCTCGACGGCATCCTCGCTTCGTGGCGGAAGCTCCTCGGCGAGCCGGCATGGGCCAGGGCCACGACGAGCGGCGAGCAGGCGGCCGTGGCCGAGAGCGAAGAGAAGGAGAGCGAGGCGCTCAAGCTCTGGAAGATGGGCGAGCCGCAGCGCCGGCCAGGCGAGCCGGACCTCTTCTACTCCAAGCGTCTGGCGGAGTGGCAGGCGAAGAGGCCTGTCTGACGCTTCGTGCGATGTTCCTCCAACCCTTTGCATCGCGCTGCCGGCGCGCCGCCCATGCGCTTCGCGCCGATCCTCGTGCTCGCCTTCGTCCTCGCCGCCCCGCTCGCCTCCGCCGAGAAGTGGAATCTCCGCGGCGGCGGCGCCACCATCGGCGCGGGGAGCGGCGTCGCGGCCCTCCAGTGGGACGACGACAGCGGCGTCGGCATGCGATACTGGCTCAACGCGACGGGCGACGGCAGCGGCGCCGTCGTCCTCACGACCTGCGTCGTGCCCGACAGCCACGTCGCGGTCTACTGCGAGCGGCAGTGGGTGACGGCCTGAGTCCGACCGCTTCCACTTCCCCCTTCTCTTCCTGGGGTCGCATGCGAAGCGACCCCCCGAGGCCCTTGTTTCGGGGAACCCCCCTCTACCTTCTTGGACCGGAGGTGTTTCTGGGGTCCAACCAGGCCCGCACGGCGGACACCAAGGGCCTCTGAGGATCGCTCCCAGAGTCGTCTTTTCCGCCGTTCCCCTGGCCCCAAGAAGGGAACGACATGCAACAGACAGAGAACCTCGCGCCCCACATCCAGGAGATCGCCCGGGCGCTTCCGAACAAGTTGACCCCCGACGCCATCGAAGACGAGCTTCGCCGCTACCTCGACTACGGCGTGCCCCTCGCGCAGGCCAAGCGCGACATCGTGCGCATGCACGGCGGCACGCTCCAGACGGGCGTGAAGAAGGTCGCCGAGCTCGTCCCCGAGGAGAAGGGGTTCGAGCTCAAGGTGAAGATCGTGACCGTGAACCCGAAGCAGATCACGGTGAAGGGCGAGCCCAAGACGATCTACTACGGCTTCCTCGGCGACGACAGCGGCAAGGTCCCGTACACGGCGTGGAAGGACCACCACCTGCAGGCGGGCCAGAGCGTCCACGTGCGCGGCGCCTACGCCAAGAAGGGGTTCCGTGAGGGGATCGAGGTGAACCTTGGCGACTTCGTCGTCATCACGCCCATCACGGACGCGATCGTCGTCAAGAACGACGGGCCCTCCTCCGGCTTTGCCGGCGGCGAGGGTGGCGCCGCGCGCGTGACCACGGAGCGCAAGGTGCGCGAGCTGCGCGAGGGCATGAGCGGCGTCGTCGTCACGGGCCGCATCCTCGACCTGCGCGAGCGCACCGTGAGCACGGCGAACGGCCAGAAGACCCTCGTCGAGGGCGAGCTAGCGGACGAGACGGGCCGCGTCACCTTCGCCGCGTGGGAGCCCGACCGCCTCCCGCCCGAGTTCAAGGCGAACGCGGTCGTGCGCATCCGCAGCGCGTACGTCAAGGCGTACCGCGGGATCCCCAACCTGAACGTCAACCAGTACACGACGATCGACATCCTCCCCGCGAACGTCATGCCCGACGCCGCGACGCTCCAGGAGGAGAAGCCGTTCAACCTGGGCGAGCTCGAGGCCGCCGGCGGCGGCGAAGGCATCCTCGTCGAAGGCGTCCTCCTCGAGGTGAAGAAGGGCAGTGGGATCATCTTCCGCTGCACGCACCTCGAGAACGAGCGGGCGTGCAACCGCGTGCTGCAGAAGAACGAGTGCCGCATCCACGGCAAGCAGAAGGGCACGCCCGACCTGCGCACGAAGGCCGTCCTCGACGACGGCTTCGGCGCCGCGACGTTCTTCGTCGGCCGCGAGGCCACCGAGAAGATCCTCGGGAAGACGCTCGCCCAGGCGCAGGAGATGGCGCGCGACGCGATGACGGTCGACGTCGTGCAGGACGAGCTCGTCGCGAAGCTCACCGGCCGCCGCGTCGTCGTGCGCGGCCGCGCGACCTCCGACGAGTTCGGCCTCCAGATCCTAGCCAACGACCTGGCCTTCGCTCCGGAACGCGATGTGCAGGCCGAAGCGGAGAAGCTCCTGGCCGCCCTCTCGGAGGTGGGCCTGTGAGCGCCCCCTTCGCTCCCTCCGCGGACGGCGAGGAGCGCCCGCAGCGCGAGGTCGCGCAGCGCGTGTTCGCCTCCGAGTTCAACGACGCGAAGCACTCCTACAAGGAGAGCGGCGACCGCAGCCCGAAGTACGTCGTCTCGCCCTTTGGCGCCAAGATCAACCGCATGTTCGCGGTCGGCGTCCTCACGAGCGTCGAGCCCGGCGGCAACCAGGCCGGCTCCTACAAGGCGCAGGTCGTCGACCCGACCGGCACGTTCTACGTGTGGGCGGGCCAGTACGAGCCCGAGGCCGCAAGCCAGCTCGCGGACATCCGCCCGCCCGCCATCGTCGCCCTCGTGGGCAAGGGCAACGCGCGCGAGGCCGACCAGGGCGTCACGTACGTGAACGTCAGGCCCGAGAGCATCCGCGTCGTGGAGAGGAACGAACGCGACGCATGGGTCCTCGAGACGGCGCGCCACAGCATGATGCGCCTCGATGCGCTGCGCGAGGCGCAGAAGCTCGAGGCGCCCACGGCGGCGAAGCTCGAAGAGCTCGGCTTCCCGAAGGACGTCTCCGAGGGCGTCATGAAGGCCATCGAACACTACGGCAAGGCCGACCTCGCGAAGTACGCGCAGGTCATCCGCGACGCGCTCGAGACGCTTCTCCCCGGAGGAGCCGAGAAGATCGCCGCGGAGCCCAGCTTCGCGCCGGCCGCCGCGACCTACCAGGCGCCGGCCGCGGCGGCCGCACGCGCCGCGTCCCCCGCCGCGACGACGCCCCCCAAGGGCAGCGCCGAGAACCCGCACAAGGACGTCGTCCTCGGCTTCATCGAGCGCCGCGACGAAGGCAAGGGCGCGCCGTGGGAGGACATCGTCTCCGAAGCCGGCAAGAAGGGCATCAAGGAAGCCGACGTCGAAGAGTGCCTCAACGCCCTCATGGACGACGGCCTGATCTACGAGCCTGTGCTCGGGCGCTTGAAGAAGACGACGTAAGAACGATATCACTCGCCGGGTCGCCCTGCGGGGCGACCCGGTCGAGGTGCATCATGAAACGACCCAAGATGTGCCACGAGCAACGCGCGACAGCCGGGCGGCCGCCGCGGCGGTGACTTGCTGCTGAAAAGCTGAACATCGTTACCTGGGCCAAAATTTTTCTGCGGAAAAATTTCGGGTCCCTGCAGCGGCAAGGATAGGGGCGACGTGGATGCTAAGAGGCGCGCGGTCGAGCAGTCGTCATCTCCAGCCATCTCTCCGTCCAAGGGGCGGAGCCGATCCAACACCGCCACTCCCATCCTTGCCCTTCGGCATCGCGAAATTTTTCCGCAGAAAAATTTCGCCCCTGGCAAGAATGCTCGCCCGCTCGCCTTCAGCACGACGAGTGTCGTGTTATGCGTAACCCAATAGTTACGCGATGCAAGTCGATGAATGCCGATGAATGTGTGCCCCTCAGCTGAAAAACGGTAAACCGTCACAGCGTGCTAAGCTCGGAGGTTGATCCCACGTCATTGGGGCAACCGCGCTAGCCTCTTCTCACACAAAACGCTATGGCCGAGCGCCAGCATCGCCGATCGACCCGATGACGAGGACACTGAGAGAGGAGGTCGCCTTGCACGTGACCAGTGTCTGGATAATCTCGATTGCCGAGGGTCTCACTCTTGACTATGCGTAATCTTCCGGGCTCACGAACTCCGCCACCGTGCGCTTCCTGCGCGGCTTGAGCCAGATCCAGAAGCGCACGATGAGGAGTGCGAATATCAGGAGGACGAGCGGGATGAGGAACCAGCTCGCGGGGTTGTCGAGGACGTAGTTGTGGAGCTCGCCCAGGACGCGGGCGGCGTGGAAGGCGGGGCCGGCGCGCGCGACGTCGATGCTTTGGCCGGGGGCGGGGATGTTGAGCGTGATGCCGGTCTGGATGGGCGGGCCTTCGCGGAAGGTGGCGCGGACGGTCACCGTGTGGGCGCCGGGCTCGACGCCGTTGGGGTCGAGCGTGAAGCGCCAGCGTTCGGCGGGCGGGATGATCTGCGGCGCTTCGTTATCGAGGCGGTAGGTGAACGTCGTGGGCTCGGTGAACTCCGGCCCCGCCTCGAGGAGGCCGGCGACGGAGAGGGGGCGGACCCACGCGGCGTTGTCGCCCGGGTTCGTGATGGTGACGGTGGGCTTTTTCGCGAGCGCGAAGGGGCTCACCTGCAGCACGAGGAGGCTCGCGCCTTCCTTCGTGACGAGCGAGGCGAAGACGGTGTGCTCCTGGATGACGGGCGCCGTCGTGAAGACGAGGTTGCCGCTCACGTGGTTCGTGGCGCCGCTCGTGAGGTTGTGGATGATCATCTGCGAGTAGTCCACGTCCTGCACGATGCGCAGGAGCGCGTCGCCGCTCGCCGCGCTCGGGCGCGAGTCGCCGACGTGGTAGTCGGACGTCTTCACGAGCCCTTCGTCGAGGTCGTAGCGTTCGACGGTCCAGCCGAACGTGTAGTAGTTGGTGAGGAAGAGGAGGTCGCGCCCGTTCGTGAGGGGCGCGCTCTGGATGGCGCCATCCGTCGTGACCTGGACCATCTCGCCCAGGTGCGTGTCGTAGCCCACCATGTCCCACAGGTTGTAGCGGTACGTGCGCCAGAAGACGCTGTCGCGCACGACGACTGGGTTGCTGTCGCGGTCCGTGCCGTCGTGCAGGTTCCACCCCGTGTTGTTGAGGAGCGAGTAGCCCCAGACGTCGGCGTTCGTGATGTTCTCGTCGACCCACGCGACGATGGGGTACATGATGTCGGGGCTGCCGACGGAGCGGTTCGCGTCCGAGAGGCGGCGCGTCTCGCCCGTGTCGAGGAAGTAGGCGTAGATGCCCGGGCGGAGCGCAGAGCGGTGGTCCTCGAAGACGACGACGTTCCCCGAGACGCGCGGGTGGTGCTGCGCCGCGTTGTCGTTCGTGATGTAGTAGCCCTGGCCCGCGGAGATGCTGTACGCGTAGATGTCGGAGCGTGCGGCGTCTTCCCACACGACCCAGTCGCCGTCGACGTCCATGTCCGCCGGGTGCTGCCCGTTGATGGGCGTCGCGCTCATCTTGCCGTAGAGCCAGGCGCCCTCGAAGTAGCTGAGGTAGGGCTCGCGGCCGGGGCCGGTGTACCCCTCGGGGATGTCCGGCTGCGGCTGGATGGCCTGCGGCCGGTTCGTGTTGTAGCGGTACTGGTCCTCCACGCCGCCGTGCGCGAGGACGCTGGGGAGCGCGATGCTCGGCAGCGCCAGGAGGGCGACCACGGCCAGGAGGAGGAAGCGTCGGCTCATCCGTCAAGCCGATCGGCCGCGGGCGCGCTCATAAGCCTTGTTGGGCGCGGTTGGACCTCGAGTCCGCGGGTCCCTTATAAGGGGAGCTTGGCGCACACGTCCGCGATGCGCTCGAGGCCCCGACGCAGGTTGTCGCGACTGTTCGCGTAGCTGATGCGGACGTGCCCTTCGCCCAGCGGCCCGAACTCGATGCCGGGCGTGACGGCGACGCCCCCCTCGTGCAGGAGCTTCTCCGCCATCGCCATGCTGTCGAGCTTGTGGTGGTACTTCGCGAAGACGTAGAAGGCGCCCTTGGGCACATTGCACTCCCAGCCCGGGATCCTGCGCAGCCCCGCGACGACGAGGTCGCGCCGCGCGCGGAACTCGTCGCGCATCGCGCCCACGGGCGCCTGGTCCATCGCGAGCGCGGCGAGCGCGCCGTGCTGCGAATACGCCGCCGGGTGCGTGAGCGAGTGCTGCTGGAGCTTGATGATCTCCTTCATCGCGGGCATGTCGCCGACGAGCCACCCCATGCGCCAGCCGGTCATCGCGTACGCCTTGCTGAAGCCGTTCACGGTGAGCGTGCGCTCGAACATGCCCGGCTGCGAGGCCGGGCTCAGGTGCTCCCCCTCGTAGATGAGCTTCTCGTAGAGCTCGTCCGAGAGGAGCCAAAGGTCATGGTCCCTCGCAAGGTCGCACCAGCCGCGCACGTCGGCCGGCGTTGCGACGCCACCTGTCGGATTCGACGGCGAGTTCGTGATGAGCATCTTCGTCTTCGACGTGACGCGCTCAGCGATCGCCTCGGGCGTCATGCGGAAGTCGGTCTCGATCGTCGCGGGGACGCGCACGACCTTCCCGCCTGCGAGCTCGACGATCGGCTCGTAGCTCACCCACGCGGGGTCCGGGATGAGCACCTCGTCCCCCTTCTCCACCGTGGCGAGGATGGCGTAGAAGATCGCCTGCTTCGCGGGCGTGACGAGGACGTGCTTCGCTTCGCAGGGGATGCGGTTCTCCTCGCGGCTCTTCGTCGCGATCGCGTCGCGCAGAGGCGGGATCCCCCACGCGCTCACGTAATGCGTGTGGCCGGCGTCCACGGCGGCCTTCAGGGCCTCGCGCGCGGGCTCCGGCGTGTCGAAGTCGGGCTCGCCCACGCTGAAGCTGATGATCTCGCGCCCCTCCTTGCGCAGCTTCTGCACGGCGTCGGTGATCCTGACCGTGCCCGATTCCTTGACGCGTCCCATGCGCGAGGCGAAGCCGCGAGGCATGGCGCCCCATCGAGGAACCCGCGAAAAAGACTCTCCCTTCAAGCGCCGACAGGCGGGCATGCACGACCGCGATCGCATCGCCAGAGAGAAGCCCGTGGGGCCGTTCGCTCCGCCCACGCCCAGCGAAGCCGAGGACGACGAGGTGGGCGAGCCGATGGCCGTCGCAGGCGACAAGCAGGGCTCGGAGACGGACGAATCGTTCGTCCCCACGACCGCCTCGAAGGACCAGTACGCGCCCGACGTCGCCGAGCGCTACAAGCAGGTCCCCGGTGCGGCGCGCGGTGGCGCGGGCGTGACGGAGTCGCGCAAGGAGAACCGCGCCGCCGAGAAGCCCGCCGAGTACTCCGAGCCCGACGAGCGGGGCTGGGTGAAGCCCCAGGGCGAGGGTGACGACGCGAACGGCGCATGACGCGCGCCGCCAACGCTCGCCGCGGACGCTCGCCGCTGCAAGCGGCCGCGATCAGCGTGGCATGCGACGGAGTGCGTCGCTGAAAAGGAAGGTGCTCCTGTGGAGGCGCACACCGATCCCCGCTGACACCGATCGGTCCGAGCCACTTGCGTGGCAGCCCGCTTTCTCGAGCTGACGCGTCTCGCGACGCGTCGGCTCCCCATTCGCATGGGGCGACACCGAGGCACTACGGGCATTTGCAGCCGCGCGCGATGCGCGACCTGGCCGACCGCGGCGCCTCCTTGGGCGCCGGAACCCATCCCGCGTCGCGCGTGCCTGGCCAGGCGGTGCGCGAATGCCCCCGGTCCCACGCTTGCGCGCGCCGGGGTCCCCGATGCTTTCGCGTCGGGGTGGGTGCGGGGCCTGCCGCATGCGGCAGGTGATCCCGCGTCGTCATGGTGACTTCACACGTCGTCCATGGGTCCAGGTTCTCCGGAGAGTTGCCTGGCGGGTCCTTGTCTTCTGCCAGGGCGCAGTGTGGGACCGCGTGATCCTGGCGTTGCGGATGAACGTCCTTCGCGTCGTTGCCGGCGCGAGTGGGGGTCGACCCTCGAGAGGTCGCCGCGAGCGGGGACTACGGTCCCTGTCGTTCGGCTCGGCTTGCGCCGATCCGTCTCCACGCGGACTCTGAGCTCGTCTCCCACCACGGCGCGTTCGAGGCGCGTCGGGCGGGCGGGTGAGTGTCGCGTCCGCGACGTTCCGCAGACGCTTCGGCGCCGCCCTTGCGGGCGGCTTCTCCGCGTCTGCGCGTGTGCGCCTCCGAGGCGCATGTCCTCATAGACACGTGGGGCGCATGGTGATGCCGGCGGCGATCCTAAAATAACACGAAGCGAGACCCATCGTGTTCATCCCGGGGGCGCTTCGACTGCGCCAGGAAGGTTGATAGCACCTGCGCTTCCGATGCGTCGCGCGTCGGGATCGGCGCGTGTGGCGCGTGCGGTGTCCAACGGTTCCCACGCGCGCGCCGCAGCCGATGGCGCCTTTGCAAGCAGAACGAGGTAGGCGTGGCGAGAGATCATTCCACGCGATCGCATAAGGTCGGGCCGCGAAGCGGTAGGAGTCCAGGGGACGAATGTCCCCTGGTCGCGGGGTTGCAAGGGGGGCGAAGCACCCCTTGCCACAAAGTCGCACGACGCGCCGCGGCTGCTCGCCGCAGCGAGCGGCCGCGATCAGCGCGGCGTGCGACGTAGTGCAGGAAGAAAACGAAAAGTTGCTCCTCGTGGAGGCGCACATCGACTCCGCATGACACCGACTCGGTCCGAGCCACTTGCGTGGCAGCCCGCTCTCCAGAGCTCGACGCGTCTTGCGACGCGTCGGCTCCCCACTCGCGTGGGGCGACACCTGGGCACTACGGGCGTTCGCAGCCGCGCGCGATGCGCGACCTGGCCGGTCGCGACGCCTCCTTGGGCGCCGGAACCCATCCCGCGTCGCGCGTGCCTGGCCAGGCGTTGCGCGTCGCCCCCGGTCCCACGCTTGCGCGCGCCGGGGCTCGCGCGGCTTTCGCCGCGCGTTGGGTGCGAGGTCCGCCGCATGCGGCGGATGGTCTCGCGTCGTCGTGGCTGACTTCACACGTCGGCTCACGGGTCCAGGTTCTCCGGGTGGAGTTGCCTGGCAGGTCCTTGTCTTCGACCAGGGCGCGATGTGGGATCGCGTGGTCCTGGCGTTGCGGGTGAACGTACCTCGCGCCGTTGCTGGCGCGCGGCTGGGGTCGTCCTCGAGAGACGGCCCGGCGGGGATTACGATCCTCGTCGCGCCCGGGTGTTGGCCGGGCGTTTCCACGCGGACTCTTGAGCTCGTGGCCGTCCCTTCGCGTTCGAGGCGCGGTGGGCCAGCCTTGGAGTGTCGCGTCCGCGACGTTCCGCAGAGGCCGCCGATGCCGCCCTCGCGGGCGGCGCGTCGTCCTCTGCGCGTGTGCGCCTCCGAGGCGCATGTCCTCATAGTCACGTGGGGACCATGGTGATGCCGGCGGCAATCCTAAAATAACACGAAGCGCGACCCGTCGTCTTCATCTGGACGGTCCTTCGACTGCACCAGGAACGTTCATACCGGCTGCGTTTCCGCTGTAGCGGATGCGGCGTTCAGTGCCCGCGCGGCGCGTGCGGCACGTCCTTGCCCAGGAGCCGGAGCACCGCCTCCACGGCGGCCTCGGCGCGGTCGAGGCGCGCCTCGGCCATCGCGCGCGTCTGGCCCGGGCCCGTGACACCGAGGCCCACGGGCCTCTGCCGGGCGATCGAGATGTCGAGGAGCGATCTGGCGGCCGCGTGCGCGATGAGCTCGTCGTGTTTCGTCTCGCCGGTGATGATGACGCCGATCGCGACCGCCGCCACAACGTCGCGCTCGGAGAGCGCCTTGTCGACGGCGAAGGGGAGATCGAACGTGCCCGAGACGCAGACGAGGGGCGCGGCCTCGAACCCTGCGGCCTCGATCGCCTTCACGGCGCGATCGCGCATCTGCGAGGTCAGGTCCTCGTTGAAGAGGCCCCAGACCACGGCGATCTTCTTCCTCGCCGGATCGCTGCGGCGACCCGGGGTGGAGCTACTGAATGGGCCCGGCATCGTCGTACCCCTGGCGTTGTCCCGTTCCTGCGAGCTCGGCGAGCTTGTCGGGCTCGTAGAGCATGAGGTAGGCGTTCACGGCGTGCTCGCGCGTGCGCTCGACGCTCAGGTGGCGCAGCTCCTTCTCGTACTTCGCGACCTCGGCGGCGCTCGCCGGACGGCGGACGACCTTTCCCAACGCGTCGTGCTCGAAGGGCTCGTCCATGTGGATGAAGACCTCGAGGAGAGGACGTCCGAAGGTCGTGCGGAGCCACATGAGCCCGAGCGACGCTTCGTGGCCGCAGACCTTGTCGACGTCCTCGGCGCCGACCATCCCGCACGCAAGGACGAGGTCGCAGCCCTCGTCGTAGAAGCGTCGGGCCGCCGCGGGCAGGTCCTTCACGCCAGGGACGACGACGCGCTGGATCGTCGCGTCGCGCGTGTGCTGCCGGAGCGTGTCGAGGGCGACGCGCCCCATGTCCACGCGGCTGAACGTGGTGTCTACGATGCCGATCTTCTTCGTCATGGCTGGTGCGCCTCCGGGTCGTACATCTCGAGGATCCTCTTCACGATCTTCCTTGTCCCATTGAGGTCGTGCTCGTCGAATTTGGGGCAGCGCGCGACCTCGACGTAGGGCATCCCGCGCTTCGCGAGCTCGGCCTTGATCTCGTCCGCGCGGTGGTAGTCGTCGTAGCCCAGCGCGATGACGTGCGGCTTCACCGCGGCGACGGTCGCGTACTGGTCGATCGGCGAGCCGAGGATGGCGAGGTCGACCGGCTTCATCGTCGCCACGAGGGCAAGTCGCTGCTCCTGCGGGATGATGGGCTGGTGCTTGCGCTTCGCCACCATCACGTCCGTCGCCACGACGACGACGAGCTCGTCGCCGAACTTCTTCGCCTCGGTGAGATAGTGGACGTGCCCCAGATGCAGCAGGTCGAACACGCCCGCCGCCATGACACGCTTCTTCTCGCGGGGGGACTCCGCCCGCTTCGACGCGCCGTTCGACATGCTATCAGCGGGAGGGTGCCGCCGTGGCTTCAAGCTTCATCCAGGCGGCCTCGACGGCCTTGCCATCGAGGAGGAGGGCTTCGTGCGCGTCGGCCCAGCGCTGCGCGTCGGCCTTGGAGAGGGCGCGCCCGTTGTCCGCGAGCATCTCGCAGCCGGCGAGGACGGGCACGACGCCCGAGAGGCGCGCCAGGGCCACTCCGATCTCGGTGTGCCCTTGGCGCTCGTGGAGGAGCTTGTCGGCGCCCACGCACAGGTGCACGTGTCCTGGGGCTCGGAACTGCTGGCCGAACGCTTCGACATCCGGCGCCTTCGCGAGCTTCGCGAACTCCTGGATCGTGAGCGAGCGGTCGTTGTCCGTGATGCCGGTGAACGTCTTGCGGTGGTTGATGGTGAGGCTGAAGCTGCTGCGCGTGTCGTACTTGATGTCGTTGGGGATCAGGCGCTGGAGGACCGGGTGCCTGGCGCTGTCCTCGGCGTAGAGGTCTTGGAGGAACGGGAGATCCAGCGCGCGGCCGACGCGCGGGTCGACGGCGAGGAAGACGAGGCCGCCCGCGTCCTTGCGCAGCGTGCGCACCGCGGCGGGGGTCGCGTGCTCGGCGGCGACGAAGAGGTCGACCTCCTCCTCGCGCCCGTCGGCGTCGTAGACGCAGACGAATTTTCCGTCTCGAAGGTGGCGCGCAGCGACGTCCAGCACGGAGCTCACGCTGGAAGCAACCCAGGAATGGTAGTTAAAATCTGAGTAACTACTCAGAGATGGCTTAGACGATCTCCTGCTGGAGGCGGTACGTCGTGACGTACCCGGCGATGCGGTTGCGCATCGACTTCCCCTGGACGGTGGCGAGCTCGTCCACCATCTTCTTGTTGTGGTCGAAGTCGCCCGTGAACTTCTCGGGGAACCGTTCGACGAGCTCGATGGCGACGCGCTTGATGTAGGTGGGTCGGATGTTGCCCATGGGTCTCAACTCGAGCCGGCTGGACGAGGTCCTGGCCTTCCGCGCCCAGAATGTCGGGGCGCGGCGCTGCCGGCCTTCCGCCGACGCGGATGCTCCTATTTCTGCCTGCCGACGCCGACCCCCTCGTTCCACGATGGCGCCAAATAGGGGGCGCGGCAGAGCCCTGGGCGCATGTTGGCTCGGAAGCTCTGGATCATGACGATGGTGGCGCTCGTGCTGTTGACCGTGGCTCCCAGCGGGAACGCGCTCCCCCTCCCGTGCGCGGTGGACCTGAACGACCCGCTCTGGTGCCTCGGCCTCTGAGGCGCTCGGAGGCTCACGCCTTCTTCAGGATGGGAAGCCCGGTCGTGGGCGCTTCCATCACCTTGAACCCGGTGGGCATGTCCGTCGGGGTGCCGCTCTTGGGCGAGCCGCGGCTGAAGAAATAGATCGTCTGGTTGCGGCCGCCGTTGAGCTCGACCTTGCGGGTGTAGAGCGTCCAGTCGCCTTTCTTGTTCGTGTACGAATAGGCCATCGGTATCCCTCTTCGTGCCTGCAAGCGAGCGCCCGGACGATAATCGCTTCGATTCGCGTCGCGACCGGCACGGGTGCCGTCCTACCCGATGACGAGCGTCTCCTTCTCGGGGACGAAGTCCGGCGTGAACCGGTCGAGCCGGAAGGGGCGAGGATCGAGCGCGGGCGGCCGCCCGAGGATGAGATCGGCCGTCATCCGCGTCGTCATGGGGCTCACCATGAAGCCGTGGCCCGAGGCGCCGTTGAGCTGGAGGAAGTTCTCGAGCCCGGGCGTCGGGCCGAGGATGGGCTTGTTGTCGGGCGTCACGTCGTAGGCGCCGGCCCATTGGCGCATGACCTTCACGTCGCCCAGCGTGGGCAAGAGATCGACGAGCGCGCGCGCGACGCGGCGCGTGAAGGCGAAGCTCGACGCGAAGTTCACGCCGGGCTTCTCCCCCGGCATCCCGATCCCGCTCACGACCTCGCCGCGCATGTCCTGGTTCGCGTAGAGGCCGTTGCGCAGATCGACGATCATCGGGTGGAGGAACGGCTTCAGCGCTTCCGTCACGAGGATCTCGTGGCGGACGGGGAGGTTGGGAAGCTTCACGCCGACGAGGTCCGCGACCTCGTGGCTCCAGCATCCGGCCGCGTTCACGACCCAGTCGCATTCCACGCGGCCGCGCGTCGTCTCGACGGCGCGGATGCGGCCGTTGGACGCCTCGAAGCCGACGGCGGAGGTGAACGTGCGCACGTCGACGCCAAGCTTGGTGCATCGCTTCGCGAGGCCGAACACGACCGCCCACGGGAAGATGATGCCGTCTCCCGCATGGAACGAGCCGCCGAGGACGCCCTCCTTGTTGAGCTCCGGGCAGAGCACCTCGATCTCGGTGGGGTCGACGACGCGCGTCTTCACGCCGTTCGCGTTGTGGAAGGCGACCGTCCTGCGGATCGCAGCCATCTTCTCCTCGTCGTGCGCGAGGAAGAGATACCCGCCCTGGCGGAACCAGACGTTGAACCCGAGCTCGCCGCTCATGCGGCGGAACATCTTGATGCTCTCGCGCGCGAGGACCAGGTTGTCGCTCGTGCCCCACTGGGCACGGATGCCGCCGCCGTTGCGGCCGCTCGCGCCGTGGAGGAGATAGCTTTTCTCCAGCACGAGCACGTCGGTCATGCCTGCCTCCGCGAGCCAGCGCGCGACGCCGAGGCCGTTCGCTCCGCCGCCCACGATGACGACCGAGTAGCGTCGCTTGAGCGGGCCTTCGGTGACGAGGCGCGCGCTCATGCGTCGTCCTCACCGGCCAGCAGCCGCAGCGGCACCGGCTGCGTGGGCGCGCGGTACGTGATCCCTGCCGCCGAGGGCGGCTTCCTCGTCGTCTCCGTCAGGAGACGACGCGCGAGGGTCACGCACGTCTTCCCTTGGCAGGGTCCCGTGCCGAAGCCCGTGTAGCGCTTGAGGCTCTCGAGGTCCGCGCAGCCGGCGCCGATCGCCTCCGTGAGCTCGACGTCGTTCACGTCCTCGCACGTGCACACCATGCGCTTGGGCGAGCTCATCCTATCGCGCCCCCCGCGCATGTTTCGCGGCGGCCTCGCCGGCGCGGGCGCCCATCGCGGCGCGCGCGTCGAGCGGCATGCGCGGGTCCGCGACGCTCCCTGCCGCGAAGACGCCGCGGACGCTTGTGCTGACCCCGTCCAGGGTGGGCCCGGTGGCCCATCCTGCGAGAGCGAGGCGCGCGCCGGCCTGTTGGAGGAGCTCGATGCGTGGGGTCTCGTCGCCTGCGCTGAGAACGCAGTCGAGCTCTTCCTTGCGGTCGTGGACGACGGCGCCTTCGACGCGCGTGCCGCCCCAGATCTCGCTCACGGGCCCGTCGACGATCTCGGCGCCGGCCTTCTGCAGGTCGATGCGGGCGCGCGGGGTGAGGGCGCCCGTGCCGGCGAAGGCGATGCGGCGGCCGGGGAGGATGCCTTGTCCGTGCAGGAGCGAGAGCGCGGCGCGCGTGCCCATCACGCCGGGAAGGTCGTTGCCCGTGAGGAACGCGGGCGTCTCGTGGTAGCCCGTGGCGACGACGAGCGCCTTCGGGCGCGCTTCGATCACGCGCTCGGGCGTCATGAGCGCGACGAGGCCGGGCGAGGGGAGCGCCTGGCCTTTTCCGTCGGTGAGGTAGACGCCGATCGCGGTCGTTCCTTCGAAACTCTCGCCGCCGGCTTCGTGAAGCCGCGCGGTCTGTTCGGCGACGCTCGCGCGCCCGTCGGGCTGCAGCAGGAGCGTGCCGCCGGCGCGCGCGGCCTCGTCCACGAGCAGCACGCTCGCCGCGCCCTCCGCGGCGGCGACGGCGGCTGCAAGGCCCGACGGACCGGCGCCCACGACGAGCACGTCGATCTCGCGGCGCTGGATCGTGGGCCGGACGACGGGCCGCAGGTCGGGGATCGTGCCGAAGCCCGCCATGCGTCGGATGACGGCGTTGTAGACGGGCGCCATGAAGCGCGGTCGGATGAAGCGCGCGTGGTAGTCGAAATTCTTCCGGAACACCTTGTCCGTGAGGGAGAAGACGTCGCGGCGCGCG
The DNA here is from genome assembly GCA_035526585.1 of Thermoplasmatota archaeon. Taxonomy (GTDB): domain Archaea; phylum Thermoplasmatota; class SW-10-69-26; order JACQPN01; family JAJPHT01; genus JAJPHT01. The sequence continues at coordinate 3,487 of DATLCC010000025.1, read as the reverse complement.
CTCGGGAAGGAATTCTGGAACTCGACCTTCATGCCGTCGCGTACGGGCGTGACGCACGCGCGCACGTTGGGCACGCCGTCGACGCGCATGAGGCAGCTCGCGCACTTTCCGGTGCAGCAGAAGAGGCCGCGCGGGCGGTGGTACTTGATGCTGCGCATCAGCACCTTCTCGCCGGAGGCGTGGAGCGCGCCGCCCACCGTTTCCCCCTCGTACGCCTCGAAGGCGCGCCCGTCGAGACGGAGCGTCACCGGCTGCCCACGAGGGGCTCCCGGCACGCGCAGGTCGTCCACGGCCGGCGCGATGCGGAGTGCGCCGTTTGAGGGTATCGCCGAGCCCTCAAGGCGCGCGCCGCCGTCTGGGATGACGATGGAAGAGACATTCTGCGAGAAGGGGCGACCGGGTGGCGTTGGCCCACGCTTGGCACTCTTATCCCTGATGCTTCTCCGTCGGCCGACGCGTCACCCGGGCGCGAGCTTCGCGACGCGCCCGTCCGCGTCGAGCGTCCAGAACGGGTTGTGCGCGACCTCCCAGAGATGAGGGTCGGGGTCCTCGAAGTACGCGGAGTAGCCGCCCCAGAACGTCTCGTGCGCGGGCTTCGCGATGCGCGCGCCGGCCTCCCTGGCGTCGCGGAGGACGGCGTCGACCTCGGCGCGCGACGTGGCGTTGTGCGCGAGCGAGACGCCGCGGAAGCCCGAGCCTTCGGGCGCGGTGCCGACGTCGCCCGCGAACTCGGCGCGAGGCCAGAGCGCGAGGACGACGCCGCTCATCGGAACGAAGGCGACGTGCTGCTCGCGCCACTGGTTCGCGACCTTGAGCTTCAGGCCGCTTTCGTAGAATCTGACGGCGCGGGCCAGGTCGTCCGTCGCGAGCGTCACGACGGTGAGGTTCGGGCGCATGCGCCAGCATCCCTCTTCCGCGGAAAGAAGCCTGGCCCGGGTCCGCCGGAACGATTCATGGCGCGTCGGGCGTGCGGGCACCTTCGCCCAGGTAGAGCTTGCCGACGTTGGGATCGGCCAGGAGCTCGCTTCCCTTCCCTTCGTACGCGTTCTTCCCCTGGTCGAGGACGATCCCGCGGTCCGCGTGCGCGAGCGCCTTCTTCGCGTTCTGCTCCACGAGGAGCACGGGCGTCCCCGCGTCCGCGATGCGGCGCACCTGCGCGAACACCTGGTCCTGCAGCATCGGCGCAAGGCCGGCGCTGGGCTCATCGAGGAGCAGCACGCGGGGGTCGAGCATGAGCGCGCGCCCGATCGCCACCATCTGACGCTGCCCGCCCGACATGCGGCCCACGCGCTCGGCCCGTCGATCGCGCAGGATCGGGAAGAGCGAGAACACGCGCTCTCGCGCCTCCTGCGCGCCGTGGGCCCGCAGGAAGCCGCCCACGTCGAGGTTCTCGTCGACGGTCATCGTCGCGAAGACGTTCGCGACCTGGGGCACGTACCCGAGCCCCGCGGCGACGATCTGGTTCGGGCGAAGCCCCGTGAGGTCCTTGCCTTCGAGCGTGACCGTCCCGGAGCGCGCCTGGACGAGCCCGAAGATGCACTTGAGGAGCGTGCTCTTGCCGGCGCCGTTGGGCCCGATGATGCACACGACCTCCTTCTCGTGCACCGCGACGGATGCGCCCTTCACGATGTCCGCCTCGCCGTAGCCGCAGACGATGTCGCGCGCGGCAAGGATGTCACTCATGCGCGGCCCCCAGAGGTCTCAGCGGCGACGAGGAGACGCGGAATGCAACAACGCGAAACGATCCCGACGTCGTCCGCTTCTTCGCTTCTGCGTCGTCCCACGTCCGACCAGCATCAGCCGCCAAGATACGCCTCCAGCACGTCGCGGTTCGCCCGCACCGTCGCCGCATCGCCGTGGGCGAGCACTTTGCCCTGGGCCATCACGATGATGGGGTCGCAACGGGTGAACACCGTCTCGAGGTCGTGCTCGACGAGGACGAACGTGATGCCGCGCGTGCGGCGGAGATCCTCGACCTTGTCCATGAGCTTGCGCGCGAGCGTGGGATTCACGCCCGCCATGGGCTCGTCCAGGAGCACGACGCTCGGGTCGCGCATGAGGGCGCGCGCGAGCTCGAGGAGCTTCTTCTGGCCGCCCGAGAGCGCGCCGGCGTATTCGTCCGCGACGTGCGCGATCTCGAAGAAGGCGAGCGTCTCGTCCACCTTCTTCTGCACGTCGCGCTCGTGCGCGGCGACGCGCGGCGCGGCGAGGAGCGGCGCCCACACGCGCTCGCCGGGCTGCTCGCCGGGCGCGAGGGCGAGGTTCTCGCGCACGGTGAGGCGCGCAAGGGCGCGGCTGAGCTGGAACGTGCGCGCGAGGCCCAGGCGCGCGCGCCGGAACGCGGGGAGGTCCGTGACGTCCTTCCCATCGAAGGCCACCGCGCCGGCCGTCAACGGCTCGCTGCCGGCGAGCAGGTTGAAGAGCGTGCTCTTCCCCGCGCCGTTCGGGCCGATGATCCCCGTGAGGGAGCCGCGCCTGAACTCCAGCGAGACGCCATCCACCGCGCGCAGGCCGCCGTAGTGCTTCGCGACGTCGCGCGTCTGGAGGATGACATCGGCCGCCATCGCCACGGGCCGCGCGGCCCGCGCCAGCCTCAGGACGCGGTTCATCCGGCCCCCGGAGTCCGAGTGCGAGCCGCCGCTTGCCCTCGAACGTGAACTCGAACTCGGCGGTCACTTCCCAAGGACGAGCTCCTCCTTGCGGCCGATCGCGCCATGGGGACGCACGAGCATGATCAAGATGAGCACGACGCCGACGAAGATGTTCTGGATCGGGCCCGCGAAGCTGATGCCCAGCGTCTTTAGCGCGCCCACGGTCGTGAGGTTGCCTGCGAGCTCGAAGATCCCCCACAGGAGGATCGCGCCCAGGAGCGCGCCCTTGTGGTTGCCGATCCCGCCGATGACGAGGATGATGAACGCAAAGAAGGTGGTCGCGGTGAGGAAGTGCTCGGGGAAGACGCTGTTCACGTTCCACGCGGCGAGGATCCCCGCGACGGCGGCGAGGGAGGCGCCGATCATGAGGACCTCGAGCTTGTAGACGGTGACGTTCTTGCCCAGGGACGAGGCGACCGCGTCGTCCTCGCGCACGGCCTTGAGCACGCGCCCCCAGGGGGAGCGCGCCAGCGTCTCGAGCATGAGGAAGACGAAGGCGACGAGGAGGAGCCCGAGGGCGACGTGGGCGAGGGCGATGGGGCGCACCTGGATGCTGTCCGCGATCGTGTTCCACCAGGCGCTCTCGCGTGCCCAATCGGCGAGCGGGCGCTGCACGGCGACGATGCCCAGCGTGCCGCGCGTCCACGCCTCCTCGTTCCCGACGAAGCTGCGGAAGATCTCGGCGGCGCCCAGGGTCACGATGGCAAGGTAGTCCTCGCGCAGCCGGATCGCGGGGATGCCCAGGAGGAGGCTCGCGAGGGCGGCGAGGATGACGCCGGCGACGACGCCGAGGAGCACGACGCCGTTGGGCGCGGTCGCCGTCGAGAAGGGGAAGA
>DATLCC010000024.1:0-13160 GCA_035526585.1 Thermoplasmatota archaeon | reverse complement strand
GGGGCGACCGCGGTCGCGACCTGCGCGCGCGCGGCCGGCGACAGGTTGCCGAGCATGCCTTCGAGCGCCGCAAGGATCTCGCGCGCTTCGTTGCCTGCCCGGGCGTTCCGCGCGCCTTCCAACGCGCTCGACAGGCGCGCGGCGACGGCGGGCGCGCTCTCGGGAAGCTCCACGCCGATCCGACCCAGGCACCGCGCCGCCTCTTCCCGCAGGCCCGGGCGGCGCGCGCGCAAGAGCTCCGCGATGAGCGGAAGGGCGAGCGCAGCCTCGGCGCGCGCATAGGGGGCGAGGTGCGTGAGGGCGCCCAGCGCCGCGGCCTGGGCGTCTCCTTCGTGCGCGGCGAGGCTGGCGACGATGTCGCCCGCGAAGGGCGCGAGCGCTTGGGGTCTGGCGGCGGCGAGCTCTTCGAGGGCGCGCAGGGAGGCGATGCGCACCGTTGCGAGCGCGTCGTGCGTCAGGGGCACGATGAGCGGGACGCGCGTGGCGTCGTCCTTGAGGGCCTGGCTCAGAGCCTTCGCGGCGAGCTTGCTGCCGGACGCGAGGCGTTCGCGCCACTGGGACTGGAACTCGCCCGTCGGGACCATGGCTGGTCGTTCGTTGCGTGGAGCCCCCTTAAGGGACTTGCGAGAGGGGCATCGTGCCTCGAGGGCCATGGCAGGGCAAGGGCAAGGGCAAGGGCAAGGGCAAGGGCAAGGGGGTCATGCCCCGGCAAGCCCTTGTATACCCCCTGCGACGAAACCTCTGACGAATGGTCGTCGCTTGCGGCGAAGCCTCCGTGCAGCCGACGCACGCGCCAGCGGGCTCGCGCGGCGGCTGGTGGCGCTACCTCGAATGCGCCCACGCGCACGAGGTGCTCGCCGAATGGCGCGCTGCCGAGGGCGTGCTCCTCCTGCGGGAGACGGCGCCAGGCGCGCCCGACGCTCGCCTGGAGAGCGCGCTGCGCATCGCGGCCCCATGGGAGGCGCGCGTCGCCCTCTGGCAGCTCGAGGCGCGCCTCGCCGCGCTGGGCGCATACTGGCGGCAGCGCTCGAGCGACGGCGCGGGTTGGCGCGCGCTGCTGCGCCCCGCCGGCGCGCCCGAGCCCGACATGCGGCGCAACATGGTGATCGACGCGACGCTCGCGCCGCTTGTGCACCACTTCCACGACGAGCTCGGGCGCGGCGATCACCTGCTCGCCGCGCTGCGCTCGCCGGGCGAGCGTTTCGTGGTGATCCGCGCCCAGATCGACGTGCCTGGGCTCGACGTCGGCCGCATCGACGTCCTGCACCCGCGCCTGCCCGAGCGCATGGCGAAGAGCGTCGTCATGCGCGAGCAGCTCGCGCTCATGGAGCAGGGGCTCGCGAAGGTCACGACGCGCAGCGACTACCTGCGCGCCTTCGGCGACGGCGGCGACCACCGCGCGCAGCGCGTCATGGACGCGGTGCGCGCACGCGTGCGGGAAGGCGACCTCGCGCGCCCGGAGCGCAGCCACGAGGCGAAGGAGGAGTACGCCGAGTTCCTCATCCTGATCAACGATCCGCGGCTGCGCGCGCTCCACAAGCGTTTCCTCACGGCGAAGGAGGAGAGCGAGCTCCTCACCCAAGGCGCCGCGGCGATCGCGAAGGCCATCGCGTACAAGCGCGCGTTCGTGGACCACACGGCGCAGCACCTGCTCACGCTGCTCGAAGCATCGCTCCTGGCGCGCGAGAGGCTGCGCACGGGGAAGCTCGCGCGCGAGGATCCGGAGGTGCGGAACCTGACGCACCTTGCGTACTATCTCTGATCAGGCTTACGCGAGCGAGGGGCGAAGCGCCGAAGTGACGATGCGGCCAGAAGCGACCTGTCCCATGGCGACGAACCCCCGCCGATGCCCGACACGAAGCTCGTGACCGTCCCCCAGCGCCCAACATGGTCCCGAGCGACGGTCATCGACTGCATCCCCGGCTTCCGCGGCCCCTACTTCCGCGGAGAAGGGACCGAGAACATGCTGTGCGGCAACTGCGACACCGTCCTCATCCACGGCCGCGTCGTCGCCATGCTCACGATGTACCTGTGCTGCCCCGAGTGCGGGCTCTACAACCTGGCGCACGACGACGAAGACGCCGCGTCGGCCTGATCACTCGTGCGGCGCCACGATGGGCTCCTGCGCCGCGATGAGCGCCGCGCCCCCCAGGATGAGCGCGCCGCCGGCGATGCCCAGCCACGAAGGGATCTCGGCGAGGAAGAACGCGGCGAGCACGAGCGTGCTCACTGGCTCCAGCGTGGAGATCACGCTCACGTGCGATGCGCTCGCCCGCCCGAGCGCCGCGAAGAAGAGCGAGAGCGACACGCCCGTGGCGAGCACGCCGATCCCGAGGGCCCACAGCAGCGCGCGCGTGCCCGGCGGAACGGCGAGCTGGCGCGTCGCGACGGAGAAGAGCGTGAAGCTCGCGGCGGCGCCCAGCGAGACGCCCAACGTCAGATGCGACCACGGCATGCGCTGCGCGACGCTTCGCGCGAGCACCGTCGTCGCGGCGTACGACACCGCGCTCCCCGTCGCGAGCGCGACGCCGACGAGCGAGAGCTCGCCCGTGAACGCGCCGCTCGCAAGGAGCGCGAGCCCAGCGAGGGCCAGCGCGAGCGCGGCGAGCCCACGCCGGCCGAGGCGCTCGCGCAGGAAGAGCGTCGCAAGGAGCGCGACGAGAGCGGGAGCGAGGTAGAGCAGGAAGCTCGCGACGGCCGTGGGGAGGTAGCGGAAGCTCGGGAAGTACATCGCCGTCGTCGCGGCGTAGCCGATCGCGCCGATGAGGAACGCGGCGCCAAAGAGGCGAGGGGCGCTGCGCGCGCGCAGGGCGAACGGGAGGATCGTCACCGATGCGAGCGCGAAGCGGACAGCGAGGAGGCTCGGGTCGTTCCACCCCTCGGCGTGCGCGAGCTTCACGAAGACGCCGAGGCTCCCGAAGCACACGGCGGACGCGATGGCGAGGAGCGCGCCCCGTGTCAGCCGCATCGCGCGCGGCAAGAATGGCAGCGCTCTTAAGCCAGCGGGCGGGATGGAGACGCACGATGGACGCGCCGTACCGCCGCCAGCTCCTCGTGTGCACCTACGGCGCGTGGTGCAAGCTCGACGGCGCGGACGAGATCCGCGCCGCACTCAAGGGCATGGTGCACGACGCGGGCCTGCAGGAGGACGTGCGCGTCACGAAGTCCGGGTGCTTCGGGCAGTGCGGGCACGGACCGATGGCCGTGATGTGGCCGGAGAACGTCTGGTACCACAAGCTCACGATGGCGGACGCGCCCGAGCTCTTCGTGGAGCACGTGCAGAACGGTCGACCTCTGGAGCGATGCCGCTACCGGCCGGAGAAGCACGGCTCCAACAAGACGCCCGAGGTCAAGGCGAAGGAAGCGGAGAAGGGAAAGACGGTGGATTGAGTGGACGGCGTCGGCGAGCTCTTCGGCCGCAGCGTGGACGCGGTGCTGCGTCGCCCCCGCACCGCGCTCGTCCCTCTCGCGATCGACGTCGCGTGGCTCCTCCTGGGCACGGTCCTCTTCGCGGCGTTCGGCTACGCCCTCCTCTTCCCCCAGGGGTACCGGCTTCCGAACTTCCCCGTCGCGATCCCGCACGCGTTGCCCACGGTGGGCGACATCATGGGCCCCACGCCCGACATCCACGCGCTGGGCACGCGCGCCGTGCTCGCGGCGGCATCGCTCGTGCTCCTCGGGATCCCGCTCCTCGCCTACGCGGAGGCGGGCTTCCTCGGCGTGCTCCGCGCCGTCTATCTCACCGAGCACGACGAGATCGAGGAGGGGCGCCACGCCGACGCGTGGTCGCGCATCCGCGAATCCTTCGCGGCAGGCGCGCGCAGGCATGGCCGCACGTTCATCGCGCTGCGCGGCATCCAGGCGCTGCTGTCGATCGTCGCGCTCCTGCTGCCCCTCGTGCTGCCGGGCCTCCCGAACTATGGGCTTGGCATCCTCGCGGTGGACGTCCTCTTCCTCTACGCGCCCTACGCCGCGGTCGAGACGGGGCGCGGCGCGCTCCCTGCCATCCGCGAGAGCATCGAGCTTGTGAGCGACCATCTCGCGACGACGCTCGTCGCGCTCCTCTTCGGCTTCCTCCTCACGGGCGGTTTGGGCTATCTCGCGGCGCGGGCTGCGCCGTACCTTGCCGGCTGGGCGCCTTTCGTCTTCAGCGCCGTCTACGCGCCGATCGGGACGCTCCTTGCGCTCTTCCTGTACCGCGTGTACAAAGGATTCTACCCGGAGGACCTGGCGCCCGAAAGCGCGCCGGCGCCGACGGCTGCGACGGCGTGACGGCCGCCTGTCGGGAGTCGTTCTCGTTCTAGGGAAGAGGGGACGACGACGACGACACTATCCGTCACGCGTCCTCGAGCTCGTGCTCGATGGTCCCCTTGCGGTCGGTGAGCGCGAGGAGGAGGAACGGCACCGCGATCCATGCAACGAGCGCGCCCGCGTAGACCCAGGGCGGCGCGAGCTCGAGCTCAAAAAAATTGAACTGCCGGCGCGGGAACGTCGCGCTCCGAAGCTCGCTCGCCAGGAGGTCGGGAGACGCGAAGCTCGCCCAGCCATACCACGCGGGCGCGGGCTCGCCGAACCCAGCCCGGGTGAAGCTCAGCGCGGCCTGGATCCCCTGAGGCACGATCACCCCGAGGAGAACATACGCGGAGACGACGGCCATCGCTTGCGCGCGGAATGCGAGCTCCGCTGCCAGCGTGAAGACCGCGAGCCACGCGAGGCTCAGGAGCGCAAGGATGGCGAACATGAGGACCGACGGATAGAGCGCGGCGGCTCCCGCGCGCGACGATGCCAACAAGAGCATCGGCAGGCCCCAGCCACCGGCGAGGAGGAGCATCCAAGCGCCCGCTCTGCCGCTGAACGCGGCGGTCGCGCTCGGCCCGGGAGCCCAAGCGCCGGCGGCAGCCATCGCGACGAGCCCCACGTTCCAGACCGTCGCGGAGGTCGCGCTCGACAGGATGCCGATCGCGATGGCCGCCTGCGTCTCGGAGCCATCGCTCGTTCCCGGCCCGCCAAGCAGATGGATCGCCGTCACGATGGGGCCTATCAGGATGAGAATGGCCAGAAGGACGCCCCAAGGCGACAGCAGCATCGCGCGGAAGCTGGCGCGCGCCTCGTCTCCCCAGCTCACGCCGGGGGCATGGCGCGACCCGCTCTTCAGTTCACCGCGACGGGCTCGAGCTCGCGGGTGACCTTTCCTTGGATCCCCAGCCCGACCGGCTTGGGGGCCGCGCGGCGGTCGCGGTACGCCGCCGCGATACGGGAGTAATCGGCGAGAAAGACCTCGAGGCGCGCGCGCTCGGCGGCGGGAAGGTCCTCCTCGGCGAGGCGGCCGCGGATGGCGAGGAGCACGAACTCGAAGCCGTTCATGAACGCCTCCATGTAGGCTCCGGAGTCGGTCGCGCTGAGGCTCATGATGCTGGAAGCGACGGCAGGGGGTATGGTTCCGCCTGCGTCACCCGGCGGCACGGTCGCGGGTTGTCGGCGCGCGCGGGACGCGCTGTTCTCCCGCCGAGGAACAACGCCCTCCGTTGTCACTCGACGCGGTAACGGAGGATGGCGGCAATGCCCCCTAATTTCTGGAACCGGGCGCCCGCTTCGTGGTGCGTGCTGATGATGTGCGCCTGCGCGCCGGTGTCGCGCGCGAGGTCGAGGAACCGCTCGCCCTCGCCTTCGCGCACGAGCGTGTCCGTGACAAGCACGACGTCCGCCGCGCCCTGCTGCGTGGTGCGCGCGACGTCGGCGGCGCCATAGGCGACCGGGTCGCCCTTGCCGAGAGCTTCGAGGAAGCGCTCGACGAGCGCCGTCTCCAGGGACACTCGGCTGTCCTTCGCGACGCGCTCGACGGAGCCGCGCTTGATCGCTTCGTGGATGCCGGTCATGCCCGCCTGTCCGGTGGCTTCGATCGCGGCGCCCTTCACGAGCGCGGGCTGCTTCTGGCGCGCGAACGCCATGAAGCGCTCCTTCGCGAACCCAGGGCCCAGCACGAGGAGCGGCGCGCCGTCGGGCCTGTAATCCCGAAGCGCCATCAACACCTCGTCGAAGAACGACTCCTCGTCCCCGCGGGCCGACGAGGCGTACTGCTTCCCGGAGACGTGCCCCACGATGTCAGCCATCTTCTGCACGCCATACTGGCGCAGCAGAGCGACGACGGCCTCGTTCTCCTCGATGGCGAGGAAGACCACCTGTGGCCGCATCGCCGCCGTGACGGCCTCCTCGATGCGCTGCAGGTGGTGGGGCTTGAGGCCGTGCATCTTGCGGATCGTGAGCTCCGTCAACGGCTCGATGACGATCGTGTGATAGCTGCCCACGTCCTGCGGCCCCTCGACGATCGGGCCGAGGACACGGAGGCGGTTCGAGAACGCGTCCCACTCGACGCTCTCCACGTGCACCGTGAGCGTCATGGCGCGCTTCTCGGCCTTCCCCTGGCGTTCCGCGCCTTTCGTGTCCAGCTCCGCCGTGCGCCACGTGAGCGCGTTGACGCGATCGCCGGGAAGGATGAGCTCGGAGAGGTGCCAGAGGTCGTCGAGCGTCTCGACGCGCAGCCTGGCGGTGCCCTCGACGCGGTCGACGTGGACGACCTTCAACGCTCGCGCATCCCAGCTGCGTCGAATCAGGCTTCCCTCTCGTCTTAAGAGCGTGGCCGCCACTGCCCCTTCATGCGCATCCCCGCCCTCGCGTTCGCCGCCCTCTTCGCCCTCGCGGGCTGCTTCGCGCCGGCCAGCTCCCCCGCCGACGACGGCGCGGCCGCGGGCGCGCTCGACCTGAGCCAGCCTTACCGCTTCTCGCTCAACGCGACGTGCATCGAGTCCGACATCATCCTCCTCGTGGACATGGCGAAGCTCCAGGGCCAGCTCCCCGACGGGTTCCACGCCGCGGACGCGTCGAGCCTGGGTGGCCTCCCCGTCTCCCCGCCGACGGGGCGAGGCGCAGTGCTCGCGACGGCGTTCGTCTGCGACACGACGGACCGCAACGCGAGCTACGCCGAAGGCCAGGTCGCGATCCTCGTCGATGCGCCCGACGTCGCGGGGGATCGCCCTGCCGCCTTCCTCGACTTCTACGAGCTGTACCGCTACGTGCCCATGGGGCAGCCTGGCCCGAAGCTCGACGCCCTAGGATGGGCGCACGAGCACGGCAACGTGAGCGCGACCATGACCCGCACGAGCGGCACCGGCGAGGTCGTCGGTCACGAAGGGCCCGCGTTCTCCATGACCGTCACCACACCCGGGAGCGCGCAGGCGCAGGGCACGGCGCGCTTCTGGCACGACCTTCCCACCGGCCTCGCGTGGGTGGATTACACGTTCGAGACGCCCGTGGACCAGCTCCTCGGCCGCGTCGAATGCGACATCGCGAGCGGAAGCGTGCTCGCCGAGGCGAGCGGGATCACGACGTGCGGACCCGACAACTCGCTGGGCATGGGGTTCGCCGCGATAAGCCCCGCCGTCGCCTTCGAATACGCCCCGGGCGTCCACGCGTCGAGCTGATCCGAAGCGTTCGGCGACCGCGATGGATGGGGGGCCGCGCGCGCCGGTCGATGGCTGTCGGGCCGGCGCGCGGGGTTGCGCCTGTGTGCGTTGGGGATGGTATCAACTCTCTCCCGACCGCATGTTGCTATCATCATGCGCGACGGGGATCGTCAGACGTCGAGGCCCACGCGCTCGACGATGCGGACGCCGGCGGGCGGCATCACCGTCTGCACCTCTTCCACGTTCACGTCGAAGATGCGCGAAAGGCGGTTGGCGAGCTCGTTGGTCGCCATGTCGCCCGGCTCCAGGACGACGTAGCGGGTCGAGCGCGCCATGACGGCGGGCACCGGGCCGCCCATGATCTTGCGCGCGCCCTCGATCTCCACTTCTCCCACCGCGAGGCGGATGGGCGCGCGCACGAAGTTGCGCTTGCCGCGGATGATGAACGCGCCCTTCGCGACGTACTCCCCCGGGTTGGGCGTCTTCGACACCTGCTGCGGGGTCACCCAGTACGCCTCGCCGCTCGCGTGGCCAGCGTTCCAGGTACGCGACATCGACGCGGCGAACGTGGCCGCCTCTTCCAGCGCCGCGTCGGAGACGACGCCCTCCCTGGCCTTCACGACGACCGAGGGCGCGCCGCTCACGTCCGCGTGGAGGTAGCGGTCATTGTCCTCGAGCTGCTTCGAGACGAGCTTCTCGTTGCTGCGGACGTCGCGGCCGGCCATGACAAGATGGCCGTCGCTCGTGTAGAACCACCTCCACTGCTCGAACCAGAATGTCTTCGTGCGCGGCTTCTTCGACTCGCGCGCAGACACCTCCTCCGCGATCTCGAGGCCGCGCTCGTCGAGCTCCTTCATGCGCGCCTCCGTACGGGCGAGCGCGACGAGCGCGCCCTTGCGCTTCTCGCGCATCTTCTTGGCGTTCTCGTACATCGCGTCCGCGTTCTCCTGGAGGCTCTTGCGCAGGTCGACGCGGACCTTCATCTTCGAGCCCTTATCGTCCTCGAGCGCGAGCGTCGCGGCGCCCTCGTGCGGGTGGAGCGCGTCGACGATGAGCGCCTCGGCGCGCCCGGCCGCCTTCCCATCCTGGATCTTCGCGGCGAGCTCCTTCCAGCCGATCCCCTTCGAGGCCTCCCAGAGCGCCATCATGACGCGGCCCGCGACGTCGAAGTGCCCATAGAGGAGGTCACCCTTGCGGCGCGACTCGTCCTCGGTCTTCTCGAACTTCGCGAGCGCCCCCTTCTGCGCGTCAAGCATCCGCTGCGCCTTCGCCCGCTCCGCCTCGACCTTCTTGAGGCGCGGATCCACGCGCTCGACGGTGACGGCCTTACCGAAGTAGGCGTCCAGCGCCTCGTGGAAGCTCGGGTGGCGTTGCAGCTCGTGCCCCTCGTGGATCGCCATCGGGAAGGGGGCGACGTCGACCTTCTCGCCCCCCTGCAGGACGACCACAGGATCCAGCGCGCCGCTCTCGATGCGCTCCATGATGGCGCGAAGCGCGGCGAGCATGGCGTCCACCTGCGCGTCGGTGAGCTGCGCGACCGGGGTGTTCTTCGCGACCCCGGCCTGGGAGCACACCTCTTCGGCGAGCGGACCGCCAAGGTTGATCTCGGTCGCAAGCGTGCGCACCGCGTCCGCGTTCGAGGCGCGCACCTTCGCGCGGAACTCCTCGCCTTCGAGAGCGGCGGGGTCCGCGCGCGCGGGAGGAGGCACCCACTCGACCCCGGGGCGCACCTCGCGCGAAGCCCAGCTCTGCGTGAAGAGCGGTGTCACGATGCGATCGTCCTTCACGAGCACGACGTTGCCGTCCGCGAAAAGCTCGACGACGATCACGTAGCGACCTTCGCGGCGCTGCGAGACGAGCTCGACGATCCGGTCGAATCCGTGCTGCCGCACGTCGTCGATGAAGCCGTTCGCGAGGTGCTTGCGCAGCTGCATGATGAAGCTCGTGGGCTTCTCGGGGTTCTCGCGGGGAAGCGTGGTGAGATGGAGCGCCTTCCCGACCAGGATGCTGATCTCGGTCTTGCGCGGAGGCGATCCCCCGCGCAGGCGCAGCAGGAGCTCGCCTGGCGCCGTCTCGTACGCCTTGTCGATGCGCGAGCCCCGGAGCGCGCGCAGCTCGCGCACGGCGACCCGCACGTCGAGGGAGCTCATCTCCGTCTTCGCGTTGAGCCGGCGCGCCACGTGGCGGCGAGAACGACCAGGCCTAAAAGGCTGACCCGGCTTCAGCGGCGCGCGAGAGGCGCGGGCGCTCCCGCCGCGATCAGGAATTTCCCGACCTCGTGAGCGAGCTCGAGCGGCACAAAAAGGTCGGGCATGCCGCGCCGCTTGATGCGCACGCTGCCACCCTTGATCTCCAGGAGGATGGCCTGCTCGCCGCGTCCGATCACCGTCTTCGACGTCACCAGGTGATGCATGGGGAGCACGTGGCTGCACCTGGGCTTGCCTGTCCCTGCCAGGGCGCCGAAACTGCAGCGCCCGGCCTTGTTCCAGAAGAAGAAAACCGGGTCCTCCGGCTGTGCGGCGCGGTACCCATGCCCAACACGAGCACCCAGAACGAGCCGTTCGTCAAGCGCGTCGAGATGGCGGTCATGCAGTTCGCCATCGTGAACAAGGCCAAGGAGGGGGAGGTCACGCGCGAGAACCTCAAGCAGCTCTTCCGCGGCAACCTCCAGATGTCGGGCGACCACTTCGACCACTGCATCACCCAGCTCGTGGAGGACGGGCACATCAAGGAGATCGGCGGCAACAAGTTCACGGTCACCGACGACGGCCGCGAGGACGTGCAGAAGCTCCAGACGCTCTTCCTGGAGCTCCCCAACGTCATCGGGCAGGGCCGCGGCTCGGGCGGACAGAAGCAGGGCATCACGCAGCAGCGCGGCGTCGGCGGGACGACGAGCGGCGGCGCGGGCACGGGCGGCGTCGGGAGCGGCAACGTCGGCGGCAACGTCGGCGGCAACGCCGGCGGGGCCACCGGCGGCAGCACGGGCGGCTCCACGGGCGGGAACGTGGGCGGCCAGAACCGCTGAGATCCCACGCAAGGGGGCGGCCGCGGACGAGCGTGGCCGCCCCCACGATCCGCCAGCAAGGCTCAAGCGGCGCCGGCGGCTTGGCGCGCGCATGGCGTGGATCCCCATCGTGCCGCCCGCCGAGGCGAGCGGCCTCCTCAAGCAGGAATACGATCGCGCGGTGAAGGAGCGCGGCGCGCTCGCGAACATCCACGCCGTGACGAGCCTCCACCCGGGTGTGCTCGGCGCGCACCTCGACCTCTACGAGGCGATCCACTTCTCCTCCTCCCCCCTCTCGCGCCGCGAGCGCGAGCTCGTCGCGACCGTCGTCTCGCGCGAGAACAAGTGCCCCTATTGCGTCGCGCACCACGCGGACGCGCTCGGGCGCCACGCGAACGAGCCCGGGCTCCAGGCGCTCGTCGCGACCGACTACAAGAAGGCGAAGCTGTCGATCCGCGAGCGCGCGCTCGCCGATCATGCCGTGAAGCTCACGAGGTCGCCTGGCGCCGTCACGAAGGCGGACGTGGACGCCCTGCGCGCCGTGGGCCTGGACGACAGGGCGGTCCTCGACCTGACGCTCGTCGTCGCGTACTTCAACTTCGCCAACCGCCTCGCGAGCGGCCTCGGGCTCACGGGCGAGGACGTCGCGAAGCCGTTCCAGTATTGAGGCGCCGATGCCCTCGCCGCGCACGCTGTGGCTCGCCGCGATCGCGTTCCTCGCGGGGCTCGCGCTCGCAGCCGTGCTTCTGACGGACGGGGGCTCCCCGCTGCGATCGCTCGCTCCGCATCTTTCGGTGCCGATCGACGTCCGCGTCGTGAACGTGGGCACGCACGAGGCGAACGTGAGCGTGCACGCGATGGGACCGCAGGCGGGCGAAGGGAGCCGCGAGTATCGACTGGCGCCGGGGGCGGATCGGACGGACCGCCTCGCCATGGGCTCGGGGACGGTCGTCGTCACGATCCGCGCGCAGTGGTCGGCTCCGGCCGCGCAAGGCATCGGGGATCGGCGCGTGCAGGGCGATGCGGACGCCTGCGGGCCCGAGGAGGCGCTCGGGTTCGACATCGAGCTGGATACGACGCGCGGCGTCTCCTTCCCGAGCGCCCGAGCCTCGTGCGGATAGACCCGTAACCATTCGGTTACGCGCCATGGGTCGTTTCAACAGGGGCGCCAAAAGTTATTAGTGACACCTGTAAGTTTCTTCTGACACCAGGAAGCCACGGCTGACAGGAAGACCTGCCCAACATGAAGCTCGACCAAGAACGCCTGCTCGCCATCGGCGACGCGCTCGGGAACCCGCACCGGCTCCGCATCCTGGCGGCGCTGGGGCGCGAGCGCAACTACGTGAGCGAATTAGCGCGCCAGCTCGAGCTCAGCCGCCCGTTGCTCTACATGCACCTCGAGAAGCTCGAGGCGGCGGGGCTCGTGCGTGGCGCCCTGGAGCTGTCACAGGACGGAAAGGCCATGAAGTACTACGAACTGGAGGAATTCGACCTGAGGATCACACCCGAATCGATCGCCGCCGCCGTGAAACAGCGTGCCGCCAGTGAAAAGCGCGGAGGTGCCTGAGATGGTGGACCCGGACGCGATCGCCGTGTTCATCCCGATCGCATTCTTCCTCGCGGTCGTCGCCGCGATCGGCGTCGTGATGTACTTCCGCACCGAGAAGGCGAAGGCGCAGAGCCTTGGCGGAGGCAACTACCAGCGCCTCGCCGAGGAGGCCGTCCGAGGCCAGCGCGTCCTCCTCGAAGAGACGCAGCGCATGAACGCCACGCTCAAAGAGATCGAGCGGCTCCTACGCGAGGTCTGAGCCGATGAGCGGGTGGACCTTCACGCTCTGGATGCTCCCGTGGCTTGGCATCGCGCTCGCCATCCTCTACGCCGGCTACGTCGCCTACCAGGCGCGCGAGGCCCGCGAAGAGGCCGCGCTCGCGCCACCACCGGGCCCGGACCCCGCGGACGAGCTCGAGCGCATCAACACCGAGCTCGCGCGCATCGCGACCGCGAACCGGAAGACGCTGGAGGCCGCGCGCGACGCCATGCGCGCCGGACTGAAGGGATGATATCATGAACACGACGTTCTTCACGAGCAAGTATTTCCTGATCAGCGCCGTCGTCGCGGCCCTCGTCGTGGGCGGCGCAGCCGGCGCGTACTACACGACAGGCATCGGCGGCTCCTTCGAGGTGCGCGACGCGTGCGACGCGCCGCCCCTTGCGGGCACGGCGCTCGCGGCCGCTCCCTCCCGCCTCGTCGATGACGATGGCAAGCGGCGTACGGACACGTTCCGCTTCGACGCAGCGGCATATCAGGGCGGCGCGATCCACCTCTGCGCGAGCGTCGGCGAGATCCTCGTCGAACCGACGAACGGGACGACCGTCGAGCTTCAGTGGATCGTGCAGGGCCGCTCGCAGCGCGTCGTCGAGGAGACGCGCGTCGCGGCGGCGGCGCACAACGACGGCGGGCGGCTGACGGTCGGCGCGTGGGAAGCGACGGTCGGCCGCGACGGCGGATGGTTCGGCGGCGGCGACGGACCCGACACGCGCCTCGTCGTGCGCCTGCCCGAAAGCGGCGCGTACGCATTGCGGATCGCGACCGACGTCGGCGACGTGCACGTGAACGGGCTCCGCGCGAGCGCGCTGCACGCCACGAGCGACGTCGGCAACGTCATTGTGGGCGACGTCGACCTCGAAGGCGACG
>DATLCC010000023.1:0-23801 GCA_035526585.1 Thermoplasmatota archaeon | reverse complement strand
CGCGACGCGCGCGAGCGCGAGGTCCTCGACCACGCTCTCCTTCACCGCCTCGTGGCCCCCGAGCGCATCGTAGGTCGCCGCGCGGAACAGGAGGAACTGCCCGTTCGCGACCGCGTGCCGGGGATCCGCGAGCGAGCGCTCCCCCCCGCCGCCGGTCGCCGCCTGCACGAGCGTGAACATCGGCGACATGCAGACGCGCTCCGCGAAGCTGCCGAGCTCCTGGCGCGTGAGGCCCGTGAGGAATCCAACGCCTCGCGCCTCCGCCTCGGCGACCGCGCGCGCCACGGCTTCGGGCTCGTAGAAGGTATCTGCGTCCGTGAACAGCAACCATTCGCCGCGTGCAGCACTGCGCCCGTTCCGGCACGCCCAGCTCTTGCCGACCCATCCGGGGGCGAGCCGCGGCTCGGGCACGACGCGCGCGCCCGTCTCACCCGCGAGCGAGGCGAGGTCCCCGTTCTGCCCGCCGTCGACGACGATGACGTCGACCGATATCGTTTGTCGCGCGAGCGACGCGAGGAGGCGCGGGAGATTGCGGGCCTCGTCGCGGGCGGGGATGATGACGCTGACGCCAGGCGCGGGCGCGGAAGCGGGCGCGGGGCGGGTGGCGGTACGATGCGGGAGGGGGGCGCGGGTGACGATCGCGCTGGAGAGCGCGGCCAAGAGAAGCAGCGTGGCGGCCAGCGCGAGAAGGGCGTCCACATCGACGGTCAGCCCGCGGCGCGTCATGAGGCTGCCGCGGCTCACTCGCCGAACGCGCGCCGGCGGCGCCGTAGGATGCGCCCGGCAGGGGGCTCGGGGGCGCGGCGGATGGCCCACGCTGCCGCCGCGGCGAGCGCGAAATTCGCGCCGAGGAAGGCAGTGTCCAGCCGCAGATCGCCGCTCGGGTGGAGCGTGTGCAATCGCAGGAGGAGATGGTCGACGGTGACCTCGGCGACGTTGAATGACGCGCCTCCGAGAAGCGCGCCCGCGACAAGGTGGCGACCGCCCCTCACCTCGGGCAGGTGCGAAGCCGCGCGCCAGAGGAGCGCCACTCCCACCACCGTGACGACCGAGGTCCCGAGGTGGAATACGCCATCGGCGAGCTCGTTGGTCCGCGGGTCGCTCGTGCGCGCGCTCAGCAGATGGTGCCAGCCGAGCATCTCATGGAAGATCGCTACGTCGAGCACGCCCATGAGGCCGACGCCGAGCAGGAACGCGCCGGCGACGAGCTGGCGGCGCGTCCCCGTCGGAAGGGATCGCATGGCCTGCCGCTGCGCGCTCACCCTATTTCTCTTCCATCCACCCTCGTTCGATGGCGAGCCGGAGCAGGCGCTTGACCGTCTGCGTCTCGCCGCCCGTCACGACGATGGTCTCGCCGTTCGTGTAGCGCTTGCCGCTCTCGTAGTCGCGGAAGCTCTTGCGCACGACGTACGGGACGGCTTCGCCGCCGCCCATGAACTCGTGGAGCTTCGTGAGCGTGCGCGTCTCGCTGAAGTTGCCTGGGAAGATGCCTACCTTGCGGTTCGCGACGACCGCGACCTTGTTCACGACCGCGTCCAGGAAGTGCCGATCGTGGCTGACGACGAGTAGGGTGCCGTCGTACCCTTGGAGCGCCTCCTCGACGACGCGCTGGGAGGCGAGATCGAGGTGGTTCGTCGGCTCGTCGAGCACGAGGAGGTTCGTGCCACCCGCAAGGAACTTCATGAGCGCCATGCGCGCCTTCTCGCCGCCGGAGAGCTTCTCGACGGTCTTGAACGCGTCATCCCCCTTGAACAGGAAGCGCCCGAGCATCCCGCGCGCCTCCTCCTCGCCCATGCCGCGGCGCATCGAGCGCGTCTCGTCGATGAGCGTGCGGCCGGGCTCCAGGCCCGAGTGCTCCTGGTCGAAGAAACCGATCTTCACGCCCGGAGACACTTCGAGCTTGCCCGACGTGGGCTTGTCGAGGCCCATGATCATGCGCAGGAGCGTCGTCTTCCCCGTGCCATTCGGGCCGATGAGGCCAACGCGATCGCCCTTGCCCAGCTGGAAGTTCGCGTGGTCGAGGATGACGGCGTCCCCGAACTTCTTCGTGAGGTCCTCAGCCACGAGCACGTCGTTCGAGGATTTCTGCACGGACTTGAGCTGGAGCTTGAACGACGTGCGCTGCGCGGACGGGATGTGCGTCGCGTCCTTCTTCATCTTCTCCAGGCGCGTGGCCTTGCTCTGCGCCTGGTGGTCGAAGCGATTGCGCCGCTTGATCTCCTCGATGATCTTGAGCTGGCGCGCGAACTCGTCCATCTCGCGCTTGCGCCGCGCTTCCAGCGCGCGCTGCGTCGCCTCGCGCTGCTCGAGGTACGCGGTGTAGTTGCCGTCCCACTCCCACACCTTCTTGTCCTCGATCTCGAGGATCTTCGTCGCGAGGTTGTCCATCAGATACTGGTCGTGCGCCACGAGCAGCAGCGCGCCCTTGTATCGTTCGAGCAGGAAATCCTCGAGCCATTCCACGGTCTCGATGTCGAGGTGGTTCGTGGGCTCGTCGAGGATCAGGAGGTCCATGTCCTTGTAGTTCGCAAGCGCCTTGGCAAGGAGCACGCGCGTCTTCTGGCCGCCCGAGAGCGTCTTCATCTTCGTCTCGAGCGTCGCGTCGGGAAGGCCCAGCTCCTGGAGGAACGAGAGCGCCGCGGTCTCGTCGCCCTTCGCGGCCATCTGCTGGAACTCCCGCTGCATCTCCCCGTAGCGCGTGAGCACCTCCTCGTACCCGGGCTCCTCGTAGAACTTAGGGTCGCCCATCATCGTCTCGATCTCGGCGAGCTTCGCCTGCACGGCCTTCGCCTGCGGCGGAAGCTCGGTGACGAGGGCGCCGACCGTCGTGTCGGGCGGGAACTCGAACTGCTGCGTCATGTAGCCGTAGCGAAGGGCGGGGTCGATCGCGACCTCGCCGAGGTCGGGCTGCAGGCGTCCGGTGATGAGGCGGATGAACGTCGTCTTCCCTGCGCCGTTGGGCCCGACGAGGGCGGCGCGCTCGTTCTCGCGGATCACCCAGGACGCCGCGCCGAAGATGTGCTTGGAGCCGAAGCTGAAGGTCACCTGATCCGCGCCCACGAGGACCTTCGGTTCTGGCATCCTGTGTGGCGAGCCTTGGGTCCGAGATAAAGTTTCGTCGTGGATCACGCCACGACGCGCACCGGGCCGCCCCAGTGGCGCTTGCCGGCGGAGAGATCCTTCGCGAGCACCGCGAACCACACGATCGCGAGCACGAGGGCGAGCTGCTGGAGCACCGCGCCGAGGTCCCACGCGCCGACGAGGACGAGGCGCCGCGTGATGCCCAGGATCGCGCTGAAGACGAGCCCCGCGGCCGCGGCGGCGCCAAGCGCGCGGCTCGCACCCTCCTCCATCAGGGAGGCCCCGTAGATCCACACGGCGCCGGGGACGAGGGCGAGCGAGAAGAGGACCTGGCCGGCGGCGAGGCTCGTCCCTGCCATCGCGGAACCCAGCGCCGTGATATCGGCGACGAGCGAGAGGCCGGCCCAGCCGTAGCCCGCGAGGCGCGCCCATGCGGGCGCGTCGACGCGCATGACGAGGAGCACAAGGACCGGCACGAAAAGCAGGTGCACGCCGAAGGCCGCGGCCTGCTCGTCGAGGAGGACCGCGGTCGCGAACTGGGCCAGGAACAGGATGGCCGCCGCGTACGCGAGAGGGGGCGTGTATTCCTTGGTCGCGAGCTCGCGCATCATGAGGCTAGGGTCGGAGAGGGGTAGAAGAGGGTTTTCTTTTCGAAATCCGCAGCCGAGATCCGGCACTCATCGGGTCAGGCGCGCTTCTGATACCACTTCTCCGCGGTGCTGTTCCGCTCCCGCATCGCCGCCTCGTCCTCGTAGAAGGGCAGCATCACCGACAGCTTGTACGCAAGATCGCGCACGCCCGAAGCATCGTCGAGGTCTCGAAGCTGGGAGACCAAGGTGCCGAGCCGCTCGAAGTCCGCGAAGAACGCCGCATTGCGCGCGAGGTCAGGCCATTGGTGGAGTGCGACCTCCAGCTCGAACACGAGCGCCTTGGGCGCGACGAGGAACCCGCGCACCTCGTCCGGGCTCGTGGGATCGATCTCGCGCTTGAGCATGCGCAGCCGCTCGATGTCTTTGTCGAGGACGCGCAGCTGCTGCGAGCGGCGCGGGATGAAGGTCCCGTCCTTGAGCGGGAGGTTCAACAGGTTCACGAGCGTGAGGAGAAGATGATAGCTCACGATGTTGGCCCACTGGACCGCTCGGGGAGGCGCCCCCTGCGCCGGGGTCCCCGCCCGCGGCGGGGTGGCGCGGGGGACAAGCCGGAAGGACGCATCAGCGTCCGGTCCTTCAGGATCCGGCGGCGAGGCCACGGCGGCCCAGGCGCGCGCGAGCGCTTGAACCCCGAAGGTGGAAAGGACCCCGGCTCTTCGGCGTCCCTTGGAAACTCCGGCTCCCGTCGGATGCTCAGATCTCACGCGTCCAAGCCCTGCTCGCGGCGGACGGCGGCCTCCCCCGTCTGCTCCCCGCCCGCGCCGCCGCGCCGCTTCGGCCGCGCGCGCTGCGCTTCGATCCGCCACGAGGCGAGCCCGAGGAACAGCACGCCGAAGCCCGCGAGCCCGAGCACGTAGGGCCAGACGCGGTCCAGCGCCCAGCCGCGCAGCATGATGTCGCGCAGCGCCTCGACGGCGTAGGTGGGCGGGATGAGCCACGAGAACGGGCGCAGCCACGACGGCAGCGTCTCGACGGGCACGAAGATGCCCGAGAGGAGGAACGTGGGGAAGATGACGAGCGGGATCATCTGCACGGCCTGCAGCTCGCGCTTCGCGGCGGCGGAGAGGAGGATGCCGAGGCTCATCGCATCGATCGCGACGAGGATCACGATCCCGAACGCCAGCACGAGCGATCCCACGAGGAGCACGTGGAACAGGAGGAGCGCCACGGTGAGGAGTATCGCTCCCTGGATCGCGGCGACGAGCCCGAACGCGATCGCGTAGCCGCCGACGATCTCGCTGCCGCGCACCGGCGTCGCGAGGAGGCGCGTCAGCGTGCCCGACGTGCGCTCGCCCACGAAGGCGAGGAGCGTGAGGAGCGTCGTGAACATCATCGCGGCGAACGCCATGATGCCGGGGACGAAGAAGTCGATGTACTTCGCGTCCTGCGCGTAGACGTAGCTCGACTGCACCGTGACGGGGATGCGCGCGCCCGACTGCGTGATGCTCTCCTCCATCGCGAGCTGGAGCTGGCGGCCGATGTGCGCGACGAACTGCGCGTTCGAGCCGTCGAGGCGCAGGTCGATCGTCGCGCTCCCGCGCTGGAGGCCGGCGCTGAAGCCAGCCGGAAGATGGAGGATGCCGCGCACCTTCGCATCGCGGAGAGCCTGCTGCGCGTCCGCGATCGAGCCGTACGTGTGCACGTCGAGCGCTTCGCCGTCGAGGTTGGACACGATGCGCGCGCCGGCGGGGCCCGCATCTTCGTTGACCACCGCGAGCGGTACGTGCTTGAGGTCGGAGCCGAACGCGAAGCCGAAGATCGCCATCGCGAGGATCGGTGCGACGAGCATCAGCGCGATGCTGCGCGGGTCGTGCTTCAGCGAACGGAGGACCTTCTTCGCGATGGCGAGCGTGCGCCGTCCGTTCATGGTAGCACACTCCCTATCTCGGCAAGCACGCGATGGACGTGATCGGCGCGATGGTGACGCGTCACCCGCCCATCGCGTTCATCGCGTCCATCGCGTTCCCTGCGGAGTCTGCGAGCGTAGGAGACGACGATCACGCGGACGCGCCCCCCGGCTGCCTTCGTCCGGCAAGACGAAGGAACGCGGTCTCCAGGTCGTCCGTCTGCGCTTCGTCCATCACGTCGCGCGGCGTGCCTTCCGCGATGAGCTTGCCGCGCCGCAGCAGCCCGATCCGGTCGCAGTGGCGCGCTTCGTCCATGTAGTGCGTCGTGATGAGGACCGTGACGCCGCGCGCCGCGAGGTCGTCGAAGTAGCCCCAGAAGTTCGCGCGCAGCTCGGGGTCGACACCGACCGTGGGCTCGTCGAGGATCAGGAGCTCCGGGTCGTGCAGGAGCGCGGCAACGAGCGACGTGCGGTGGCGCATGCCGCCCGAGAGCGTGTGGACGACCGAGTCCGCGCGCGGCGTCAGGTCGACGAGCTGGAGCAGCTCGCGCATGCGCGCGTCCATCCTCCCGCGCTCCATGCCGTGGAGCTCGCCGAAGAGCTCGAGGTTCTCGCGCACGGTGAGATCCTGGTAGAGCGCGGTCTCCTGGGGCATGTAGCCGATCCGCGTGTTGAGCGCGCGGTCTGGCGCCTCGATGCCCAGCGCGCGGACGCTCCCCTCCTGCGCGCGTTCGAGGCCCACGAGGAGGCGGATCGCGGTCGTCTTCCCCGAGCCGTTGGGCCCGAGAAGCCCGTAGACCTGTCCCCGAGGGATCGCGCAGGTGAGGCCATCGAGCGCGATGACGTCTCCATACCGCTTGACCACTCCGCGCATCTCGATGGCGGGCACGTTGCTATCGGCCATGGGCATCGTACGTCCCGATGCGGCTAATAAGGTCGATGTCACTTGTCGGGTGAGCTTCGTGACCGACGCCGTGAGCCCGGGCATCTACGACACGTTGCGCCAGCTCGGGCTCACCGAATACGGCTCGCGCTGCTACGTGGCGCTCCTTTCGCTCAAGAGCGGCGAGGCGGCGGAGGTCGCTGAAGCCGCCGAGGTGCCGCGCACGAAGGTGTACGCCGTGCTGAAGGACCTCGCGGACTCGGGGTGGGTCGTCGCGGGCGGCGGTCGCCCCGTCGTCTACAGGCCCGCGCCGCCCGACGAGCGCATCGCGGAGGCGGAGAAGGCCATCGCGCAGCGCGCGGCCGATGCGCTGCGCGAGCTCTCGGCCCGCTTCGCCATGGGCGCGCAGATGGTGCCGATGACCGCGTATCTTCTTCGGGGACGCACGGCCATCGACGCGAAGACCCTCGAGGTGATATCGCGGGCGCGCGAGGAGCTGCTGCTGAACCTGGGCTTCGTCATGGAAGGCGAGGTGCCCGCGCTCGTCGATGCGCTTCGCAAGGCGCAGCGGCGCGGCGTCAAGCTGCATCTCCTGCTTGGCCCCACCGTGGATGCGCGCGGCTTCCACGAGCTCGCGCACGACGCGCGGCGCGCGGTGTTCCCGTTCCGCGGGGTCGTCTGCGACTGGCGCCAGGCGCTCGTGGCGCTCCCGCAGCCTGGCGGTGAGCCGCTCGCGATGTGGAACCCCACGGCGGCGTTCGTCGAGGCGATCGCGCCCATGCTGCGCGGCGCATGGGAAAGCGCTGAGCCGTTGTAGGAAGACCAGTTCCCAAGGCCCGATGCCCGAACGGTGTCGAAGCGCCCAAGCGGAAGGCGGCAAGGTCGCCTCGTCGTGCGATCAGATCTCAGTGATCGTGGGCGGAGGCGGCGCGCTCCCGTGGTATTCCTCGGCCGACTTCATCTTCATGTTCGGGATGAGCGTCGTGAGGAGGAGCGCCACGAGGCCGATCCCGGCCGCGGCGAGGAAGATCACGCCGATCGCCTCGGCGAAGCTCGCCTTGATCGCCTCGATCGCCGCTGCTCCGCCGGGCGCCGCCGAGATGCCCGACATCGCTTCCGGGCTGCGGAGCACGTTCGGGATGTTCGCGATCCCGCCCGATCGCGCCTCGAGCTGCGCGAGCCAGGTCGGATCGATGTTCCTGCGCGCGGCGGAGGCGAAGCGGGCGTTCAGCACGAGCCCGAGCACGGTGACGCCGATGGTGACGCCGATGCTGCGGAAGAGGGTGAAGCTCGACGTGGCGACGCCCACCACGCGCTTCTCGACCGCGTTCTGCACGGCGATGATGAACGTCTGCAGCGTGAAGCCGATGCCGGCGCCGACGACCACGAGGAACGCGAGCGCCATCCAGACGGGCGCGTCCGTGCCCATCGTGGAGAGCCACCAGAGGAGCAGGTAGCCGCCCATCGCGAGGACGAAGCCGAGGAGCATCCAGATCTTGTAGCCGAACTTCTTCGTGAGCGCGCCGGAGGCACCCGCGCCCGTGACCATCGCGAGCGAGAGCGGGATGAGCGAGGTGCCGGAGCGCGTGGGGCTGTAGCCGAGGACACCCTGGAGGTACGTCGGCATGAACACGATGACCGTGAACATGGCTGCGCCGCCGAAGATGCCGGCGAGGATGCTCGTGGTGAAGACGCGGTTCTTGAAGAGCGCGAGCGGAAGGACGGGGTCCTTCGCGCGCTGCTCGACGAGGATGAAGCCGACGAGCGCCACGAGCGAGAGCGCGGCGAGGCCCAGGGGCGCGGGGTCGATCCACGCGTACCCCTCCTGCACGAGGACGAAGACCATGAGGCCGGCGAGCAGCGTCAGCGTCAGGAGCGCGACGCCCGCGTAGTCGATGTAGACCTTCGTCCTGTTGCTCAGGCGCGGGAAGAAGAGCGCCACGAAGGTCATCGCCGTGATGCCGACGGGCACGTTCACGTAGAAGACCCAGCGCCAGCTCTCGATGCTGCCGATGTGGAGGTAGTCCACGATGCCGCCGCCGATGAAGGGGCCGATGACGCTCGCGAGGCCGAACGTGGCGCCAAAGACGCCGCCGATCTTTCCCCGCTCGCTCGGGGGGAAGAGGTCGGCGATCGTGGCGAGCGCGACGGGGAAGATCGCGCCGCCGCCCAGCCCCTGCACCGCGCGGTAGGCGATGAGCTGGTCCATGGACGTCGCCGTCCCGCAGAGGATGCTGCCCAGGAGGAAGACGCCCATGCCGGCGAGGTAGATCGGGCGGCGCCCGTAGATGTCGGAGAGCTTGCCCGCGATCGGGATGACGATCGTCGAGGCGAGCATGTAGGCCGAGAAGAGCCAGGAGAAGCGCTCGAAGCCGCCGATGTCCTGCGTGATCGTGAAGAGCGACGTGCCCACGACGCTCTGGTCGAGCGCCGCGAGCAGGATGCCCATCATGAGGCCCGCGATCACGAGACCCACATGGGGCGCCTTCTTGGTGGGCCCGGGCGCGGACGAGGGCGCGGGACGGGCCGCCGGGGCGGGCGCGGGAGCGGGGGCCACACGCGGCGCCGGCTTGGACGCGACGATGGTGAACTCGGCCATCTCGGGCGGCGCTACCGCACGTCGGTATAAAAGGGCCCGCTACGGGTGTTCGAAGCCAGGCCTCGCGCTCGCCGTCAGAGCTGGACCTTGTGGTCGGGCTCGACGATGACCTGGCCCAGGATGATGACGGGCTTCTCCTGGAGGCCCGACTGGCCGTTCGACTCGGCCCAGAGCGTCAGGATCCCGTGGTCGTCGACGGACATGTAGTGGTCGCCGACCTCGAACACGTCCGACGTCGTGCCGGGCGTGCCCAGCGCGGTCAATGCCATCGTGATGGCCATGAGCAGCTTCGCGATCAAGCCCGGTCCTCCGACCGACACCTGGGACCGCATGTGTAGACATGAACTTATCCGGTCCCGTTGGACGGTCGGCCCTGCTTCCTCCTTCCCACTCCTGCTTCCTTCTTCCTGCGGCCACAGGAAGGGAAGGAAGGAGGAAGGAGGAAGGACGACGGCGCCGACGTGGACAGCCGCACCCCGTCATCGAGGACAACAAAGGGACTCCATGGAGGCCCTCTCTATGCCCAAGCGACGTCGCCCGTTATTACTAGCGCGTAGCGCTGCCCCTCAGGACGCGGTACGTTATGGCCGACAGCGCGGACGGAGTAGGTGCCGACGGTCGGATGGTTGATGTAGACTGCTTCCTCTACATTCAGGACGTCGGCGGGGTAATTCTTGCCAGGCGCCGTCTCGTTCACAACGAACGCGTTTCCGATATACGTCTCGTTGGAGCCCAGCAGACCGGGCGCACCGACGCGCAAATGTAGATCGTTGACGAGTGTGACTCCGGCTCCGGTCGTCCCCGGATAGTCAGTCCACACCAACATAACCCTGAGAGGT
Organism: Thermoplasmatota archaeon; assembly: GCA_035526585.1. GTDB lineage: Archaea > Thermoplasmatota > SW-10-69-26 > JACQPN01 > JAJPHT01 > JAJPHT01. Next base: position 13,903 of record DATLCC010000023.1, on the reverse strand, counting down.
GCGGATCCTGTCACATTGAACATTCGCACATCCATTTGGCCGGTTGTAAGATTCTTACCTTCCCACTCGTCAGCAACCAACAATTTCCGTGAATCGCCGGCAAAGTAGAGACTGTTTTCAAGCAATAGCTTACCCCAGCCTTGGATGCTATTCGGGAAAGGTGGGCTTCCACCGAGCGAGATTTCGCGGCCGGCGCTCTGTAGGATTGCATGCACTAGTGCTGCAGACGTGTTGAGGCGAGCATTACCGCCGTTGGCGACGCCTGTCGGGTAATAGCCTTTCTCGAAATAGTCCCTTACGAGCGCCGCAGAGCCCGCCACCGCCGGGGCTGCAAATGACGTTCCTGACAGATTTCCATAGGAGCCGCCGCTGTGCGCGGCATAGACGGCCGCTCCAGGCGCGACTATATTTGGCTTTATTCGACCGTCAGCTGTTGGGCCGCGGTTGCTCGCCGCATAGACCAATTCTGGGTTCCCTGTTGTCCCGTCGAAGTTCGCATTGTGTTCGGTGGCTCCGACAGTGATAGTATTCTTCGCAACGGCCTCTGCGAGTATTTGGGGGTCGGGAACCGAATTGCCTATGGAGCGGACAACGGTTAGATCACGATTCTCCCACTGAATTTCATCCCATTGCCGCGCCCATTCTGTGTAGTTGTTGCCAATCGACCCGTTTTGAACTGGTCCAAGGCGCCGACCCAGCGAGAAACTCGCTACGCGCGCTCCACGATCGTATGCCGGCTCCACATAGGGCCAACTCGTGTTCAAGAATTGGATGGCGCCGGTCAGATCGTTGCCGATGCTGATATCGCATAAGAACAGCTGAGAGGCGAAGGAATAGCCGTCAAGTGGGTCCAAGCTGGCATTCGTCATCCGGTCCCCGGCCGCGATGTGTGCTGTCCGTTCTCCGTGTGTCGTGTCGTCTTCGACACCATCGCCACGTATGTTACCGTTCTCATCAACAGGGGCGTAGTACATGACTACTTTCGGATGCGGTGGGAGCACCGCAGGGGAAGACAGCAGATGAGCGTTGAATTCGATGAGCCCAACTTCCGAATCACTCGCACTACTTCGATTGAACATTGGGTGAGTGATCCACGAAACGTTATGACCAGCGTACGAATCATTCCGGTGCGTCGTGACACCTGTATCACAGACCACAATTCGCTGGGTGCTTCCAGTCACACCTTGGTCGTTCACGCTGCGATTCGTTGCCGCTCCGCTCTGTGAAAGCCCCGCGCTAGTCAGCATCGCAGCGTAGCCTTCGTCTCGGGCGGGCTCAATCCATAAGACTGCATCCGAGCGGGCGATTGAAGTCACGGCACCTGCGGGAACTGTGGCCATAGTAAGGCGCCGCTCAAATGTTGATGCGACTGAAGTGATCGTACCTTCGGCTGCCGCGACCGCGTGCCGAACCTCAGAATCACTCGCGGTTAGAGGCGAAACTATGACTATCTTGGCTTCGTGGTTCGTATCTAAGTCGCCGGCCAGTTTGAATGCAGGATGATATGGCGTAAGCGTTTCTATGGCTGGGATCCCGTCAAAGTCAGACGGGCGAACGCTCTCGACCACGACGGCATAGTTCGGGATGTATTCGTGGACTTGCACTCTCCGTTGCGACAGGTCGGAGAGCATCGTTGATGTAATTGGGCCGCGGAATTTCACGATAAACAATCGTGAATCCAACGACGCTCTGAGGTCGAGCGGAATGTCGTCGGTTAAGGCGAAATTGCCTCGCTTAACGCGGTGATCAAGTGAAACGAGGATGGCTTCAGAGTCTTGAAGGCGATCTACATCCTCTGGCGAGAGCACAGCTGTGACGAAGCCGCCATAATGATCTACAGTATGGATGTCTAGTTTGGCTAGGTCGTCCTCTGAGAGTCCTGAGATGGTGTGGGTTGGTATCGAACTCGCAATCGGGGCAGGTTCGGAAGGGGATGCCGCGAGCGCGCTAACGCCCGTGGTCAAGATTAGAACTGTTACAAGAACGCCACGACGCATTTCGGAATTCATGGGAGCACGACTGTGTCGTGATCGATTTGCCCGCCGCATGTGTTGTCGTGAACATCATCATTGCGCTGGAGCCCTAGAATTCCGTTAGACTCTTGATAAATCCACACCGAAATGCATTCTGAACCGCCAATAGACGGGCAGTCTTTGTCAACGTAGAACGTTCCAGCGACCGGAATGTCCGCGGAAACTTCGGGCGATGCAGTCGTGGGCTCACAGCCTGACGCCGCGCCCGCGAACGCCATCATCGTGATAATCGCAAGGAAGGCGCGAGGGGGCACACGAAGAGCAGCGCTTTCAGGAACTGAAATAGTTTCGCCGGAAATACAGTCTCCTGGGCCGGTTGACTAGTGTCCCCAGGAATCGCATGCTGATCTGCGGCGGCAGCCGCAGAGGGCGACACGTTTTTTCCCCCGGGCCAGGTCCCACGACCCATGCAGCGCACCCTCGGTGTCCTGGTCGGCGGCGGCCCGGCCCCTGGCCTGAACGGCGTCATCAACGCGGTCACCCTCGCCGCCCGCGGGCGGGGCTGGCGGGTCCTCGGGATCCCGAAGGGGTTCTCGCAGCTCATGAAGGGGGACGTGACGCGCGTGCGCGAGCTCACGGAGGCGGACGTCTCCGGCATCGAGGGGAAGGGCGGGTCGATCCTCTTCACGAGCCGCGCGAACCCGACGAAGAAGCCCGAGGACTTGCAGGCCGTCGTCCAGGCGCTCCAGAAGCTCGGAGTCACGGATCTCGTGACGCTGGGAGGCGACGACACGGCCACCTCGGCCGCGAAGGTAGCGGCTGCAGCGGGCGGCGGCATGCGATCCGTCCACGTCCCCAAGACGATCGACAACGACCTGCCGCTCCCCGGCAACGCGCCCACGTTCGGCTACGAGACCGCGAAATGGTTCGGCACGTCGATCGTGAAGGCTCTCGTCGTCGACGCGCAGACGACGGCGCGCTGGTACCTCGTGACCGCGATGGGGCGCAGCGCGGGCCACCTGAGCCTCGGGATCGCCGTGGGCTCCGGCGCGCACCTCTGCGTGATCCCGGAGGAGTTCTCGGCGGGGAAGATCACCCTCGACGCGATCGCGGACGTCGTGGAAGGCGCGATCCTGAAGCGCAAGGCGGACGGGCACGACTGGGGTCTCGTCGTCCTCGCCGAGGGGCTCATGGACCGCCTCGACCCGCAGGACCTCGCGAGCTTCGTCACGCTGGAATACGACGAGCACAACAATCCGCGCCTCTCCGAGATCGATCTCGGCCGCGTCGTGCGGGACGTCCTTTCCGCCCGTTTCAAGGCCCGCGGGCTCGACGTGGGCTGGATCACGAAGATCATCGGCTACGAGCTGCGCTGCGTGGACCCGATCGCGTTCGACGTGCAGTACACGCGGACGCTGGGCTTTGGCGCGGTCGAGTTCCTCGCCACGGGGCAGGGGAACGCGCTCATCTCGCTGCAGGACGGCAAGCTCGTGCCGCTGCGCTTCGAGGACCTGCGCGACCCCGCGACGGGCAAGGTGCGCATCCGACGCGTCGAGACGCAGGGCGCCGCATGGCAGGCGGCGCTCGCGCTCCAAAGCCGCCTCACGCAGGCCGATCTCTCGGGGGAACGGCTCGAGAAGCTCGCGAAGGTGGGGAAGACGACGACCGACGCGGTCAAGGCTCTTCACCGGTCCGGGTGACGACACCCTGAAATCCCCGTCCGTGAGCCTCCGACCGGAATGCGCCGAGGCGTTGCCGTTGCCGTGGTACTAGCGACGCTGCTAGCCGCGCTGCCGCCCGCGTCCGCTGCCGCGACCACGGACGTCGCGATCTCCGGGTTCAAGTTCGCTCCCGCCGAGATCGACGTCAAGGTCGGCGACACCGTGCGCTGGACCAACACGGACGGGTCCGACCACACGGCGACGTCCACGGCGGGCGGTTTCGATGTCACGGTGCTCAAGAACGGCGGGACGGGCGCTCACCGGTTCATGGTCGAAGGCACGTTCACCGTCGTCTGCCGCTTCCATTCGAGCATGACGAGCCTCGTGCACGTGGCGGCCGTGCCGGAGAATTCCGCGCCCGCCGTGACGCTCGCCGCCCCGGGCGCCGTCGTGGGCGGCCTCTACAACGTCACAGGCTCCGTCACGGACCCGGATGGCGACATCGTGAGCGTGAACCTCCGCATCGACAACGGCGCCTGGCTCGAGATCCCGCACGCGACGAGCGCGTGGTCGTACGCGTGGAACACCCGCGCGCTCGCGAACGGCGCGCACACGCTCACCGCGCGCGCTTCCGATGGCAAGCTCACGACGCTCGCTCCCACCGTCACGGTCCAGGTGAACAACGCCCCGGTCCTGGGCGTCACCGCGCCCGTGGACGGGATGAATGCGACGCTGGGCGCCTTCATCGACGTGCGCGGCACGGCAAGCTCCGCTCCCGGCACGACGCTCACGGTGGAGCTGTCGATCGACGACGCGCCGTGGGAGCCGGCCGAAGGCGCGAGCGAGTGGTCCTACCCCTGGAACACGTCGGGGCTCTCGGCGGGCGACCACACGTTCCAGGCGCGCGCGTCCGATGGCGCGAACGTCGCGCTCTCCCAGGTGCGCCGCGTGCACCTCGTCGAGGCCGCGCCGCCTGAGCCCGATGAGCCGCCGCTCCTCGACATCCTGTCACCCAGCGAGGGCGCGACCGTGGCAGGCCTCGTGAACATCAGCGGCACCGCGAGCGACCCCGACGGCACGAAGCCCACGGTGGAGATCAACCTGGACGACTCCGGCTGGCGCAACGTCACCGCGCGCGTCGGCGGCGCCTGGTGGTACCACTGGTTGCCCGACGGCGCGGCGCCTGGCCCGCACCTGATCGAGGTGCGCGCGAGCGACGCGGCCTCCAGCGTCACCGTGATGCGCGGCATCGGCCTCTCGCGCGCGCCGCCGCCGCTCGCGCTCGCGCTCGCCCAGACCCCGCGCGAAGCGCGCCCCGTCACGGTGCGGGTGCTCAGCGCCACCGACCCCAACGCGACATTCCCTCTCGCGCGCGTGCGGCTGCTGGACGCCGCGGGCGCGCTCGTCGCGGAGGCCGCGACCGACGCGCGCGGCAACGCGACCCTGCCGGCGCTCGCGAGAGGCAACTACACGCTGCGCGCGTACGCGCCCGACGCCCAGGGCGAGCTCTCGTTCGAGGTGCGCCCCCTCTACGAGGTCGTCGTCACGCCCCGCGAGGCGCCCTTCGCGGACGTCGTCGCGTTCACCGTGAGCGTGCGCGCCGAGGGCCCGGCGGCAGGTGTGCCCGCGCAGATCCGAGGCAGCATCCTCCCGGGGAACGCGACGGACGTCGGCCGCACGGCGCGCAGCGGCAACGTGACGTTCGGCCTCCAGCCGTTCGCGGCCGGAGAGCTGCAGATCTGGATCGGTGGGAACGACACCGGGCAACGCGTCCGCATCGTGCCGACGGTGAACGCGCGGTGGACCCCCGAGGACCCGCACCCGGGCGAGGCGATCACGATCGTGCTCTCCGACAACGACGCCGCGCGCACGCGCCACGCGGACGCCGAGGTGAGCGTCGACGCGCCGGGAGAGGCGCGCCAGACGCTGCGGAGCGACGCGCAGGGCGCGATCGTCGTCGTCGCGAAGAACCCGGGCTCGCTGCGTCTCACCGTACCGCGTCCGGGTTTCCCCGCCGTGAGCCTCGCAGTCCCCGTGACGGCGCCCCCCGCCCTGCCCGAGCTGCGCGACCTCGCGAGCCGCCCCGGCCCCGCGCAGCTCCAGGTCGCGGTGCTCGTGCGCAACGCCGGAAGCGGCGCGGGCTCCTTCCTCGTCGACGCGCTCGCGAGCGGCGAGAACGGCATCGCGGTCCAGGAGACGACGCGCACCGCGGTGCTCGACCCGGGGCAGGAGGAGCGCGAGATCTTCACGCTCAGGATCGGGCCTGGCCAGTACGACGTGATCGCGAGCGTGCGCAACTCGACGGCGACGCTGCACGGCACCGCGCGCGTGGTGGACGCGGGCATCCCGGCGGCGATCGTCGCGAGCCCGGACGAGGCGACGGCGCCCGCCGCGGCGAAGGAGGAGAAGAAGACGCCGGCCGGCGCCGCGCTCGCGCCGCTCGCGGTCGCGCTCGTCGCGCTCGCGTCGCGAAGGCGACGCGAGTGAACGCTTTATCCTCCGGCCCTGCGTCGCTCTCCGCATGACGCAGCGCACGCGCACGGTCAGTTGGGACGACCCGGGCATCACGGCCTCCTGGGTGGGGAGGACGAGCGGCCTCGAGTTCCTCCAGCGCATCATCAAGGAGCGCGCTGCGCCGCCTCTCGCGCGCCTGCTGGACTTCGACCTCGTCGAGGCCGAGGAGGGGCGCGCCGTGTTCGAGGTGAAGCCGCAGGAGTTCCACTACAACCCGACGGGCACCGTGCACGGCGGCCTCGCGGCGACCGTGATGGACAGCGCGCTGGGCTGCGCCGTGCTCTCGACTCTTCCCGCGGGCGTGGGCTACACGACGGCGGAGCTGCACGTGAACCTCGTGCGCGCGATCCTCGGCGACACGCCCAAGCTGCGCGCCGACGCGCGCGTGCTGCACCGCGGGCGCACCGTGCGCACGGCCGAGTGCAAGCTCACCGACGCGAGCGGGAAGCTGTACGCCCACGCGACGACGACGTGCGTCGTGCTTTCTTCGCCACAGGCTTAGGCTTAGGCTTAGGCCGAGGGCTGGGCCGGGGCTTGGCTGCAACGCGCTTGGCGCCCTTGGCCTCCTTGGCGCCCTTGGCGTCGACCCGCAGGTCGGAGTCTTCGAAGAGCCAATACTCGTGCCCATCGAGGTCGAGGAACTTCGCCTGCACGCTGGCGGGCGTCTGCGTGCGCGACTTCGTGAAGATGACACCCTTCTTCGTCCATGCCTTCTCGATCTCGGCGACGTCGTCGACGTAGAATCCGATGCCCGTGTTTCCGGTCTCGGCGGGATAGCCTTCGCCGGCGCAGAGGTGCAGGACGATCCCGTTCGTGCCCGGCGGCGCGACCGTGATCCAGTGGCCCGCGTTGTCGCGGATCTCGAAGCCGCACTTCTGCTTCCACCAGGCGGCGCTTTGCTGCGCGTCCGCCACCACGACGGCGATGTCGCCCCAGACGATCTTCATCGGGCCAGGCACGGCAGACGCATCGCTTGAGCCTGACTACCGGCAGGCGGCGACGCAAAGGGCAGCCATCTGGATGGCATCTTCGACGTGCGCGCCGGTCAACTCGCGCGAGAAACCATAGGTTCCCGCCGTGAAGTCCGCGAGGAAACGGCTCAGCCGCCGCCCAGTGATCCCTGACGGAAGAGCACCTGTCTGGGCGAGCTGGCCCGACACATCATGGGTCTTCGGATAGGATCCGGTCGCTCGAAGCAGCAGAGCCTTGCACGCAAGTTCCGCCGCGTGGCGGGCGGACTCGAACGCGACCCGGTTTCGGCCGGCCGCGAGTTCGTCGCGCGCCGCCGCGAGCCATTCTTCGCTTCCGCTCACCAGCAGATCATGTTCGGGTCCGTCCGCCATACGCGCGCCGCCATACCTCGGGCGCGCGCAGACCGTCGAAGACGACGATGCCGGCTTCGTCGATCCCTTGCGCGATCACTCGGGGGAGCCTTCCCAATCCCGCGAGCGTGATGACCTTGACCTGAAGGGGGCGAGGCGAAACTATCGTCGCCTCGGCGGCCACGTCGAGGATCTCATCCTCGTCATTGGCATCGGCAGCGATCGCGAGGACGTCGACGTCCGAGTCAATGCGGGCCAGGCCCGTCGCCGTCGATCCATAGACGATCAGAGAAACGGCGGGCTCGGAGAACGCATCGGTGTGCGCTGGCTCCGCGCGAGGGCGTAGGCGCCGACCCGAACGCAGGCCGTTGATGAACCGGGCGGTAGTCTCGCGTGCACGAACGTCGGCAAGCTGGCTTAGCAGCGGAAGCGACCAATCCATTTCACCTTGGCACGTCCAGCCAAGCGAGAGGCGAAAGGCTGTTGATACCCACTCGACACGCGCCGCGGGAAGGGGGAGGTAGAAGACGACCCGCCCGGTGGCCGTGCGCTCTTGGCGGCGCTCGACGAATCCGGCGGCGACGAGCGGCTGCAGGCGCCGCACCAACAGCGAGCTGGACAGGCCGAGCGCGGTCGCAAGATCTTCCACGGATCGGGGGGCCTGCGACTGCGCCTCCACCACGCGCCCAAGGAACGCGAGATCTGGGTCAGAAGCCACTTATTGACTTATGTCGACATAAGTCAATAAGCATTGCCTATGCGCTCTTCTCCATCTCGCGCGCGTATTGCCCCTGCGCGGCGAGGCCGTTGAGCTTCGCCCGCTTCAGGAAGACCTGCTGCGCCTTCGCCTTGTTCTCGGCCTTGCCGCCCCACGCGACAAGGGGCGCGTGCTGGAGCGCGCGGCCGTAGCTGAACGAGAGCGTCCAGGGTTTCGAGACCTTGCTCTTGTTCATGAGGTCGAGGAACTCGGTGCTGTCCTCGTCGCTGAGGCCACCGGAGAGGAACACGATGCCGGGCACGGCGGCCGGCACGTTGCGCCGCAGCACCTCGAGCGTGAGGTCGGCGGTCTGCTGAGCGTTCTGGCGCTGGCCCGACTGATAGCCCTGCACGACCATGTTGGGCTTGAGCAGGATGCCAGGCAGGAAGACGCGCTGCTGGTGAAGGGCGTGGAAGAGCGCGTGCTGCGCCGTGTCCGTGACCTCGAAGCTCTTGTTGATATCATGGGCGCCGTCCATGATGACCTCCGGCTCGACGATCGGGACGATGTTGGCCTCCTGGCAGAGCGCGGCGTAGCGCCCGAGCGCGTGCATGTTCGCCTTGATGCCGTACTTGGACGGGATATCCTTCCCGATGTTGATGACCGCGCGCCACTTGGCGAAGCGCGCGCCAAGCTGGTAGTATTCCGCGAGGCGCTCGCGGAGACCATCCAGGCCCTCGGTGACCTCCTCGCCCTCGGCGTTCGCGAGCTTCTTGGAGCCCGTGTCCACCTTGATGCCGGGGATGACGCCGTGGCTCGCGAGGAGCTTGGGCACCGGCGTCCCTTCGACGCTCTGGCGCAGCGTCTCGTCGTACAGGATGACGCCGCTGATGTTCTTCTCCCAGCCGGGCGCGGTGAAGAGGGCGCCGCGGAAGCCGATCCGGTTCTCGGGCGTGTTCTCGACGCCGATGGACTTCAGGCGCTTCCCCATCGTGCTCGTCGACTCGTCCGCCGCCAGGATCCCCTTGCCGGGCGCGACGATCGCGCGCGCGGTCTCTGCGAGCTTGGCCTTGTCCATGGTGATCGAGCGGGCGATGACGCGCTCCTTCTAAGGCTTTGCGCCGAGCGCGGGCCTTCTCAGGCCTTCACGGCGCGCGTCATCAGGTAGTCCTGGTGGACCTCGTTCCGGGTAGGATCGAAGTACCGCGCGACGATCGCCTCGATCTCGCGGCGGAACTGCTCCAGCTTCGCCGGCTCTGCCCGCAATGTCTTCACGAGCTCGAGCACTGGGCCCGACGTCTTTTCGAGAAGCTCGAAGTAGTGCGAAGGGCTCACGGTGGGCCAGATCATCGTGCCGCGATCGAACGCGACATCGCGCACCGTGTCCCCGAGCCGCTGGCGCACGATCGAGACGTCGCCCCACTGCGGCGTAGGGGAGATGCCTGGCGGCGGCGGGCCCCGGAACTTGCCCACCGTCGCGAAGATGGATCCGATCGCGTGCTCGGGCGGCCACGTGCTGAACGCGATCGTGCCGCCCGGCTTGAGCACGCGCAGCATCTCCTTCATGACGACATCGGCCCGCGGCGCGAACATGTGTCCGTACTGGCTGAGCACCACATCGAACTCGCCATCCGCGAACGGCATGACCTCGGCGTCGCCCTCACGCCACACGATGTCCTCGAAACCGGGGAGGGCGGAGTGCTCCTTGGCTCGGGCGAGGAGCTCGGGGGTCAGATCGAGCGCAGTGACGTGGGCACCTTCGCGGCGCGCCGTGAGCGCGACCACGCCGGTGCCACAGGCCACGTCGAGCACCTTCTGACCGCGCCTCACGCCGGCGAAGCGCACGAGGCGCGCCGCCGTAGGCGTGGTGATCAGCTCGAGCGGGGCGAAGGAGGCCCACTGCTCGCGTTGCTTTTGCTTGAAGGCCTGGATGGCGTCGGTCATCGCGGCGCAGGAGCGCGCCGCGTGCAAAGACCTTCGGGCGAAGCGATGAGGTGGATGCCGCTCAGCAAAGTCCAATTATGTCATCGCGTGCAATACTGTTTGGGGTTGCTCATTTCGAAGCCAAGCGTCATGGCGGCAGGCCGCATCAGCGCGCCTTGGCCTTGAGGCTTTCCCGCAGCTCCTCGGCGTGCCCGCGGAAGTCGCTCTCCATGCTCTTCTGCATGTTCCCCTCGAAGAGCTTCATGAGCGAGCCCAAGATGCCGCGCCCCATCCGACCGTGCACGGAAAGGCGCGTCCCGCTCCCCTCCGGAGCGGCGCGCCAGAGCGCCTCGTAGCCCATCCCGCCCTGGATGCGCACGGTGCGCGCGACGCGATCCAGCGTGAGCGTCTGCTCGTACGTGCTCCCGCCCCACTCGTCGCGGATGCGCACCGTGTCGCCCTCGCGCGAGAGGATCGTGCGCCTCGAAGGCTTCTGCTTCTTCGTCGGATCGATCCCGGCGCCGCGCTTGTACGCCTCGCTGTCGTGGTCGTCCGGCCGGAAGTCGGTCATCCAGGCGTAGACCACGTCCGGCGCGGCCTCGATGTGCTCCTCGACCTTCCACTGCGCGCTGCCCATGCGGCACGCAGCGGTCGCGCGATTTATAGGCACGTATGCGACTTTCCGTGGTCGCATGGATGAGACGAGCGCGCTCGACCTGCGCCTTCTCCGCGCCGTCCGCGCGCGCCTTACGCACGGGTACGCTCTCGCGCAGGAGCTCGCCGCGGAGGGGCCGGACCGCGCCACGGTCTACCGGCGCATCGGCGCGCTCCGCCGCGCGGGCCTCGTGAGCGCGCATCCCGTCCCGGGCGCTGGGCCGCAGCGGCAAGCGCTCTCCCTCACGCCCGCGGGGGAGGAGCGCCTGCGCGAGGAGCTTCGCGACGCGATGCGGCTCCTCACCGAGGCGTTCCACGCGAGCTTGCGCTCGCGGCGCGGCTCGGCCGACGGGCCCGCGCGCATCGAGGCCCCGATCGTCTTCGCGAGCGGGTCGCGCGTGAGCGGGATCGAGCTGCGCATCGTCGCGTCGCTCGCGAAGGTCCACCCGCGCCAGACGCACCTCGTCCTCCCGCCCGGCGTGGACCTGGCGCGCCCCCCGAGCGGCGTCGCGATCGTCGAAGGCACGTGGGCGTCGCTCCCCTTCCGCGACGCCTACGCGCGCTCGCTCTTCGTGAACGAGCTCCCGCCCGCGCGCGCCCTGCCGGCTGCGGCGCGCGAGTGGGCGCGCGTGCTCGCGCCGCGCGGGAGCCTCAACGTCGTGGCGCCGGCGCCCCTGCCGCGCGGCGTCGACCCGTTCGTCGATCTCCTGGCCGACCTCCGCGACGAGCTGCACCCGGACAGCGCGGGCGCGCCGGCGAGCGGGGCCGTGCGCCGCGCGCTCGCGCGCGGTTTCGAGCGCATCGACGAGCGCCAGGAGGCCGACCAGCGCGTTTGGACAGCCTCCCGCACGAAAGGCTAGTTGAACCCGCACGGACCTGCGAGCGCGTGCGCCGCCCGCTCGTCCTCGCCCTCGCCGCGCTCCTCCTGGGGCCCGCCGCGCTCGGCGCCACCCCCGACGCGCCCGAGCGCCCTGGGCTGGACCTCGCGAAGGGCGGCGCCCTCATGCGCCCGCTGGAGCCGCCAGGCGCGGCGCCCGCCATCGACCCGAAGCTGCGCGCGCACGTCGAGGGGCTCTTCGAGTCGCAGCCTGGCACGGACGATCCCGATTGCGGCGGCGAGCACGATGCAGGGGACACGTGGAACGGCTCGACGCCGCTCGCGCCGCCGGTGGATTGCGAGGGCTCCGTGAGCCCGGGCGACGTCGTGGACCTCTACGCGGTCGATCTTCCGGCGCGCGCTCGCCTCTCCGCGGACGTCGCGGGCGACGCGACGCTCGCGGTCTGCCTCGCGTCGCCGTGGCGCGAGATCGTCGCGTGCGAGGCGCGCAGCGCAGGCGACGCGATCGCGCTGTCGCTCGTGACGAACGCGAGCGGCCTTTGGCGCGTGATCGTCCTCGCCTACGGTGGCGAGCCGGTCGAGTATCATCTGGTGGTCGCTGCCGCGGCGGCCGGCGCGCCGCCTGCGGATTGCGACGCGGCGGATGGCGCGGATGCCGCCTCCGAGGCGCGGGCGCTCGTGGCGCCGCTCGCGTGCGAGGGGGCGACGCGCCTGCTGGACGATCTCGCGGACTGGTACCGCCTCGACGTCGGGGAAGGCGGCGCCGTGCGGATCGACCTCGCCGCGAGCGTCCTCACGTATGCGTGCCTCTTCTTCCTGGAGGACGCGGTCCATCCGATCGCGTGCGCCGTCGCCGACGCAGAGGCCGCGCTCCCGACCTATGCGTACGATCCTGCGCGCAGCGGATACCTCCTTCTGGTGCTCGCCTTCAGCGATGCGAGCTACCACCTCGACATCGCGCCCGCGCTGCCGCAGGACGACTGCGCGACCGGCGCCGATGCGACCTCGAGCGCGTTCCATGCGACGCGCCTCCCGGCGCCGGGCTCCTGCGGGGGCGCGCTCACCCAGGCGGACACGGCCGACGTCTACATGGCGCACGTGCCGGCGGGCCTCGCGTTGGGCGTCGTCGCGCGCTTCGACCCGACGACGGACGGCATGGTCTGCGTGGAGCCGCTGCCCACGGACGCGTTCGCGCCTGCGAGCTGCGAGATCGCCTGGGCGGGCGGATCGGGCGAAGCGCGCGCGGGAGCGCCCGCGGGCGACGAGCGCGACGTGATCGTCTACGTCGTGTCCAACGGGGCGACGCCGTACACGCTGGAGACGGAGCATCACGCTGCATCTGCGCAGGACGACTGCGCCAGCGGCGCCGATGCGCAGGGCAACGTCCAGCGGGGCGCCCCGGCGTCCTTGCCCCTGGATTGCGACGGCGCCATCGTCGTCGAGGACGGCGACGTATGGGACGTCTATCGCGTCGAGGCGACGGAGGGGCCGATCTACGCGCAGCTCGCCAACATCGGGATGGACGCGGACCTCTGCCTTGTCGACGCGACATGGTCGGACGCGGCGTGCAGCGACTCGTGGGGGGACGAGGACATGACGTCGTGGACCGGCTCGGGGACGATCTATGTCGTGGTCGTGCACGTGGACGGGACCGGAAGCTATCATCTGCACGTCGAGCAGCAGGACGACTGCGGCACCGGCGCCGATGCGCTCTGGGTGGGCGCGCGGCTCGACGCGCCGCTCGTGCATTGCCAGGCGCTCCTCGACACGTTCGCGGGCGACTCCGAGGATGCGTTCCTCGTGCCGCCGCCCCTCGTTCCCGACGTCGTCGTCGTCCGCATGGAGCCGCCCCTCGCCCGGGCGCGCATCTGCGTCGAGGACGAATGGCGGGCCTCCGGCGTCCGGGGACATTGCACGGACGCGACGTTCACGCGCATCGTCGTCGCGCGCGACCCGCTGCGTCCGATGCGCGTCACCGTCGAGGGGTTCAGCGTCGATCCCTTCCCTTACACGCTCGTGGTGGAGGATCCCGTCGCCCACCCGCCCACCGTGCCGCCCCTCCTGTGAGGCGCCCGCGCTGGCAAGGGGTCAAGAACGGGGCGAGCGCATCCGGGGCGCATGTGCCGCATGATGGGGATCGTCGCGCGCCACGGCGTCGACGCGGAGCTCCTCGCCGCCTTTCGCCAGCAGGCGCGCGGCCACGTCGCGCCTGGGGAGTCGCCCGGGCACGGGGACGGCTGGGGGATCGTCCACTATGACCGGGATCGTCCGCAGTATGCGGGCCGCAGCGCGGGCGACGCCTTCGTGGATCCGCTCTACCC
>DATLCC010000022.1:0-23199 GCA_035526585.1 Thermoplasmatota archaeon | reverse complement strand
GATGCTCGGGAGCCGCTTCTTGTACTCCGCGAGCCCCGCGGCGACCTGGTCCGCCGGCAAGCGCTTCGCGAGCTCGGCCGCGAACGCGTCGACGTGCATGCGCGAGGAGGTCTCGTCCTTGCGCTCGCCGCCCAGCGAGTTGCCCAGGATCACGGCGCAGCGCGCGCGGTCGAACGGCTTGCTATCATATCCGGCATCGTGGAGCGCTTCGGCCGCGGCTGTGAGCGCCATCTGCTGCACGGGGTCGAGCGCCTTCGCCGTCGTCGGCGGGATGCGGAACTTCATCGGCTCGAAGGTGAAGCCGGTGATGTAGCCTCCGATCTTCGCGTACGTGCGGTCTTCCTTCGACGGGTCGGAGTCCCAGTGGACGGCGGGGTCCCAGCGCTCGCGCGGGACCTCGACGATGCAGTCGACCTTGTTCAGGACGTTCTGCCAGAACTCGCGCGCGCTGTTCGCCTTCGGAAGCACGGCGCCGACGCCGATGATGGCGACCGCCTCTTCCGGGGGCCGCGTCTCGAAGGTCCCCGATGCCTGGGCTGGGACCCGGGGCGTCGCTGCGGCCGGCGCGCGCGCGACCGGCGCGGGGGCGGTGGGCTGCGGGGGCGCGACATGGGGTGACGCCGGCGGGGCCACGGACGCAGGGAGGGCCGGTGCGCCGGCCCCCGCCATCCGCGCTGCCAGATATTCGGCGAGCTTGGCGAGCGTCGGGATCTGCTTGAGGGTCAGCGACTCGTCCTTCGGGACGGCGAAGTGCTCGCGGAGCTGGCCGAACAATTCGGCCTGCTTCACCGTGTCGATCCCGAGGTCTGCCTCCATGTCGAGCGCGGGATCGAGGAGGTCCTTCGGGTAGCCCGTCTTCTCGGAGACGAGGTCGGTGACCTTGGCGAGGACCGTGGCGTACGGCGCGCCGGACGAGGGCACGGGCAAGGTCGGGGACGGGGGCGACGAGGGCGAGGGCGAGGGCGCGGGCGAGGGCGAGGCCGAGGGCGCGGGCGAGGGCGAGGGCGAGGGCGAGGGCGAGGGCGAGGGCCGGGGCGCGGGCGCCGCCACCTGGGGCGCAGGTGGCGCCACGTGGGGGACAGGCGTCGTCCCGTGTGGCTGGCCCAGGTCCGCGCGGACGACGTCGAGCGCGGCCCGCAGCGATGCGGCGCGCTTCGCGAGGAAGGGCGCGAGGAGCGCGTCGCGGCCCACGCGCAGGCCGCTCGGGAGCGCGGCTTCGCCCTCGGGGAAGCTGCGCGCTGTGAGCTGGCGCAGGGCGGTCTGGTCGGCCGCGGACAGGGGCGAGTCGGGCAGGAGCCACAGGGCCGCGTCGAGAAGGATCCCGCTCGCGCCCTTCTCGGCTGCGAACTTGAGGCCAGTGCGGTCGAGCCCGCCGCGGACGACGACGCCGGCCTTCGCGTGCGCGACGGTGACGATGGGCTGCCCTTCGATCTGGTCCCCGGCTGTGCTGAAGACGGGCGTGGCGCCGGTCTCCTGCACCTTGCGGGCGTACTCCGTGTTTCCCTGCGGGACGAGGACGTAGATCTTCATTTCCCTACACTCCGTGGCGCGCCTCCCAGGCCGCCGCTGAAGCGGCGGCCGCGCGCCACTTCGTGCCAAGGGCTCTGCCCTTGGATCCCGCCAGGGGGCGGGACGCCCCCTGGACCCCCACCCTGCGCGCTCCGCGCGCCGATGTGGTCGTTCGCCAGCCTCACACGGGTCCCTCCGGGGGGGTGAGGCGGGGTTCGAGCAGCAGGCGCTCCATCTCGGGCGGCGCGCCGATGCTGACGTAGCCGCCGTCCACGTAGATGACCTGGGCGCTGATGCCGCTGCTGTCGGGGCTCAGGAGGAAGCGCGCGGCGCGTCCGACGTCCTGCTGCGTGACGTTGCGGCGGATGGGGTTGTTGTTGGCCATCCAGTCGAGGATGTTGTCGAAGCCGGGGACGCCGCTCGCGGCGAGCGTCTTGATCGGGCCCGCGCTGATGGCGTTCACGCGGTGGCCGTACGCGGGGCCGACGCTCGCGGCGAGCTCTCGCACGAGAGATTCGAGAGCGGCCTTCGCCGTGCCCATGATGCGGTAGCCGGGGACGACGCGCTCGGCGCCCAGGTAGGTGAGCGTGACGATGCTCGACTCGGGCGCGAGCTTGGCGAGGCCAAGACGCGTGACGCGGATGAGCGAGTAGGCGGAGACGACCATCGCGGTCGTGAAGTCCTCCTGCGTCGTCTCGGTCACGGGCTTCATCAGCGCCTCGGCGGGCGCGAACGCGATGGCGTGCACGATGCCGTGGTACTGGCCGTTGAGCTTCGCATAGAAGGCCTTGACCGAGTCCTCGGAGGAGGCGTCGCATTCCTCCATCTGCTCGATCCACTTCTGGTCCTTCGCGAGCTGCAGGACGCGGCTCATGAAGCGCTTCTGGTAGGCGAGCGTGACGGTCGCGCCGCGCTGCGCGAGCTCCTGCGCGACGGCCCAGGCGATGCTGGTGTCGCTCGCGACACCGTAGACGATGTACCGCTTTCCTACGAGGTCCTGCATGGGCGTCGTTCTCCTTCAGGTCGGGTTCAGGGTTTGACTGTTATGGGCAGGCGCCGACGGAACAACGCGAACCCGCGCATCCGCGACGATCCGCGGGCTCGCGTTGTTTCGGCTGGAGAGCCATCAGAGCGGCATGGTCCCGTGGCGACGGGGGTGCCGCTCGACGTGCTTCGAGGCGAGCCGCTCGAGGTGGTGCGAGATGAGCTTGCGAGTGTCCGCGGGGTCGATGATGTCGTCCACGAAGCCGAGCTCGGCCGCGAACATCGGGTTGCCGAAGCGGTCGCGGTAGCCGGCTTCGAGCTCCTTGCGGAACTCGGGGTCCGCGTTCTTGAGCTCGCGCCGGTGGAGGATCTGCACCGCGCCTTGCGCGCCCAGCACCGCGATCTCGGCTTGCGGCCACGCGAGGTTGACGTCGGAGCGCAGGTGCTTGCTGCACATGACGATGTACGCGCCGCCGTACGCCTTGCGCGTGACGACCGTGATCTTCGGGACCGTGGCTTCGCAGTACGCGTAGAGCAGTTTGGCTCCATGGCGGATGATGCCGCCGTGCTCCTGTTCGCGCCCGGGCAGGAAGCCAGGGACGTCCACGAGGCTCACGAGCGGGATGTTGAACGCGTCGCAGAAGCGTACGAAGCGCGCGGCTTTTTCGGACGCGCCGACATCGAGCACGCCTGCGAGCACCTTGGGCTGGTTCGCGACGATCCCGCAGACGCGCCCTTCGATGCGCGCGAAGCCGACGACGATGTTCTTCGCGACCTCGGCGTGGATCTCGAAGAAGCTGCCGGCGTCCACGATGCCCGCCATGACGTCGCGCATGTCGTAGGGCATGCCCGGATCGGCAGGGACGACGGCGCCTATCGTGTCCGGGGACCTCTCAGGGGCACCCGTCTGATATCGCAGGGGGTGCTCCAGATGGTTCTGGGGAAGATAGCCGAGGAGCTCCCGGATCTTGTCGAGCGTTTCCTCGTCGGAGGCGCCGGTGAGGTGGCAGACGCCGGAGATCTGCGAGTGGACGTCGGCGCCGCCGAGGTCCTCGTGCGTCGTCTCTTCGCCAAGGACGGTCTTCACGACGTCGGGCCCGGTGAGGTACATGTAGCTCGTCTTCCGCGTCATGAGGACGAAGTCCGTGAGCGCGGGGCCGTAGACGGCGCCGCCGGCGCTTGGGCCCATGATGGCCGCGATCTGCGGGATGACGCCGCTGTTCTCGACGTGCCGGAAGAAGATGTCACCGTAGCCGCCAAGCGCGGCGACGCCTTCCTGGATGCGGGCGCCTCCGCTGTCGTTGAGGCAGAGGAGCGGCACGCCCGTCGCGAGCGCCTGCTCCATGATCTTGCAGATCTTCCTGGCCTGGGCAGAACCCAGGGAGCCCCCTGAGACGGTGAAATCCTGGGCGTAGAGGCAGACGGCTCTTCCATGCACCTTGCCGTATCCCGTGACGACGCCGTCGCCCGGGTGCGTGTCCTGCGGCAGGCCGCGGGAGAGGCCCTGGTGGACCGCGAAGCTGTCCGTCTCGACGAAGGAGCCGGGGTCGAGGAGGTAGTCGATGCGCTCGCGCGCCGTCATCTTCCCCTTGGCGTGCTGTTGCTGGATCTTGTCGGGCCCGCCGCCCTCGCGCGCGCGGCGCCGCGCGGCCTCCACGGCCTCGAGGACGGGCGAGCGGCCGTTCGAGCCGTCGCTGCGCGTGACGCGGACGATGCTGCCCGACGGCCCGGACGCGAGTTGGCTCATGCGGCTTCCCCACGACCCCACGCAGGGACCCCCATTTGTACCTTTCCGGGTGAAATGTGGTGAATCACGAGACGTGCTTGCCTGCCGGCATCGGCGGAGGTCGATGGGGCCACGGGGCGCCTAGGCGGGCTTCCTGCTTAAGCCGCGACATCATGGCGTCCCGCGGCGGCGGACGATCCAGTACGCGACGAACGCCACGATCGAGGCCGGGACGAGGGAGAGGAAGGCGAGGCCGAGGAGCCAGCCGCCCAGGGCGCCCGGATGCGCGCTCTCGTAGAGGAGCAGCAGCGTCCTCAGCACGATCGCAAGCCCGAGCCCCCAGGTGGCGCCCGCGAGGAGGGCGCGCTGCCGGCGGTGGCGGTGGAGGACCTCGACCGCGAGGACGTTGGCCAGGTATGCGTTCATCTTCCGGCTTGCGGCCGCGAGCGCGTGGATGACCTCCGTGTCGCTCATCGCGCGGATCCGGGCGGGGACGTCGTCGGCGCCGAGGAGCTGGTCGTACGCGGCATCGTAGCGCCTGTCACCCATCGCGCGGCAGTGGTGGCGCTCGCTGCATAAAACGCCTGTTGGGACGAACCGAAGAGTGGGCGAGAAAGAGAGAAAAAGGGCGAGAAAGAGGGCCAGAAGGAAAGCGCCGCGCGAAGCGCGGCCATGGGGAGGGCGAGCGCCGCTCACCAGGCGAGGGTACCGGCCTGGACGCCCTGCTCCGTGAACGCCTTGGGCATGACGCCCTCGTTGGCGTACTTGTACAGCGCGGCGACGAGGATCCCGTCGACGGCGCTGTTCACGGCGCCGAGCACGATCCAGTAGACGACCGCGAGCACCATGAGGGCGATGCCGAGGACGCCACCGATCATGAAGCCCAGGAAGAGCGGGATCAGGCCGAGGAGGCCGAGCAGGAAGAACACGAGGCCCGTGCTCACGATCCCGCCGACGCTTTCGCCGAAGGTGCGCTTCACGAGGCCCGTGCTACCCTTGATCGCGTCGAGGGGGCCGACGTCGCGGTAGACCGCGATGGGCACCGCGAAGTAGGTCACGATGTTCCACGCGCCCTCCATGAGGCCCACGAGGATCTGGGCGAGGAAGTTGTCCTTCGCCTGGTCGCGCAGGATGCGGAAGATGAGGCCGACCGTGGCTGCGACGATCGCCCACTGGAAGATGCGACCGAGCTTGGACCATGCCTTCGACATGCCATCCTTGAGGACGGGGTCGCCGCCGTTGAAGCGGATGGTCGCCATCTCGATCACGGCGACGTTGAAGAAGATCACGATCGTGTACGCGAGGACGTAGAGCGCGAAGACCGCGAGGTAGGTGCCGAGGCCGCCCTGCGCGAGGAGCGGGAACATGCCGAACCCGGCGCCAAGGACGGCGACGAGGAGCACGACGGCGGAGATGAACGGGAGGGCGAGGATCTCCTTGTCCAGCTTCAATACCTGGAAGGAGGTCTTGGTCATCGCCCAGCCGCGAGAGAGGCTTGCGAACATGTTGTTCAGAGCCGACGAAACCTGTCCGGCTCTTAAGGGTGGCGAGCCAAGCGCAGTGCGGCTTTAAGAGCCGTGCTATCGGGGAGCACGGTGGGCAAGGACGAAGTCGAGGACGAAGGCGAGGGGAGGTCGAGGGGAGGGCGAGGGGAGGGCGAGGGGAGGGCGAGGGGTGCGCGGCTGAGGCAGGGGAACGATGGCAAACAGCGGGGGACAAAGAGGATGACCTCGTGGACCATGGCTGGTTCGTGCCGGCCCAGCACGAACGATTGACCGCGTATGAGCGAGCGTTGGGGGCGGCGAGCCTCATCGAGCAAATCGTCCGTTCCTTCCCGCATTGGCGCAACGACCTTTCCGATCAACTACGGGCGCTTCGACGTCGGTGGTCTTGAACCTCGCCGAAGGCGCTAACGAGTTTAGCCCCAAGGAAAAAATAAGATTCTATCGCATGGCGCGCAGGTCGGCCGGAGAATGCATGGCCGCTCTCGACCTTGCGGACCGCGTCTTGGCCCCCCATCCGCGGACTCCAGACGCGAAGAGCCTCCTGGACGAGGTGATCGCCATGTTGACTACGCTGATCCTGGCCCAAGATCGGAGGCGAGAGTGATTTTCTGAAACCTGCGCGGGTTCCTCGCCTCGTCCCCCGCCTCGTCCTCGTCCTCCCCTCGCCCTCGTCCTGGTCTTCGTCCTCGTCCAGTCACAGCTTCATGAACCGCCCATCTTGCCGCGCAGCCGCGAAGTCCTTCTCCATCAACCTAGCAAGATGCTTCTCGACCATCACGCGCTGATGATAGCGCTGCACGGGATCCGTGGCCTTCGGTCCGAGCAATCCGACGTCCGTCAGCTCGTCGAGCGTACGGGGCGTCTCCATCGCCGCGAGGATGGTCCGGTCGCGTTCGCGGATGCTCTCGGCCATCTGGCGGAACAGGGGCTTGATGCCGCGCTTGCGGGGCGGCTGGTGGCTCGTGAGGAGCACGGCGACGGGCACGTCGGCGAGCATCGACGCCGTCCGCTCCAAGTCGCTGGGATCGCTCGTGGGGTAGCCGTACCAGGGGGGTCCTTCGCCGTCGAGGTCGCCGGCGAAAAGGATGTGCCGCTTCTCGTCGAGGAGCGCGACGTGGCCTTGCGAGTGGCCGGGGGTCGCCAGAAGGCGCCACTCGCTCTTCTCGAGCTTGATGATCCCTCCCGCGCGGAACTGCTTGTGGACCGGAGAGGGTTCGTAGCCCGTGCGGCGCAGCGCGCCCGCGACGAGGTCGTGGTCGCGCCGGCCCACGCCGTAGGTCACGAGGAAATCTTCGACCCCGAACATCGCGCGCGCCTCGGACTTGGGCGCCCACACCTCGCGGAAGTCGCGCGCTCCATGCGCGTGGGGCGCGTGGCAATGCGTGAGCAGGCAGACGTCCACGTGCGGCGAGAGCTTGCGCCGCATCGCAGGATCGAGCCCCGCGTCCACGAGGAGCACGTCCGTCCCCTCGTCGAGCACCATCGACGTCGCGCCATGATAGCCCGCAGGAGGCGCGATCATGCCCACGCCGTCGGCGACCCAGTCGATGGGGACGCCTAGGTCCTTCGGGAGGGGCACGGGCCCGAGAGTCCCAGCGCTGGGGAAAGCCTTTCTCGGCGCCTGTACGACCAATCGGCAGATTTAAGAAAAATAGAGTTCATAGCCTTCTCGATGGCGACGACGATCAGCATCGACAACGAGGTCCGAGATCGTCTCAAGGGATATGCCCCGGCAGGATTGACCTATTCAGAAGCGCTGACGCGTCTGATGGATCTCATCGACGCTGACCGCTTCTTCGCATCGTTCCGCGATGCCATGGACGACAAGACGCACCCGTGGATCGACGAGAGCGACTTCGAATGGGACTGAAGTTCGATCCTGCCGTGCAAGACTTCGTCCGCACGCTCGCGCCCTCGCCGAAGAAGCGCATCCAAGCGGCGCTCGCGCTCCTCCGAGACGACCCCCGCGCGGAGGGTCTCGATGTGAAGGTCCTCAAGAAGCACGGCCCGGAGCGCTTCTTCCGAGCCCGCGTCGGCGCCTATCGCATCATCTACTCACGCCGACAGAAGGTCACGTATGTCTGGCGTATCATTCACCGCAGCGAAGGATACGGCTGGTTCGAGCGGCTCGATCCCTGATCGAGCACCATGATCGGGCGGGGGTTCAGGCCGAGGCCGAGAACGCCTTGTTCAGGAGGGAGACGACTTCTGCGGTGCAGAGGTGCGGGGAGTCGTCCCGCGACATGCCGCAGAGGCAGCAGACTCGCATGGGGCATCCTTGGCCGCGTCATGCATGAAGCGCGGCCGACCACCGAGGGGAGTTCTCAGCTTACGTGGTACAGGTCCAGGTACTGGTACTGGTCCAGGGCGACGAGCGACGACTGGACCTGGACCTGGACCAGGACCTTCGTCACCATGAGTAGGCGCGCGATACCCCGAGCGCCCGAGCGACGTGCATCATCGCGCGCACCTCGCGCGGGTTCGCGAGCAGGCTCGCCCCGAGGCGCAGCGCATGGCGGCGCTCGGTCGAGCGGCCAGGCACGACGTCCACGCTCTTCGGCGCGAAGCGCAGCAGGCTCGCGTAGTCCGCGTTCGACCATCGGCGCATCGCCGCGAGCGCGGGGCCGAAGCTCGCGTCGCACATGGGATGCGCGCGGATGCGGCCCTCGTACTCGGCGAGCCGGTCCTCCGCGATGCAGCGCGCGAGGACGTCCGCCGCGTAGACGACCGCGCTCATGCCGCCTTTCGTGATCGGATTCGTCAAGCCCGCCGCGTCGCCCACGAGGACGACGTTGTCCCGCTGGACCTTGGTGCCGAAGAAGCCGATGGGATATGCCTCGCGCTTCAGGATCTTGGCGTCGATCCGCTTGTCCTTCATGAATCGGTCCAGGCGGGCCCAATCCTCGCCGTCGCCCGTGGCAAGGAGGCCGACGTTCATGATATCACCGCGCGGGAAGACCCAGGCATACTCGGGCGAGTACGCCTTGTCCGTGTAGAATTCCAGCCTGTCGGGGACCCTGCCCTCGCGCGCCACGCGATACTGGATGCCCAGCATCGTCTCGTGCGTGCCGCCGACGTGCTTTCGCGTCACGCTTCCAGGGCCGTCCGCGCCGACCACGACATCGGCCTCGCCCGCCATGCGCGCAACCTCGTCGAGGCCGATCTTCGCGCCTGTGACATACGTGCCGCCGCGTTCCTTCACGGCTTGCGCCATCGCGGGGATCCACCGCTCGCGCGCCATCGTGTGGCCGCGCTGGTGGATGCGGAATTCCGTGCCGCCCGGGAACGACCACGAGGCCTGCTCGAACGTCTCCGCGACGTAGGGCGCGCTATCGAACGCCGTGAACGCGCGAAGCGTGTCGGCGCTCAGGCCCTCGCCGCAGAGCGTCGTGTGCGCCGAGGGTTCGCGCTCGTAGATGGTGACATGCGCGAGGGGGACGCGCTCCATGAGCGTGAGCGCCGTCACGACGCCGGCGAAGCCCCCTCCGATGATGCGGACGTCCAACGCAACGAGCCAGCCCGAGGCGAGGCTTCAAGCCAGCGATGCCGAGGAGACCCCCTGGTCTTCGTCAGGTCCGTTTCTCCAGCGCAGCCGTCATTCAGGCACGTACACCGCGCGTGGGGGCCCATGCGCTTGACCCGCATCGCGCTCGGCCTCGTCGTCCTGTCGCTGGTCCCACTCCTTGCAGGAGCCGACCACCCCGCGCTCGCGACGCGCCTCACGCTCGCGGACATGCAGAAGAACGCGAACGCGATCGTCGGGATCCCCGAGGTCGCGAGCGCCATCGGCGAAGGCGGCACGATCTCGCTCATCGATGGCACGAGCAACGCGGGCTGGCACGGCACGCTCACCGGCGGCGCCGTGACCCTGCAGGAAGGCGCGGACCACGATGCGAACGGCGTCATGACGATGGGCCGCGACGCGTGGCTCGCGACGGTCAACGGGTGCGACGGAGAGAACACCGCCAAGCTTCTTCTGCGCGGAGGGTACGTCGGCATCGATGGCAAGCCCGCGGTGCGCGCGCTCGCCAACTCGCTGCGCACCGGCGCCTTCGACAGCCGCCTGGGCGCGACCGCTCCCGCGGCCGGGACCCCCTTCCCGTGCAAGGGGTACCAGACCGCTCCTCGCGCGCAGGATCTTTTCGGGGTCACCCCTGTCCTCGCGATCGACCTCGGCGACCGCACGTACGTCCTCGAGTCGGCCAACGGCGCGATCGTCGGGCAGCTCGGCCCGTCCTACTTCTACCAGAATGGCGCATTCGGCGACGCGGGCGGAGCTTCCTACTGGATGACCCAGGTCAGCCTCGGGAACCTCCCGATCCCCGCCGAGTGCGCGGAGACCGGCACCGGTCCCGCCGCCATGATGGCGCTCGCGTCGTGTCTCGCGGCCGAGTACACGGGAGGTGGTCGCTGATGAAGACCGGAGCCAAGGTCGCCCTCGCGATAGTCCTCGTCCTCGCGCTCGCCGTCGGCGGCGCGGCGCTCTACCTGCTGCGGCCGACGAGCGCGAAGGAATACCATGCATCCGTCTCGCAGGACCAGGCTGCGCGCAACAGCGTCGTTCTCACGGCGCTCGCCCATGCGGGCATCCACGAAGCCGTCGCCTCGGTCACGAGCGACCTCGTCTACGTGGCCTATGCCGCCGACAGCGCGAACGGCGACGCGGCGAAGATGGAGGAGATGCAGGAGCAGGCGCTCGCAGCCGCGGCCGGCGGCGCGAACGGCGCGCCCAAGGCGATCATCGTCCAGTACGTCGCGGAAAAGCCCGTCCTCCAGTGGGAGGCGAGCCTCGCGCGCGTCGCCGACCTGAAGGCGGGTACGCTCAGCTGGGACGACTTCGTGGCGTCGGCGACCAAGACGACGAAGAGCTGACGAACGCCGCCAGAGCGACCACGGCCGCGACGGCGGGCGGCGCTGGACCCGAGCACGTACGAAACGCTTCAGCACGGGAAGCCCGCGCCGCCGCTCAAGCCGGCGTACGTGGGCGGCGCCAGCGCGAGCCGCTCGAACGTCGCGTTCGCGCGCGCCTCCAGGGCAGAAAGCGGGGGATCGCCGGCGGGATAGCGCGTGGACGCGCGCGTGCGGTCCATCTCGTCCACCATGAGATGCAGCTGCTCGTCGGTGGGCCCGTCGGCGACGAGGACGCGCACGCCGATCCCGATGCGCAGCTCCCAGTCTCCCCACACGAACGCCACGTCCCCCAGCGTCGACGGGCCGTTCTTCGCGGGGCCCTCCGCCTCGAGCGCGTCGATCAGGCCGACAGGGTCGGGCTTGGCCACGATGTACGCGACCGGATACGGGCCATGGTGCGCGCTCGCGACGATCGCGCGCTCCCACGCCGCCCGCTCGGGATGCGTGCCGAGCCCTACGCCATCGAGGAAATGGCCCACATTCTCCAGGAGCGTCTCGTTGTCCCATGTCGTCGTCGCCTCCAGCATCAGCTCGCCCGGGAGCTGCGGGATGAGACGCACGGAGCCGCCGTCCTCGGCGAAGAGGCGTGAGACCTCGAGGAGGTCGTGCGCCCGCCAACGCGCGACGATCGGATGGTCAACGGCGGGCGCGCCACGCACCGTCTCCTCGTCCACGACCACGAGCCCCGCGCTGCGCGCACCCGCGGGCAACGCCACGTAGAGGCCTGGCTCGTCCCATGTCGCCTCCACCACCCCGAGCGCGCACGGCGGCCCGAGGGATCCTGGGCCCTGCGCGGGAAGACCGGCGCATCCCGCGAGCGCAGCGAGTGCGAGGCACACGACGGCGCGCATCATCCGCAGCTCGCCTCGTCATGCCCGTGCAGCAGGAGCCGCTCTGCCGTCGGCGCCTCGGCGGACACGAAGCGCGCGCGACGCTCACAGAGGTCGGAGCGCGCTTCGTACGTGAGCTCGACGCGCGGCGCGCCCGTCGCGTCGGCCACGAGCGTCGTCGGGCGCGCATCGTCCTCCCCGCCGCCCCACCGCGCGCGCAGGAACGCGTCGGCGGTCTGGCCTTCCGCGGCGAGTCGCGCCATCGACCAACGCAGGGCCACGTGGCCATCGCCGACGATCTCGACCTCCGGCCCCTGCGTCGTCTCGCGTGGCGTGGCCGTCGCATTCCCGACGACGCTGGGGGCGCCACGCCAGCTCCATGCATCCTTCCCCTCGAAGGGCTGCGGCCCCGTCCACACGGCGGGAACGGGAAGGCGGAGGGTGAAGGGCTCGTCCCCGTCGATGCTCGCGTTCCACCATTCGTGACTGCACCTGGCTGCGCACGTGGGCTGAGGCGGTGCGCCCTCGGCGATGGGCGCGGTGAGGACCGCGGGCGGCCCGCTCGGGCGCGCGCATCCCGCGAGCGCGATGACGAGGACGAGCAGGAGGAGACGTCGCGCCACGACCCTCACGCCCTCTTGCGCGACTTCAACGCTGCGTTCTTGCAGCCGTCGCGGCCGGGCGCCGGGTGTCGGCCAGGGAGACGAGCGCAGCGACCGCCACGACGGCCGCGACCACGACGAGCGCGGCGCGCAGGCCGAGCGCGTCCGCGGCGAGGCCCGCGCCAAGCGCGCCCCCCGCGTAGCCGAGGTCGCGCCAGAAGCGGTAAGTCCCCAGTCGCGACGCGCGCTCCTCGGGCGCGGAGAGGTCGGAGACGCGCGAGAGGAGCGTCGGGTACGCCATGCCGGTGCCCAGGCCCACGACGAGCGCGGGCGCGAGCCCAGGCGCGAAGGCGAGCCACACGACGCCGGCCGCCTGCAGCGCAAGGCCGCCCACGATGAAGGGAGCGCGGCCCGCGCGGTCGCTCCACCACCCGAAGAGCGCCTGCGAGAGGCCCCACGCAAGGGGGTAGGCTGCGACGACGAGCGCGATGTCCGCGAGAGGCGCGCCGCGTGAGATCAGCAGGATCGGCAGCAGCGCCCAGAGCGCGCCGTCCTTGAGGTTCGTGACGAAGCCACCCGCGCTTGCGACGACCTGGGAGCGGGAGAGGGACGCAGGGAGAGCACGCCCGTTCCCTCGCCCTCGCTCTCCCAGGGTAGTTCCCTCTCCCCGTCCCAGCGTCTCCCTCGTCGCGAGCGAAAAAAGCAGCCCAAGGATCGCGATCCCGAGCCCGAGCCACATCGAGTCCGCGAGGTAGCCCGTGGCGAACGCGGCGATCGCGAGCCCGGTGTATCCCGCGGATTCGTTGAGCCCGACGACGAACCCACGCCGCTGCGGCCCCGCGATGTCGAGCTTCATGTTCACGGTCATGGACCACGCGAGCCCCTGGTTCACGCCGAGGAGCACGTTGGCGGCGACCACGTAGCTCCACGTGGGCGCCACGTGGATCAGGACGGGCACGGGAAGCGCGAGGAGCCAGCCCGCGACGAGGACGCGCTTGCGGCCGAACCGGTCCGCAAGGCGCCCGGCGAAGAGGTTCGTGACGGCCTTCGTCAGGCCGAACGCGACGATGAACGAGGCCGCCGCCGCGGCGGACGCGACGCCGAACTCGCGCTCTGCGACGAGCGGGAGCGCCGTGCGCTCGAGGCCGACCATCGCGCCAACGAAGGCGTTGATGGCGACGAGGAGCGCGACCTCAGTGGACCGCACAGCGGTTCGCCCCAGCTTCCACCGAGGCATCGAGCCCGCTCGCGTCGCCGGCCTCGTTGGCCTTCACGATGAGCTTGTGGTTGGGCGGCGTCTCGGGCAGCTTGTCGAGGATGCGCGCGACGAACTCGTTGCGCGGAAGCGCGAGCATCGGGGTGCGCGCGCGCACCTGGTGGAGCTGCGCCACGAGCGGGCGCTTGTCGAAGGGCACGGGCGCGCTCGTGTGGCACGGGAGCACGAGCGTCTCGGGCGGAAGCTTCTGCAGGCGCTCCAGCGTCGCGTGGAGGGTGAGCGCGCGGGAGGTGGCCTGCTGGCGATCCGCCTCGAGGTCGGGGCGGCCGATCGCGTCGAGGAAGAGCGTGTCTCCCGTGAAGAGGAGCTTCTGGTCGAGCAGATAGCAGGTGCTCTCGTTCGTGTGGCCGGGCGTCCGCATCGCGACGAGCTCGTGCGCGCCCACCTTGATCCGCGTCCCTTCGTCGACCGCGAGCGCCGAGAAGCGGATGCGCTCGGTGCGCGGGACGTGCAGGCTCGCGGCCGCGGCGGACGAGAGCGCGCGGGCGCGCGAGAGGTGGTCCGCGTGGACGTGCGTCTCCAGCACGTGCTTGATCGTCCACCCCTTCTCGCGGGCGAGCTCAAGGTAGATGGAGGGGTCGAGGCTGGGATCGATGACCGCGGCCTCGCCCTCCGAGCCCACGAGGTAGGAGAGGCACCCTTTCCCGGTGCGCCGGACCTGGATCACGCGCGCGCCGGCGGCGCCAGACACCTCGGCGGCGTTCCACGCCGTGCTCCAGCCGTTCATGCCGCCCTGGAGCGAGACCGCCTGGAAACCGCGCGCCTTGAGCACGTCCGCGGCATAGCGGCTCGTGTGGCCCGCGTAGCAGACGGCGACGACGAGGCGGTCGCGCGGCAGGAGGGCGAAGGTCTGCACGGCGCCGGGGCGGCCGGCGCTCAGGTCGTCGTAGGCGTCGCAGTGGAGCGCGCCGGGGATGCGCCACTCCGCGAAGTCCTCCTTGTCCCTCACGTCGAGGATGCTCAGCTTCTCGCCCTTGTCCATGCGCTGCCGTAGTGCCTCGGCCGTGATGGAGTCCGCCATGTGCCGGGCAGCCTGCGCTCGCCTCAAGAACCCCACGCACCCCCTCGGCTCTGTCTCGGCCATTGCGCCCCGCACAACCCGTAACCGTTTGGTTACACATTCTTGTCGTGGCGCAAGGGGGAAATGCTTTTTCCCTGGCGTCGGGCGTGGGGGCGCGATGGCGCCCAACCTCTTCAGCTCCGGTTTCTTCGAGGAGCTCGTGAAGACGCTCAACAACGATCCGGATTTCAAGACCAAGACCGCGAGCGTGAACGCGAGCGTCCTCATGGTGAACAAGGACCTCCACACGTCCCACCTCCTCACCATCAGCAAGGGCGCAGCGACCTACAATGGCCCCGGCACCGAGGAGACGAAGGCCGATTTCGTCTTCATCGGCGACAGCGCCACGTGGATCGCGAACCACAAGGGCGAGATCCCGATGGAGAAGGCCGTCATGACGGGGAAGCTCAAATTCAAGGGCTCGCTCCCGAAGATCATGGGCCTGCGCGCGCAGCTCACCGTGATCGACAACATCGCGCAAAAAGTGCCGGCGGAATTCTAAAGAATTCCGCCGAAGGGCGCCAAGGAGGCCAAGGGCGCCAAGGAGGCCAAGGGCGCCAAGTGGGCGCTTGTAGGCCTGTGTTGCTGTGAGCGGATGATATCAATGTCGCGCTTGGCGCCCTTGGCCGTCTTGGCGCCCTTAGCGTCTATTCTTCGTAGTCGTCCATCCGGCTCATCGCGGGCAGGCGCGACACTTCCGGCATGACGGAGCGCTCGTGCATCGAGAAGGGCAGGTTGAATCCGCGCTTGGATTCCGCCCACTCGATCGGCTCCATCGTGACCTTGAGCTGGAAGTACTGGTCGATGATCGCTTCGAGCATCGCGCCCAGGAAGACCGGC
Source organism: Thermoplasmatota archaeon (assembly GCA_035526585.1). Classification (GTDB taxonomy): domain Archaea; phylum Thermoplasmatota; class SW-10-69-26; order JACQPN01; family JAJPHT01; genus JAJPHT01. The sequence goes on along the minus strand of DATLCC010000022.1, from coordinate 7,956 downwards.
AGGAGCGGGTAGTGCATGCCGCGCAGCTCGTGCACGGCCTCGAAATCGGCGAGCCCCTGGACCTCGAGGACGAAGCTCTCCCCGCGCTTCGCGACGTGGATCTTGTCCGCGTAGCCCATCGTCTCGAGGCGGTTGAAGAACTCGTTCAACGCGCGCACGGGCTCCTTCGACTTGGGCGGGAGCCATTGGCGCTTGTAGCCGTACTCGAGGATGCGCAGGCTCGCGTTCTTCACGACGCTCTGGCCAGCGAACCCGAACGTCTTGTTGACCGCGGCGAAGAGGCCATACTCGATGGCCGAGAGCATCTGGTGGTCGACGTGGCCGGCCTTCGTGGGCGGCGGGAGCGGCGCGAGCTCGGCGCGCGCGTCGGTGAGGGGGCGGAAGATGGGCGCCGCGGCGAGCGACGACATGGGGACCACCTTCTTCTTGGAGGCGAGCTTCGCGGCGGCCTTCGCGGCGTCCTCCGCGGCCTTGGCTTCGGCCTTGACGCGCTGCGCTTCAGCCTTCTCGGCGGCCTTCTTCTCCTGCTCGGCCTTCTTCTCGGCCTCGCGGCGCTGGCGCTCGAAGTCCTTCTCGGCCGCCTTCTTCGCGAGCTCGGCCTGCTTCGCGGCGTCCTTCTGCGACGCGATCGCCTGCTGGGCCTGCAGGACCTTCTGGCGCTCCTTCTCGAGGGCGCTCTGGATCGCGGCGAGGTCGCGCTGCGCCTTCTGGGCGTCCTTCTTGCGCTGCGCCTCCATCTGGGTCGCGAGCTTCTCGGCCGCACGCGCCTTGGCGGTCGCCTCCTGGGCGGCCTTCTTCGCCACCGCGACGGGGTTCACGCTGGACTTGGCCTTGGCCGGCTTCGAGGCCTTCACGGGCTTCTTGGGCTTCGCTTTGGGGGCCGGTTTCTTGGCCTTCTTCGCTTTGCCCGCGGTCTTCTTGGCGGTCGCCATGTCAAGCCCTTTTTATACTCTCGACTGGCCCGGATTCGTCGCGACGTGGGAAGACCCTTTCGCTTCGTTCTCCAGTGGAAGCGCTGCCGCTGCTCGTGCTATCTTCATGAGGCACGAGGACGTGGGCCGCCCATGAAGGCCCCCGTCGTGCCGGATTTCGGCCTCCTGCGTCGCGACTTGAAGGCCGGGACCCACCCCTATCTCGCGATCTTCCCGCGGGCGGCGGAGAGCCCCGGCCTCGCCCGGATCGAGCCGGACGCGAAGAAGCGCGAGATGCTGCTGCGCGAGGCCAAGGTCACGATCCGGCCCGGCGGCGGCTTCGCCTACGTGGACGTCGAGACGCCCGCCATCGTGCTCGCCGAGGAGTACTACAAGACGGGGACCGACCTCGACCTTTACCTCGACATGCTCCACGAGCTCACGCACATCCGGCAGCACCACGAAGGCCGAGACCTGTGGGACGAGCGCTACGCCTACGTCGACCGGATCACCGAGGTCGAAGGGTACGCCGTCGCGGTCGAAGAAGGCCGACGCCTGGGCATGGGCGACGCCGAGGTCATCGCGCACCTCTCGAACCCCTGGATGGACGAAGAGGACGTCGCGAAGCTCCAGCGCAACATCCGCGACCTTCTGAGCGGGAAGCTCCGGCTTTGACCGGCTTGCGCTTTCCCTCGCGCGCGCCCTCTCACGGCGGCGGGCTCGTGCGGAACGGCGTGTAGTCCACCCCGAGCGACACCGCGTCGCCCGCGCCGCCCGGGTTGCTCGAGACCGTCGGGCCGCTCGCGGCGCCCCAGTACGCGTTCTCCAGCGTCGCGAAGCCGTTCGTGTCGAGGAAGACGCCGAACCCGTTCCCGGCGATCCAGTTGTCCTGGCCCGTGACCGTGCTGCTGTACACGCGGACGCCTCGATCCGTGTTGTCCTTGACGCGCGTGTCGTCGAGGAAGAGCGTGCGCCCCGAGTTGTCGACGCCGATCGCGTTCCCGTTGAAGTCAGAGTCGTCGACCGACGCGTCGAACGTGTTGAACGTCGTCTTGAGGCCGGTCGTGCCGCCCGTCCCGCTCACGCGCGTGAGCTGCCAGCCGCCCCAGTCGCTCTCGACGTACACGTTCACGTCGTTGGCCGTCGCGGTGGCATCGGTGAGCACCCCGTCGTAGCCCCAGAGCGTGAAGCCCCGGCCGCCATCCGCGGTGAGCGCGGAACGCGTCGCCGTGTCGCCAGTCGAGGTCGCCAAGCCGTTGAGCGAATCGAGCAAGAAGCCGCGGTGGCAATCGGTGGCGAGGTTGCGCATCGAGTCCGAATCCTGCAGGTAGTAGCAGCTGGAGCCGCTGCCGGAGACCTCGTTGTCGGCGACCGTGGAGCCCGCATAGCCTGCGATCTCGCTCTCGCTCGTGAGCACGTTCCTCACGATCGTCGACCTGCCCGCCTGGAGCGTGCTCCCCGTGCCCGTGTTGTCCTGGACGAGCGCGTCCGACGTGACGAGGATCATGTTGCCCAGCGTGTTGTTCTCGACGCGGATGTCGGGCGCAGAGGGCGTCGTCCACGCGCTCTCCACGCGGAAGTAGCCGCCGGAGAGCGAGTTGTTGTTGACGTCGAAGACCCAATGGTCGGCCGGCTCCCCGTTCCCCGCGACGAAGCCCAGCTGGCTCCACTCGTCGTTGTGGATGTCGTTGCCGCTCATGAGCGTGGGCGTGTCGAGGATATCGAGCCCGGTCTCCCAGTTGTGGATCGTATTGTCCACGAGGAGCGCGGAGGATGCGGAATGGATGATCGCGCCGATCGTCTCCTCTTCGAGGTGCTCCTTCATCGTGTTGCGCTGCATGACGTTCGAGCCGCCCTCCTGGCGCAGCCCGTGCACGCCGGCGAAGAAGGAGCTGTCGTCCACCTCGAGGGCCGCGTCCTGCGCGACCAGGCCTTCCGTGTTCTGGTCGAACACCGAGTCCGTGACGAGCGCCGAGCCGCCGAGGACCTGGAGGCCGATGCCGTTGCGCGTGAAGTTCAGATCGTCGAGCGCGACGTCCACGTCGTGGAGCGTGAGGCCGATGTCGTTGTCGAGGAAGAGCACGTCGCGGATCGTCGCGTCGCTCGTGTAGATGTCGACGCCGTCGCCGCCCTGCACGATGGTGGACACGAGGTCGACGCTCGCGCCAGGCTCGACGAGGACGTCGTAGCTCTGGTCGATGGGGAGAAGCTCCCTCGTCCCTTCGAGGAGCTCCGCGCTCATGGTCGTCGCGACCGACGCGATGCTCGCACCCGGCTGCACGTGGATCGTCCACGCGCCGCCCATGAACACCACGTTCGCGTTGTCGAACACGAGCGAGCCGCCCGGCTGCACCTCGATGTCGCCCAGCACGAGGAACGTGCCGTCGCGATACGTGCGCGTGACGCCGGGCCCGATCGTGTCCGGGCCGGCCACCGGCACCACGCCGCCCGCGAGCGAGACGGCGCTCGGGGCCGCCAACGTGAGCACAGTGAGCAGCGTCGCAAGGATGCGGAGCATGAGCCTCCCTGTCGTACCCAGCGGCGCAAGACCCTATATATACGAGTCTGGAACCCTCCGTGACAAGTGGCCCTCCAGCTCGACGCGGTCGCCACGCTCGACCTCGCCGGCGCGGGGCTCCTCGTCGCCGTCGGCGTCTTCGTCCTCGTGAACGCGCACCGCCGCGCCGTCACCATCCCCTTCTTCCTGTTCGCGGGCTTCGATGCCGCCGCGACGATCCTCTTCCGCGTCGGCAGGCTGCCGCTCTCCACCGACGTCCGCCTGGGCGCAGAGGGCGCGTACTGGTGGTTCCAGATCCTCGCGCTCGCGGCGCTCGCCGCCTTCGGCCTCGTCTTCCCGCGCCCGTTCGTCTCGACGCGCGTCGCGCGCCGCCTGATGGTCGCGCTCGCGGCGCTCGCCGCCGCCACGATCGTCGTCTACGTCGCGGACCGCGACGCCTTCTGGATCGCGCGGACGACCGGGTCCGGCCTCAGCTTCGGCACCGCGCCAGCAGGCACGCTCGTCCAGGCCGCGTACGGGGCGATCGTCGCGGCGCTCCTTGTGCGCATCACGCTCCTGCTGCGCCGCGCGACGAGCCACACGCAGCGCGACGAGGCGAGCCTCGTCTTCGCCGGCATCGCGCTCGCGTACGCACCCGCGCCCGCGACGCGCCTCGTCGTGCGGATCCTCGCCGGGCAGCCCTTCTGGACGCCCCTCGAGAACGGCATCCGCAACGTCGCCTTCCTCCTCGTCGTGCTCGCGACCGTCGGCGCGGCGATCGCGAGCCTCCGCCTCAAAGGCCGCCCGCGCTACCTCCTCCTGGGCTCGACGCTCCTCATCCTCCTCCTGACACTGGCAGCAGGCTCTCGCCTCGCCACGAGCGACACGCTGCAGACGATCGCGGTCTTCGTCGGCCCGATCGTCCTCGCGTACGCCATCCTGCGCTACGCCGTCTTCGACATCGACGAGCGCGTGCGCCGCGCAGCCACCGTCGCCGTGACGGGCGCCGCCGTGGCCGCGATCTTCATCGTCGCAGAAGGCACGCTCCAGAACATCCTGCAGGACCGCCTGCTCTCCGGCGTCGCGAGCGGCATCGTCGCCACGGCGATCGCCGGCATCCTCGCCGCGGGCCTCATGGTGCCGATCGTGCGCCTCTCGCAGCGCCTCTCGAAGCGCGTCGTCCCACCCCCCGAGCCCGTCGCCCTCCACGAACGCAAGCGCGAGATCTACCGGCACGCGCTCGAGGCGGCGCTCGTCGACGGCATCACCGACCAGGAGTCGCGCATCCTCGCGCGGTTGCGCGCCTCGCTTGGCATCTCCGAGGCGGAGCACCACGAGATGGTGGGCGCGCCCTCCGCGTAAGCGGCCAAATCGTTAAGAAGGGGAAGCCCGCTCGCCGCGCTACCCAAGGTGCCGCCTTGGCTTAGCGGTATAGCGACGCCTTGGTAAGGCGTAGGTCCTGGGTTCGATTCCCAGAGGCGGCTCTTTTCACGCACAGCGCGAGCGCACGCGCCACCCGCGCACGCGCTCTGCGGAGCGCGCTTCGGTGGGGATCCTGCTGACATGATGAGACGCTGCTGACATCTGTTCGATATCAGGGCGGAACAACTCGCGTCCCTGCATGCGCGCGTCCGCGATGTCCCCCTGAGGAGTCCCCAGCTCGGACATCGCGGCGCCGCGGACCCGCGGATGCTTGCTGCCCCCGGGACTCAGCCTGACAATTCGCGTCCCTGCTTCGCGAGCGCGGGGATGCGCCACGGCGCGAGGAGCCACACGAGGATCGCCATCTGCGCCCAGAGGCGGTTCTCGGCCTCGTCGAAGACGACGCTCTGGGGGCCGTGCGCGACGTCCTTCTCGACCTCGTAGCCGTAGTACGCGGGGAGGCAGTGGAGGAAGATGCCGTCGTTCGTCTTCGCCATGTGGTCCTTCGTGACGGTGTAGCCGGCGAACGCCGCGACGCGCGTCTCCTTCTCGTCCTCGTCGCCCATGCTGATCCAGGTGTCCGTCGCGACGACGTCCTGGCCTTCGAATGCGTTGTTGAAGCCCTCGTGCTGCACGTGCACCGAGCCGCCCGCGCCGCGCGCGATGGCCTCGGCCTCCTTGACGACGTCCGTGTCCGGCGCGTAGGCGGCGGGCGTGACGACGGTCACGTGCATGCCGGCCATCGCCATGCCGACGAGGTAGGAGTGGCACATGTTGTTGCCGTCGCCCACGTAGAGGAACTTCAGGCCCGCGAGCTTGCCCTTGTGCTCGAGGATCGTGAGGAGGTCCGCCGCGACCTGGCACGGGTGCTCGAGGTCGTCGAGCGCGTTCACGACCGGCGCGTTCGCGTGCTGCGCGAGGGCCCGCACGTCCTCGTTCTTGTGCGCGCGGTAGACGAGGACGTCTGCGTAGCGCGAGAGCACGAGCGCGGTGTCCTCCACGGACTCGCCGCGGCCGAGCTGGATGTCGCGCGTGCTGAGGAACGTCGCCGTCATGCCGAGCTTCGCGAGGCCGACCTCGAAGCTGACGCGCGTGCGCGTGCTCGCCTTCTCGAAGATGAGGACGGCGCTCTTCGCGCTGAGGTAGGGCGTCGGGTGGCCGCTCTTGTTGAGGAGCTTCAGCGCGCGTGCTGCGTCCAGGACCTCTTCGAGGTCCGCGCCGAAGTCCGCCATGCGGAGCAGGTCGCGCGCGGCGGCCTGGTCGGGGCTGACGGCGGCGTTCGTGGCGCGGGTCGAGGACGTGGACGTGACCACGACGATGCAGTCGTCCGTCTCAGGGATAGGTCTGCTGACTCTGATGAGCCGAACCGGGGCGGATGTGTCCGATCCTGGACACGTTGGGCTCGGACGAGGACCTGGGCTCGGGGTGGGCGCGCGCCCGGTCGAGGGCGGGCGGGGGCGCGGCGCAACGCTCCCGCGCGCGAGACCGCACCCTCCCTCGCCCTCGACCGCGCGCTCCCCCAGCCCTCGTCCACGCCCCAGCCCAGAGATGCGCAAGGGCGAGGCGTCTACAAGAGCCTTCAAAAGCGCCCCGGCGGTGGCGGAGCAGGATGAGCCGTCTCCCTCTCGCGCTCGCCCTCGTCATGCTGGCGGCGGGCTGCGTCACGCCCTCGCCGAACACGCCCGACGTCGACGCGCCCGTCACGAGCCCCCCCGAGTGGGCGGCGCTCGCGATGCCGCATGGCGACGGCCACGACCACCGCGACTGGTCGCAGCACGTGAACCTCTCCACCGCGAACTTCCGTGAGCTCGCCTACGATCCGCTCGCGACGGACGCGTACGGGGGCCAGAGCGCGGTGAGCTACTTCTGCGGCGGCAACGCGACGACGGCGGAAGGCCGCAAGATCACGGTCATCTCCTCGTACGATTCGGACGTCGCTTTCGTCCTCGTGGACGTGACGGATCCGATGAAGCCCGAGAAGGTCGGCGAGTACGTCATCAAGGGCACGACGCACTACGACGTCGATATCACGGACGACGGCCGCTTCGTCGTCATCGGCTCCGACCCGGACATCGGAAGCGTGTTCGGCGCCATCCCGGGGAACTTCGCCGCCGCGATGCCGACGGTCCGCCCCATCTGGCGCGACGCGTGCGGCGTCGAGCACGAGGCGGGCCCCGAGGAATCGATCCCCCTTGCGCCCGCGACGCTCCTCATCGACGTGAGCGATCCAAGCGCGCCCACGCTGCGCGACGCGCTCCCGGCGCCCGCGTTCGGCCCGCACTCCGTCTCCACCGCGACGATCGACGGAACCACGTACGTCGCCTCCTCGATCACGAACCTCGCGCAGCCCGCGGACTACTTCCAGTTCTCCGAGATCACCGAGCTCCCCGTCGGTGCGAAGCTCACGCTCCTCTCCACCGTCGACGGCTCGCAGTACGGCGCCGGTGGGACGGGAGGCGGCCACGTGGATGCTGAGATCTCCAAGCACCCCGTCACGGGCCAGATGGTCGCGTACCTCTCGAACTGGGATGGCGGCATGGTCATCCTCGACCTCACGAACCCCGCGGTGCCGATGCTCCTGGGCGAGTGGGCGGACGAGCAGGCCGACGGCGGCGCGATGCACAGCACGCGCAGCGTCGAGGGCCTCTGGAACGACAAGCACTACGTCATCGCGGGGCAGGAGTTCGTCGCGCGACCCGAGGACCGCCCGAGCGGCTGGATCTACATCCTCGACGACACCGACCCGTCGGACGTGCAGGAGGTCGCCCGGTGGACGCTCCCGGTCGATACCGAGGAGAACTGGCAGAACAACGGCAAGGACCGCTGCTGCCTGGAGACGTACAGCACGCACTACTTCCGCCTCGTCGACCACACGCTCTTCGTCGCGATGTACCACGCGGGGCTGTGGGCCATCGACCTCACGGACCCGGCTGCGCCGCACAGCATCGGCGTTTTCATGCCCGACATGGCGCCGCCGGACCCGCGCCGCGAGCCCGTGGGCGGCTACGACCTCACGCCGTTCATCCTGGACGTGTTCCCGCAGCCCGACTACTCGCTCACCGTGTTCGACGCGTATTCGGGCGTGTACTCGTTGAAATTCGACCCTGCGCATCCGGCGCCCGCCGT
>DATLCC010000021.1:0-10776 GCA_035526585.1 Thermoplasmatota archaeon | reverse complement strand
GACGGCGCCGAAGGTGCGCTTTTTGTGCTGGCGCCGCGTTCCCGCGCGCATGAGCCTGACCGTGGTCGCGCGCCGCATCGCGGACGTCCTCGCCCGCGCGCCCGACGAGACGCCGCGCCTCACCGCCCTCGAGCCGGCCGCGGCCCCCGCGCGCGCTCTGGCGGTCGACGGCTCCAGCGTCGTGCTCGCCGAGGCGGGCGACCATCTACTCGCCGCGTACCGGGCGGGCGCCGTCGGCGTGGAGCGCGGCCGCCCGCTCGCGCCGCGCGTGCCGAACGCCGAAGTCGTCTTCCTCGCGAAGCTCCACGCGCGCGACGCCGTCGCGGCCAAGCTCGAAGAGGACGGCTTCCCCGCTGCGGGCGTCCCGCGCCTCTCCACCGGCGAGGCGCTCGACGCGCTGCGCACGATCGAGGAGATGCGCGCCGCCCTCGCAGTGCTCGAAGGCCTCGATGCAGGCGACCTTCTGCTCCTCGACGGCGCGCTCCAGGCGCGCGGCCACATCCCGATGCTGGAGCGCGTCCTCGCGCGCGCACTCGAGCGCGGCGTCGACGTCGTCGGCGTATGCAAATCCACGAGCATGACCATCGGCGCCGCGCCCGCCATCGTCGCGTGCCAGCTCGCCGGGCGATCCTTCCCTTCGAAGACCTGGTGGGCGCCGCTGCCGCCGCGCGCGAGCGTGCGGGGCGCGTCCTTCGCGGCGCGGCTTTCTCCCGCCGAAGAGCGCGTGTTCCGTTTTGACATCGCGAGCTCGGACGCGACCGTCCTCGCGTCGCTCGCGGGCCTCTGCGGCCACCCTGCTTACCCGGGCTATCCAAGCCCGCTCGCGATGGCGCACAACGCCGTGCTCCTCAACGACGACGCGCGCCGCCGGCTCCTCGCGCAGGTGCAGGAGGCCGCGATCGCCGCAGGGGCGGACGCGCGCGCGTGGGAGGCGGCGTTCGTGGACTACCATGACATCCTGGAACTGGGTGCCTGAGTGCCCACTTTCGTCCTGCAGTCGGTCATCCCGCTCCTCTTCCTCCTGAGCATGCCGTGGCTCGACCGCAAGCGCGTGCTCCTCGCCTGGCCGCTCACGCACCTTCCCGACTTCGACTACCTCATCGGCTACCATCGCGCGACGGGGCACAACGTCTTCCTCGTCCTCCCGTTCGTCGCCCTCGCAGGCTGGGGCTGGAGGCGCGCGCGGCCCGAGCTCGCCCAATGGGGCTTCATCGGCGTGGTGTACGTGGGCAGCCACCTCGCGATGGACGCCTTCGCCGGCGGCGTGACCCTCCTCTACCCGTTCAGCCTCCACACGACGTGCTATTACGCCGAGATCGACGTCGTCACGGCGACGAACACCCCTTTCCTCGACGCGGGCCGCTGCAGCTACGAAGGCATCCCCGTCGTGGCGACCGTCTATACCTGGCTCCCCACCAGCGACGCGGCCATCCTCGCCTTCATCATCCCGGCCACCCTGGCGATCGTCGCCTGGCGCGCCTGGCGCCGGCGGAAGGCCGCAAGCCTCACCGGCAGTTGACGTACCCTGGGGTTGGGAGTCCTCCCGCCTCCGATGAAACGTACAAATAGCCTTGGCGGCCACGATAGGGGTGGAGCAGGTCTCGTCCCCGCCATTCGAAACGTATCGCTCGGGCGGTCTCGTCCCCGTCCCGGGCACTCCATGATTGCGTAGGCGTTTGGGCACGGTTCCCCATTCCCCGTGTCCGCGTGGGCCTGCTCCCTTTTGTTCTAGCGGACGCACTCCGTCGCACGCCGCTCCTACGGTTCGACGGGACGCCGCCGCTTCGCGGCGGCTTGCCTCGCTTCGCTCGGCACCCGTCGAACCTCCGTCGCGTCGTGCGACTTCGGGGCAAGGGGTGCGTCGCCCCCCTTGCAACCCCGCGACCACGGGGGGTCCTACCCCCCTTGGAACCCCCGGAGGAGTAAGCGCGCGGCTTGATAGCGCGATGATATCGAACCTTTTTCACATGCGGCCCGTCGATCTTGCGAAGTCGCGTCGTCGCGTTAGGTCGCGTCGGTCGCGAGAAGCGAAACTGAGCCGTGCGCTCACGCGCAGAGATAATCGAGCAGCGATGAGAGCGGCATCCCGTTCTCCCAGCGCAGGACCCAGTTGCCTGCATTCGTCTTCTCGACCTTGGGGATCCGGTCGTAGAGCACGGCGATGCGCGGCGGGAGATTTTCCGTGGGCAGCGTGAGCACGCGCCAGGGGTCGCCTCGGGGGCCGCCCTTGAGGCGGAACGCGTAGAGGGGGATGACGCTCGCTCTGGAGCACTCTTTCATCATCGACTCTGCCTGCTCGCCGTTGCGGCCGCCGCTGTCGCTGAAGCGGACGACGTCGTTGGCGCTGCTCTTCACCTCGATGGGGAAGCTCACGTCGCCGCGAAGCGCGACGAGGTCGACCCCCAGCGATCCTGCGCCGCGCACGACAAGGAAGGGGCGCTGGCGCGTGCGCAGATACCGCGCGGTGACCTCGGGCGACGTCGTCTTCGTCATCTTGCGGAGGGTGTCCTCTTCGCCGCCGAGGATCCCCTTCAGCTCGCGCTCGTAGACCGAGCTCATGTGCGTCCCGCCTCTCCATGCGGCTTCCCCGGGATGGGCCTTGAGGGGGGGAAGCCGAAACTAACGAGGCAGGGACACGCCCCATCCGCTGGCCCGCCATCGAAGACGCGGCGCCAACCGCCTTTCCCCCGCGCGCGCCACGGACCGCCATGAGCGCGCCTACGGGAGAAACCGTCAAGCATGCCCGAGGGGCCTCCGGGCCGTTCTCGATGAAAGCGAAGGACCTGATGACGAAGGATGTGGTCTCGGTCGACAAGGATGCGCGTCTCCAGGACGTGCTCGACACGATGGTGAAGCAGCGCGTGTCGAAGCTCGTGGTCCTCGACAAGGGGCAGATCGTGGGCGTCCTCACGGACGGCGACATCGCGGACGAACTGGGCGCGATCAAGAACCGCGGCGTCCCGGCGACGCATCTGCACGCGAGCAGCGCGATGCGTCGCAAGTTCCCGAGCGTCGCGCCCGACACGGAGGCGCGCGCGCTCCTCGAGGCTTTCGTCGAGCAGGAGGCGCAGATCCTGCCGGTCCTCCACGACCGACAGGTGCTCGGCGTCGTCACCGGGAGCGACCTTCTGTCCCTCGTGCAGAGCGCGACGCCCCTGGCGGACGTCATGACGGCGAGCCATCTGCAGGTGGTCGCGCCCTCCGACCGCGTGATCCACGCGCGCCGCATGATGCTCGACCACGGGATCGAGCGCCTCCCGGTCCTGGAGCACGGCGCGCTCGTGGGGATCCTCGGCGAGCTCGACATCGCGGTCGGTCTCGCGCGCTTCAAGGGCACCGTCGCGGACCATCACCAGGCCGCCGCCATCCAGCGCTTCCTCGTGCAGGAGGTCTGCCAGCGGACCGTCGTCACGGCGACGCCGGAGACGACCGCGCGCGACGCGGTGGCGCTCATGCGCAAGAACGACGTGGGCGCGCTCCCGGTGCTGCGCGGCGAGCGCCTCGTGGGCATCTGCACGCGATCCGACCTCCTGCGCCTGATCGGTCGCTGAATCGCAAGGAACAGCAACGCTATGCGGGCCGTGCGGCATCGCTCGACGTTGAGCGAGCCCGTGAAGCGCAAGCGGTGCGGCGACGCCGAGCTCGTGGCCGTGCTCGTCAAGGTGATCCTCGACGAGGGGACCGTGTCGTCGCAGAAGCGGCTCGCGGAGCTCGTGAACAAGCAGCTCAAGAAGCGCTCGATGCACGTGACGGGCGAGCGTGTGCGCGTGCTCGCGGTGAAGAGCGGGCTCGTGGGGATCAGCGTGCGCGCGCGCGTGGATGGGCCCACGCCCGAGCTCGATCGCTGCCCCGTCTGCCGCGCGAAGCTCAAGCGCACCTCGAACCGCACGCTCTCGGCGTTCGACGCGTCCGCCGACGCGTCCTCGCCTCGCCGTGGAGCGGCGACGGGCAACACCACGCAGACGGGCTACAAGTGCGCGCGTTGCCCGTACTGGACGGGGCGAGAGCTGCGCATCCCGATGCATTACGTGTTCCAGGCGCGCGTCGCGCGCTCGGAGCGCGGGCAGGTCACGTTCGCGTCGCGGGACCGGGGATGATGCTTCAGGTCCGAAGCTCGGCGCGCACACGCTGCGCTTCGAGCTTGGCGCGCTGGCGCTTCATGTCCTCGACGTAGGCGAGGTACCCCTGCTGGGAGAGCTGGCCCGTCGCGAGCATGACGCCCGCCTTGTTGATCTTCTTTGTGAGCTCTCGGATCTGCGCGTCCATCGCGGCGAGGTCGTCGCTGCGCGGCGCAAGGCGCTGCTGGTGGACGGGGGCGGGCGCGGGGAGGCGCGCCGCCGCTGCGGGAACGGACGCGGCCGCGGGCGCAGGGGCCGGGGGCGAGTCCGCGGCCGCGCGGGGCAAGCCCGCCAGGTGCGGTACGATGTCCGGGATCGTCATGCGGGAGTTGAACGCGACGTGCGCGGGCACTTCAGGCGCGAGCTCCTCGGGCTTGCGGAAGGTGAAGACGAGGATGAGCGCGCCGGCGAGCGCGAGCACGAGGCCGGACGTGATGGCGAGCGCCCAGAGCGGCGTCGCGAGGAAGTCCGCACGCAGCGCAGCGGGCTTCATCACGCCAAGGACGAGGCACGCGGCGCCGATGGCGGCGCTGGCCCCCCCGACGACGATGTGGCCCGACGAGCGCGGTGACATGTGTCCGGTCAAGCGTTCGGCGGCAAGGATGATAAAAACCCCTCGAAGGGGGCCTGGGGGGCTTTTGCCGCAGTGCCTGCCGTGGGGCGTGGAAACGACGAGCGTTCCGCCCGGCGATCCTCCTTGGAGGCTGACATGTCCGGGTCCCCAGCACTTGCGGCCACTTGGGTCGCTCAGATGCAGACTCCGTCGAGGAGCGACGGGTTGACGGAGGTAGGTGGCAGGCGCCGGTGGCTCGCCTGCTCGTACGCGTAGGCGTATCCGAGGAGCCTCGCTTCGGACCACGCGGGCCCGAAGAAGCTGATCCCTTGCGGGTCGACGTCCCGGTAGCCGGCGGGCACGATGACCGTGGGGTAGCCGGCGGCGGCGCCGATGGAGACGTACGCGAGGCTCGGGCCCACGAGGACGTCGAGCGAGTTCTGCGCGAAGGAACGGTCCGCGAGCGCGGCGTTCGCGCGGATCACGGGCAACGCGGCCGGAGCCATGAGGAGCCCGACGCCGGGTGACGCGTCCGACGCGAGAAGGAGATCCTGTCCGTACTTCACCTTGTCCGGGTGCTGCTGGTTGTACAGGATGATCTCCGTCAGGTCCTTCACGACGACGTCGGGCCCTGCTTGCGTCGCGAGATACTCGTTGAGCCCGGACTTGAACTCGTTGGGGATGAGCCCCAGCTCGACGATGCCCACGGTCTCCAGCTGGCTCGTGTCGATGGGGACGAGCGTCGCGCCTTGCGCCTCGATGTCGGCGAGCGCTGCCTGGAAGAGCTCGCCATCGTACTGTGGATCGTATCCGACGCGCGCGCCCTGAAGCGCGTCCGTGGACAGCGCGGCGGTGTAGTCGCCGCCCGGCGGCAGCGCGGCGCCGCTTGGCGCCGTGGCCGCGTCCGCCTCGTCCGGACCCGCGATCACGCTGAGGATGGCGGCCACGTCGGCGACGCTGCGGCCCATCGGGCCGGGCGTGTCGAAGCTCGCCGCGAGCGGGATGACGCCCGCGCGGCTCACGAGGCCGACCGTGGGCTTCACGCCGACGAGGCTGTTCGCGTCGGACGGGCCGAGGATGCTGCCCGAGGTCTCCGTGCCGATGGTGGCGGCCGCGAACGCCATCGAGCCCGCGACGCCAGAGCCGCTGCTGCTGCCGGACGGGTCGCCGCCCGTGTACGCGTTCACGACCTGGCCTCCCAGCGAGGAATATCCGTTCGGCATGCTGAGCGAGACCCAGTTCGCGAACTCGGAGAGCTTCGTCTTCCCGAGGACGATCGCGCCCGACTCGCGCAGACGCGCGGTGAGCGTCGCGTCGTCGGCGGGCACGTTCTGCGCAAGCGCGATGCTGCCCGCCGTCGTCGGCATGGTGCTCGTGCCCACGTTGTCCTTGAGAAGGATGGGGATCCCGTGGAGCGACCCGCGCACGTGGCCCGCGGCGCGCTCCGCGTCGAGCTGCGCGGCGGCGGCGCGCGCCGTGGGATCGATCCCCTGCACGCTGTTCACCTTCGGCCCGCCGCTGTCGAACGCCGCGATGCGCGCGGCGTAGGCGTCCACGAGCTCGACGCTCGTCACGCGGCCCGCCTCGAGCGCGAGCTGCAGCTCCTGGATCGTGGCGGTCTGGAGGTCGAGGCCGCCGACGAGCGCGAAGCAGTCGGAGGGCGCGACCGCGCGCGGGGCATCCGCGGGCGCGAGGTCGGCGCCGGGCGAGGCGCATCCGGTCGCGAGAAGGAGGACCGTGAAGAGCGCGACCCGTGGGATCAGCCAAGCCACCCGATCGCGAGCCGGAGGGAGACCGGATAAGCGTTGTTGCGCAGACAATGCTATGAGGGCTCCCGCCCCCTGGCGGCGCGGGAGTGCGGTCGTGAGAGGCGTCGCCCGAGTGAGCGCCATCGTCCTCGTGGTCATCCTCGCGGGGGCGAGCTTCGTCACGGCCCGCGACCTCGCCGCGCAGGCCACCGTCTACGAGCGCCACGCGTGGGACGCGACGCGCGTGCTCACCTCGACCGGGCCCGTGGTCGCCACGCTCGCGCTCGAAGGCGCGCCCCAAGGCTCCGCGCTCCTCGTGCGCCTCGACAACGTCGCGCTCCTCGCCGCGGACGGCTCGACCCTGTGGGAGCGCCCGATGGACGCGCTCTACCGCGAGCTTGACGTGCCGCTCACGCGCGGCGCATGGGCGCCGCTCTGGCCGGACGCCGCGGACCCGTTCGAGCGCCTCACCACCGGCAAGCCGTACGCCACGGGCGACCTCAACGGCGACGGCATCGCGGACGTCGCCGTCGCGCACCTCGTCACGGACATCGTCACGCAGACCTCGCTCTCGGGACGCGCTGTCGTCTCCGTGCTCGACGGCGCGACCGGGGCGACGCTCGCGCTCCACACGTATAGCGGCATCGTGCGCCACCTCGCCATCCAGGACGGGATGCTCCTCGTCGCGGACGAGACCGGCCCGGGTGGAAGCTGGCCCGTCGTGGGCGCCGCGGGCGCGGTGGACACGCTCTCGGCCTACGCGGGCGGCGTCGGCGCGCCCGTGTGGTCTGCGACCTTCCCCGCATGGGCGACGTGGCTCGCGCTCGAGCCGGCCGGCGGGCACGACGTCGCCGCCGCATGGACGAGCGACCGCCACGATAGCGTCTTCTTCGGCTCCTCCCCCGCGCCCGTGGGCTCCACGCTCGCCCTCTTCGACGCCGCGACGGGTGCCACGCGCTGGACACGCGCGCTGGAGGATGGCTACCCGCGCATCGTGCGCGAGGATGCGTCCCGCGGCGCGCTCGTCGTGGCCTCGGAGGGCATCGCACCGGTCGCCGGCGCGGCCGCCTACACCTTCCTGCTCGACGCGTTCTCCCTGGCGGACGGCGCGCCGACGCTCCACGTCGCCTTCTCTGACGCCATGCCGCACGATCTTGCGATCGGGGATCTCACGGGCGATGGGCGCCCCGAGTACGTGACGGCGGAGGAGAGCGTCGTCGTCCTTCCCGCGGTCGGCGCGTCGACGACGCTCGCGAGCCCCGTGCGCGCGACCGACGGCGACTCGGGCGCCGCGATCTGGAGCGCGCTCCCGGGCCGCTACCCGACACAGGGCGTCGCGAAGCGCGTCGCGATCGCAGACGGGCTCGTCGTCGTGGGCTCAAGCGACCCCTACACCGGCTCCGAGCTCGCGGCGCTGGAGGGCGCGACCGGCCTCACGCGCTGGCGGCTCGAAGCGCCCCTTGCTCTCTACTCCGAATGGTTCAGCCTCATCGATGGCATCGTCCTTGGCACCGACGTCCACCAGAACCTGCGCGCGATCGATGCGGCGGACGGGCGCATCCTGCGCGAGGCGCCCGTGCTCAGCGAGCTCTACGCGATCGCGGCGGCGGACCTCAACGCGGACGGCGTCGCGGACCTCGTCGTCGGCGGCGAATCGAGCGGCGTCTTCGCGCTCGATGGTCGCACGCTCGCCGGCCCTCGCGCTGTGCTCTGGGTGGCGCGCACGAACGGCCAGGTCCACGACATCCACATCGCCGACGTCGATGGGGACGGCGCGCTCGACGTCGTCGCCGCCGCGAGCCTCACGCGCGGCGAGCAGCTCGCTCCCGGCACGTACCTCGCCGGCGTCGACACGGCGTTCCTCTCCGGCAGCGTGCACGTCCTCGACGCGGCCACGGGCGCCGCGCGCTGGACGCGCGAGTATCCAGAGCAGTACGTCTGGAACGTGACGCTCGCAGACCTCGACAGCGACGCCGATCTGGAGATCGTCGTGCCCACGCGCACGCTCGACGCGCTCGACGCCGCGACCGGAGCGACGCTGTGGCGCTTCAACCCCCTCGAGCGCGTCGGCATCTTCTCCCACGCCGCGGTCGCTCCGGGCGGGCGGGTCGTCGCGCAGTTCGAGGCGCAGCTTCCGGGCGTCCCGTGGGAGGCGCGCCGCGCGGGCGTCCTCACGGGGACGGACCTCACGAACCCGTACCGCGCGATGGACGCGGTCGTCCAGGTCGCGCTCGACGGCGCGACGGGAGCGCTCGCGTGGACGCAGATCGCGGTCGGCCACGAGGCGCATCCCGACCTCTGGCGCGGGGTCGCCGCCGGGACGCGCCTCGCGTGGGCGGAGGGGAACGCAGTCGCCTTTGCGTACCACACGCGCACGAAGCTCCACGCGGACGGCACGGTCGAGATCGAGCCAGCCGCGCAAGGCTACACCGTGATCCAGGTGCGCGACGCGCGCACAGGCGAACCGTTGTACACGACGAACGAGCAGAGGGACGACATCGCGATCCGAGGCGAGCTCGTCGAGGCGCCCTCCATCGGCGGCTTCCTCGCGCGATCCCCGTGGGACGCCTGGAGCCGCACGGTGCGCCCCGAGCAGAACGCGGAGCTATTGGCGGGACTCACGTACGATGCGGTCGAAGGCGACTTCGGCGCCGTCGGACCGATGATCGTGTCCGGGAGCGTCGGCGGCTGCGGCGCGGTCGCAACGGGGAAGCTCCTCGCGGGCGTGTCGCCCGTCCCGGCCGTCGCCGCTGGGCACACCGCACCATGCGGCCGCGTCACCGCGATCGACCTGGACGGCGACGGCGTGGACGAGATCCTCTCCGTCTCGCACGACGTGCGCGCGTACCTCAACGTCGAGGACGGGCTCGCCGCCGGCGCGTTCGGATTCGGCGTGTCCATCCCCGATGTCATGAAGGGCGCGAACGTCCTCACGCTCGTGTGAAGGGACCCTCGACCGCGCCCCGCGGCGCGCAGCACGCGCATCGCCGCGAGCGTCCCCCAGCAGCTCGGAGCGCCCTCAGCCTCCACCCGCAGCGGCCCCCGAGCGCGGGCCTCCAGCGCGCGCCCGGTGAGACCGCGGGCCAAGCGCACACGGGACGGAGGTGGAATGCGCCCGCCGGGGCGCAGATGCCGGGTCCGGCCTGTTTTCGCGATCGGAAGGTCGTTCAACGCAACCCCGTTCGTCTACCGTGAATTCTCCGGGCTCGTCTGACAGCGAGCCCGGATCTTCTCCTTTTGACATGAACACCCAGCCTGGCCTCTGCGCCGGGCTGGTCTCGTGCCCCCTGCTCGGGGCGCTTCCCGAGCGGGGGGCGCGACGTGCAGCCATCGGTTGACGCCGGCGACGATCACGCCAACCCGGCGCCCCCTGTGTTGCCGGACCCGGGCCACACGGTGCCGGCGACGACGCGACAGGCTCGCCGGCGCTCCGAGCGGACGCTACGAGCGCGGCGGCTCGCGCCCCGGAGCGCCCCACGCTCGACAAAACAGACCGAGCTCGAGACGACGTCGCCGTCGTCTTCGGCTCATAGCTGCAAACAACTGGACGGAGGCACGGGCGTTGCGTTGGCGTGGGGCGAAAGCCTCCTTGGTATTGCCCCTTCGATAGAGCCCGCTGGTAGCGGCCCGTCAGGCGGCTGGGCGTCATTCAGAGACCGAGGCGGCCGAGAACGGACCCTTCCTATCTGGTCCTCTGCGCAAATCGGCGAAGCGATCGCGCAGCGTGCCCTCATCGAGATCCAGCGGGAGGTCCAATCGCCCGCCGCGGCCCGTCCACGACGGCGACGACGACCCGGGCGCGCGTCGGTCCCCGACGAGGAGCTCACGGAGGACGACCTCCATGCGTGGAAGCCGGCCGCGCAGCCGCTCCTTGAACGCGCGCGGATCCATGAGTTCTGCGTCGGGCAAGACCCCACGGCGGCGCCTCCGACCGCCCTCGTGAGGGTCCATCACGATACGTGCGGCTCGGACTTCGTCACACTGCGATCTTGCGCGTTGCGCTCATGCCCGAAGTGCAACGGCGAACGATTCGCGAAGACACTCGAAGATATCGCCGCGTGGATGGAGGGCGCCAAGCTTGGCCCTCGCGACGTCCGACTTCTCACCCTGACCATGCGGAACGCCCCAAACCTTGCGGAAGGCGTCGACCGCATCAAAGAGAATGTCAAGCTCCTCCGCCGACGGCCCTTCTTCAAGCGCTACGTCCGAGGCGGCGTCGTCGCGATCCAATGGACGCGCTACGACACGACGTCTTGGCACGTCCACGCCCACCTCGTCCTCGTCGGCGTCTATCTCGAACGCGACCACGTCGTGAACGCCTGGCGCGAGATCTGCGGCGACGACGCGCTTGGCAAAG
>DATLCC010000020.1:0-58966 GCA_035526585.1 Thermoplasmatota archaeon | reverse complement strand
GCGCAGGACCCGTCGCTCAACCCGCAGATCATGGCGCAGAAGCTCGCGGAGGCCCTCGAGCGCGGCTGGCACTTCCGCCGCGCGGGCCACTCGACGCTCCAGCGCATCATGGAGAGCGGCGCGAAGGGCGTCCTCATCACGATCGCGGGCAAGCTCACCGGTGGCCGCAAGAGGACGGAGAAGTTCCTCAAGGGCCACATCAAGTGGTGCGGCGACACGGCGCTCACGAACATGGACTACGGCTACGCGACCGCGAAGAAGAAGCTCGGCATCATCGGCTGCAGCGTCGCGATCATGCACAAGGACGCCGTCCTCCCCGACGAGGTCACGATCCACGGCGGCCTGAAGCCCGCCGGCGGCGCGCCTGCCCCCGTCGCGCCCGAGCTCCCCCGCGAGCAGGCCCCGGGCATCACCCGCGAGGGCCGCGGCCACGAGAAGAAGGGCCAGGTCGCCGGTCTCACGGTCGGCATGTACGGTGCCGGCCCGCAGAACCAGCCCATGGTCCAGCGGGCGCCCGCGCCCACCCCGGCCGCCGCGCCCGCGGAGCCGACGGTGAGCATGGACGCCAGCGTCGGCGAGCTCCCCGGCATCGGCCCGAAGAAGGCCGAGGCCCTGAAGAACGCCGGCTTCGCGACGCTCGCTGCGCTCGACGCGGCCCCGATGGACACCATCGCGGCCGTCGAGGGCATCGGCACGAAGCTCGCCATGAAGATCAAGGACGAGCTCAAGAAGCTCCGGAAGTGATGTGAGATGAAGACGAAAGAGATCCGAGCGCTCTCGACCGCCGACCGCGCAGCGAAGATGAAGGAGACCCGCGAGTCCCTCATGAACGCGCGCGGCGTGGCGGCGATGGGCGGCGCTCCCCGCAGCCCCGGCGAGATCCGCCAGCTGCGCACGACGATCGCTCGCATCCTGACCATCGACAACGAGGAGGCAAAGCGAGCACAATGAGCCAGATGTGCGACACGTGCGGACTCCCCAAGGAGATCTGCGTCTGCGAAGAGATCGCCCGCGAGCAACAGGAGATCCAGATCTACACCGTGGCCCGCCGATACGGCAAGATGGTCACGATCGTGGAAGGGATCAACACGACCGACATCGACGTCGGAAGCCTGTGCTCGAACCTCAAGGGCGCGTGCGCCTGCGGTGGGACCTCGAAGAACGGGACCATCGAGCTGCAGGGCGATCACAAGCAGAAGGTGAAGCAGGTCTTGGAGAAGATGGGCTTCAACGCGGAGTTCAAGTGAAAAGGGAGAACGCAGACGTCGCACGTCACGAGCTCATCGGTCTCTTCGTGACCGTCGAAAGCCCCTCCGGGGCCTTGGACGGGCTCGAAGGGACGGTGCGCGACGAGACGAAGCAAACATTCCTCGTGGAAAGGGCCTCTGGCTCTGAAGCGGTGGTGCCGAAACCCGGCAACCGCTTCGTCTTCCTCGTCGGGAACGAACGCTTCGTTGTCCGTGGCGAAGACATTCTGTTCAGACCGGAAGACAGGACGAAAAAAGTACGGATGTGATATCACTATGGCCAAGGCAAGAGACATCGGCGTTGACGTTCAGGCTCCCAAGGCCGAATGCAACGACCCCAACTGCCCCTTCCACGGCGGGTTCCCCGTCCGCGGCCAGATCATCGATGGTCAGGTCGTGAGCACGCGCATGGAGAAGTCCGCGCGCGTCCAGCGTGAGTACCTGCGCTACGTGCCCAAGTACGAACGCTATGAGAAGAGGACGTCCAGCTACAACGTGCACGCGCCCCCCTGCCTCGAACTGCAGGTCGGGGACCGCGTCAAGATCATGGAATGCCGCCCGCTGAGCAAGACCGTGAGCTTCGTCGTCATCGAAGCGAGCCGCGGCCAGCTCCGTCTGAAGGGCGACGATGCGACCGCGAAGGCAGCCGCTGCTGCCGCCGCGCTCGAAAAGGAGGCTTGAAACATGAAGGGACTTCCCGGAAAGCAGACCCGGGGCCTGCCCATCGGAGCGCGCCTGGATTGCATCGACAACTCCGGCGCCAAGGAAGTGCAGATCATCGCCGTTCCGCGCGCGGGTGGCCACCACAAGCGCCTCGGAGCCGGCGGTGTCGGCGACTTCCTCGTCGTCTCCGTCAAGAAGGGCACCCCCGAGATGCGCCGTCAGGTGCTGAACGCGGTCATCGTGCGGCAGCGCCGCCCGTTCCGCCGCCCCGACGGAACGATGGTGCAGTTCGAGGACAACGCGGCGGTCATCGTCGCCCCGAACGGTGAAACGAAGGGCAGCGACATCAAGGGCCCCGTGGCCCGCGAAGCTGCCGAGCGATGGCCCCGCATCGCGGCCACCGCGAGCCAGATCGTGTGAGGTGAGAACGCTATGTCCACGCAACCCCGCAAGGAGCGCAAGACGCTCTACAATCTGCCCGCGCATCTCGCGCGAGCCCGCATCGCGGCGCACCTCGACGAGCCTCTGCTCCTGAAGTACAACAAGCGCAGCCTCACGGTCCGCAAGGGCGACACCGTGCGCATCATGCGCGGCGAGTTCGCCGGTACGACGGGCAAGGTCCTCGAGATCAACACGCGCACGGGCAAGGTCACGGTGGATGGCGTCACGGTGAGCAAGGCGAAGGCGACCCAGGTCGCGCGCCCGCTCGATCCGTCGAACCTCGTCATCACGAAACTCGACCTCACCGACCCGAAGCGCCGCGAGGCGCTGGGCGCCAGCGAACAGGAGGCCTCCGAATGAGCAAGCACATGAAGAGGCTCGCGTCCCCGCGCGCCTGGAAGATCGTCAAGAAGGGCCACACCTGGGTCCCCAAGCCCAGCGCGGGCAAGCACTCGACCGAGAAGGGCGTGCCCCTCGGCCTCGTGCTCCGCGACTACCTCGGCATCGTCGACACGATGACCGAAGCCAAGCGCATCATCGGCAACCGCGAGATCCAGATCGACGCGCGCGTGGCGACGAGCCACAAGACGCCCGTCGGCCTCATGGACGTCGTGAGCGTCCCCAAGATGCAGAAGAACTACCGCGTCGTCATCGACTCGCACGGACGCGTCGTCCTCTCCGAGATCGCGGCGAACCAGGCCACCTGGAAGTTCTGCCGCGTGCAGAACAAGACGGTGATCAAGGGCGGCAAGCTCCAGCTCAACCTGCACGATGGCCGCAACGTCATCGTGAAGGAGTCGAACTTCAAGACGGGCGACGTGGTCAAGCTCAACCTCCCCGACCAGAAGATCGTCGGCCACCTCTCCTTCGGGAGCGGCATGACGGCGCTCCTCACGGGCGGCAGCCACGTCGGCGAGTTCGCGAAGGTCGGCGGCGAGGAAGAGATCCGCTCCCCCGCGGCCAACCTCGTGAGCGTCACGAGCGGCTCGGACCAGTTCTCGACCATCAAGCCGTACGTCTTCCTCGTCGGGAAGGACAAGTCCGAGATCGCCCTCCCCGAGGTGAACGCCTGATGTCCGTCCAGCTTGGAGAACACAAGTACGACAACCCCATGCGCGTCCCGCGCATCGAGAAGGTCGTCGTGAACATCGGCGTCGGCGAAGGCGGCGACAAGCTGCAGAAGGCCGAGAAGGTGCTCGAGATGGTCACGGGCATCAAGCCCGCCCGCACGCTCTCCAAGGTCGCGAACCGCGACTGGGGCCTGCGCGTCGGCGGCCCGATCGGCGTCCGCGTCACGATGCGCGGCGACGCGGCCGATGCCTTCCTCAAGAAGGCGTTCGACATCCGCCAGTTCAAGGTCCCCGACTACTCGTTCGACGATGGCGGGAACCTCAACTTCGGCGTGGCCGACTACACCGACTTCCCGGGCCAGAAGTACGACCCCGAGATCGGCATCTTCGGCATGGACATCGCGGTCGTCATCGCCCGCCCGGGCAACCGGGTCAAGGCGCGGCGCCTCTTGTCCCGCAAGATCCCCAAGGAGCACAAGGTGACCCGCGAAGAGGCCCAGGCGCTCCTCACGTCGAAGTTCAACATCGAGGTGATCTAAGAATGGTCAGCCACGAGATCTTCGGACGCGGCGTCGCCAACCAGTGCGTGCGCTGCGGCCGCAAGCGCGGCATCATCCGCCGCTACCAGATCTTTGCATGCCGCCAGTGCTTCCGCGAGATCGCTCCGGACATCGGCTTCAAGAAGTACAGCTGAGGTGAGAAAAGATGCTCAACGATCCTCTCGCCGATGCCCTGACGCTCATCAAGAACGCCGAGAAGGCCGGCAAGCTCGAAGCCGAGGTCCGCCCCGCTTCGAAGCTCGTCGGACACGTCCTCAAGGTGATGCAGGAGCGCGGCTACATCGGCCCGTTCGAATTCGTCGAAGACACCACGGGTGGCAAGTTCCGGGTGAAGCTCATCGGGAACATCAACAACTGCGGCGTCATCAAGCCGCGCCACGCGATCAAGAAGACCGACTACGAGAAGTGGGAATCCCGCTATCTCCCCGCGCAGGACTTTGGCACGCTCATCGTCACGACGACGAGCGGCGTCATCAGCCACTACAGCGCGAAGGAGATCGGCACGGGTGGCAAGCTTCTCGCGTACGTATACTGAGGTGAAACCGAATGGTCAGCGCAGAAGTTACCGAAACGATCCACGTCCCTGAGGGCGTGAACGTGACCATCACCGGGTCCACCATCAAGATCAAGGGCAAGTCCGGCGAGCTCACGCGCTCGTTCGCGAGCCCCATGATCCAGATGAAGAAGGAAGGCAAGGACGTCATCGTCCACGCCGACCTCCCGCGCAAGAAGACCCGTGCGTTGGTCGGAACCTGGAGCGCCCACATCCGCAACATGGTGAAGGGTGTCCAGGAGCCGTACGAATACAAGCTGAAGATCTGCTTCAGCCACTTCCCCATCAAGGTGAAGGTGACCGGCGACAAGGTCGTCATCGAGAACTTCCTCGGAGAGAGGACCCCCCGAAGAGCGCGCATCATGGGCGCCTCGAAGGTCAAGATCTCCGGCGAAGAGATCCTCGTGACGGGCCCTGACGTGGAGCACGTCAGCCAGACCGCCGCGAACATGGAGCAGGCCTGCATCATCCGCGGCTTCGACCCGCGCGTGTTCCAGGACGGCATCTACATCACGAGCAAGGGGGCCTGAGCCAATGACCAAGGATGAGTTCGTGGACGAGGTCTCCAACCTCCCCGGCGTCGGACGCAAGAAGGCGGAAGCCCTCTACGCGGCCGGCTTCCACAACATGGAGCAGCTCAAGAAGGCCAGCGTCGACGACCTGCAGAAGGCCGAAGGCATCGGCCCGAAGGTCGCGCAGGCCATCTTCGACGGTCTCCACGAAGGCGAGACGCCCTCGGAAGGCGCCGACAAGATCGAGGTCGTCGAGGCCAAGCCCAAGACGAAGGGCAAGGACGCGAAGGCCAAGAAGAAGGACAAGGAGGTCGAGGCCGAGGTCGTGCCGGCGGAGAAGGTCTACCGCCCCAAGATCAAGGCCGAGCTCTCGGAGGAGCTCCAGAAGGCGCTCGCGGTGCGCGGCATCCGCAAGTCGCAGCAGCCCGCCTTCGAGCGCTACTCGAAGTGGCACTCCGTCCGCGTCAAGCCCAACTGGCGCGCGCCCAAGGGCGTGCTCTCGAAGCAGCGCCGCGGGTTCAAGTACCGCCCGCCGCGCGTCAAGATCGGCTACGGCAAGCCCGCCCTCGCGCGCGGCCTCCACCCCTCCGGCTTCGAGGAGATCATGGTCGCGAACCCCGATGAGCTCGCGCTCATCGCGGACCCCAAGACGCAGGCGGCCCGCATCGTCGGCACCGTCGGCGCCCGCAAGCGCGCCCTCATCGAAGAGGCTGCGGCCAAGGCGAACATCCGTGTCTTGAACCCCAGGGGGAGCTGAAGATGAGCGACCTTCGCAACCAGCGCCGCCTCGCCGCCGCCGTCCTCGGCTGCGGTGAAGGCCGCGTGTGGATCGACCCGCTGCACGCGGACGCGGTGGCCGAGGCGGTCACCCGCCAGGACATCCGCAGCCTCGTGCGCAAGGGGTACATCGCCGCCGCCCAGAAGGCCGGCACCTCGCGAGGACGCGCCCGCTACCAGAAGCTCCAGAAGGAGTCCGGCCGCCAGAAGGGCCCCGGCTCCCGCAAGGGCGCCTCCGGTGCGCGCAGCCCTCGCAAGAAGAAGTGGATGCGCGTCATCCGCCCCATCCGCGCGTCCCTCAAGGAGATGCGCGAGGAAGGCAAGGTCTCGCCCAGCATCTACCGCAAGTACTACCTCAAGGCCAAGGGTGGCGTCTTCCGTTCGAAGGCCCACCTCGTGAGCCACATGCGCACCGACGGTGTGCTGAAGGAGGGCTGAGCAGACATGGCCCAAGGACCACTCTACCGAGTCCCGATGCGGCGCCGCCGCGAAGGGAAGACCGACTACCGCACGCGCCTCGCGCTCCTCAAGAGCGGCGAAGCGCGCGTGGTCGTCCGCACCACCAACCGCAACGTCATCGTGCAGTTCGTGACGTACGACGAGAAGGGCGACAACGTCGTCGCCACGGCCGAAGCGCGCGAGCTCTCCGAGCTCGGCTACAACGCCGCTGGCAACAACACGCCCTCCGCGTACCTCACGGGCCGCCTTGCCGCCACGCGGGCCAAGGAGAAGGGCGTCGACAACGGCGTCCTCGACCTCGGCCGCGCGCAGCCCCACAAGGGCGGCGTCATCTTCGGCGCCCTCAAGGGCGTCGTCGACGGCGGCATCGAAGTGCCCGCAGGCGCCGACATCTTCCCCGCGGAAGAGCGCTGGCGCGGCGAGCACCTCGGCGAACAGAAAGCGGCAGCCTTCGCCGCCTCCTACCAGAAGATCGTCGGCCAACCCCTCGGACCCAAGGCTGAGAAGCCCAAGGGCAAGGGGAAGGGCGGCGAAGCAAAGGGCAAGGCGCCTCCCGCGCCCGCGCCCGGCAAGGAAAAGAAGGCCAAGACCCCCAAATAAGGAGGCACAAACTTGGGATTCCGACAAGGACGAAGAGATGATGACAAGCGCGACCCGCGCGACTGGACCCCGAAGACGGAGCTCGGTCGCCGCGTGAAGTCGGGCCAGATCACGACGATGAAGGCGGCGCTCGGGAGCGGTCTCCCTCTGCGCGAGCCCGAGATCGTCGACATCCTGCTGCCTGGCATCGAGGACGACGTCATCGACGTCAACATGGTCCAGCGCATGACCGACTCCGGCCGCCGTGTCCGGTTCCGCATCACCGCCGTCGTGGGCAACCGCGACGGCTACGTGGGGATCGGCCAGGCGCGCGGCAAGGAAGTGGGCCCCGCCATCCGCAAGGCGATCGACAACGCGAAGCTGGGCCTCATCGAGGTCCGCCGCGGCGCCGGCAGCTGGCAGTCCGGCAAGGGCGCCCCGCCCACGTCCGTGCCCTTCGAGGTCATCGGCAAGTGCGGCGCGACGGAAGTCACCCTCAAGCCCGCGCCCCAGGGCACGGGCCTTGCGACCGGTGACGTCGCGAAGCAGGTGCTGCGCCTCGCGGGCGTCCAGGACGTCTGGAGCTTCGCCCGTGGCCAGACGAAGACCACGATCAACTACGCGAAGGCCGTCTTCAACGCCCTCGAAGAGGGCTCGAAGGTGCGCGTGCAGGAGCAGCACAAGCAGGCGCTGAGCCTCGTCGAAGGGAGCGTCGCTCAATGACCGCGGTGCCCGCGCGAAAAGACGCCGCCGCCCCCAAGGCCGCCGCCAAGGCGCCCGCGAAGAAGCAGAGCGCGATGGCCGAGCACGCCGCCGCTGCCGCCCCGAAGACGGAGCAGCAGCGCGAGGCGGGCCGCAACGCCGCGAAGAGCGTCGGCCGCCGCAGCGACCTCAACGGGAGCTTCATCCTCGTGCGCATCCGCGGCACGGTCCGCCTCACCGGCAAGATCGCCGACACGCTCGAGATGCTGCGCCTCAACCGCCCGATGCACGCCGTGGTCATCCCGAAGACCGAGTCCTACCTGGGCATGGTCAACAAGGCGAAGGACTACGTCGCGTACGGCGACATCGACGCGACCACGATGGCTGCGCTCATCAAGGGCCGCGGCCGCGTCATGGGCGACAAGCCCATCGACGACGCGTTCGTGAAGACCGCGACGCAGAGCAAGTACGCCAACGTCGACGCCTTCGCGAAGGCCGTCGCGGAAGGCAAGGCCACGCTCAAGGAGCTCGGCGAGGACGCGAAGCCCGTGTTCCGCCTGAATCCGCCCGTCGGCGGCTTCAAGGGCAGCACCAAGAAGCACTACACCGTGAAGGGCGAGCTTGGCTACCGTGGCAAGGAGATCAACGAGCTCATCAAGAGGATGATCTGATATGGTCGGCTTCTCCAAGAAGAAGAAGTCCTCGAAGCGCCGCGGTGACCGCGAGCAGGGACGAGGCAAGAAGAAGGGCCGCGGCGCGGGCCTTCGCGGTGGCCGCGGCAACGCCGGCCGCCACAAGCACAAGCGCGTCCACTACGCCAAGCTGGGACAGGAGTTCGGGTACACGAACCACGGCTTCAAGATCCCCGACGAGGCGCAGAAGACGGTCATCTCGGTGAACGTCAGCGAGCTCGACGACCGCCTCGGTCTCCTCGTCGAGATGGGCGAAGCCACGAAGCAGGGCGACGTGTACACCGTCGACCTCGCCAAGATGGGCGTCGACAAGCTGCTGGGATCCGGACAGATCCGCAACAAGGTGAAGGTCACGATCGCGACCGCGACCCCGTCTGCCAAGGCGAAGGTCGAGGCCGCGGGCGGTGCCATCGTGGCGCCGGCGCCGGCGGCGTAAGGGCTCCACCACGTCGGGGCCAGGCCCCGACCTTTTCTTCTTTCATCCTGATGCCTCAGCGATCGCTGCGTCACCTTGTTGCGGATCTGACGCGCCCGCAGGCGCGGCTGATATCCGCAACAAGGTGAAGGTCACGATCGGCACGGCCACGCCCTCCGCGAAAGCGAAGGTCGAGGCCGCCGGTGGCGCGATCGTCGCCCCCGCGCCCGAGGCGTAAGCTCGTCTCCGCGCCCCTCGAGGGGCGCACACTTTTCTTCTCTTCGTTCGACCAGCGGGAGCTCCATTCCCCGCGAACAGGAAACAACGGAGGGTCGGAGAGGCGGAGCCTTCCGGAGGGATCCCGCTCCCTCCGGCCCTCCGCTTCTCCGTTGTCACCTCTGCGCGTCGCATCGAGACGCGCCCCTTGTGGCGCGGACCTTCATAAGCCGGGACCCGGATTCCCGCGCGTGCGGACCGCAGCGAGCGTCGCGAGCGGGGACCCCGACATGGCCCCGGAGGGGACACGTTGAGGATCGACCCGTGGGCGTCCACCCAGAGCACGGACTACCAGCGCCTCCGGGACGAGTTCGGCATCCAGGCGTTCGACCCCGACGTGCTCGCCGAGCCCAGCCCCCTGATGGAGCGCGGGGTCATCTTCGGCCACCGTGGCTTCGACGTCGTCGCCCGCGCGATCCGGATGGGCGACCCGTGGGGCGTCATGACCGGCCTCATGCCGTCGGGCCCGATGCACTTCGGCCACAAGCTCGTCCTCGACCAGGTGATGTACTACCAGCAGCTTGGCGCCGACGTCACGATCACCGTGGCCGACATCGAGGCCTGGGCGACGCGCAACATGAGCCTCGAGAAGGCGCGTGAGATCGCGCTCGAGAACTACATCCCGAACTACCTCGCGTTGGGCCTGGAGGTCAAGAACGCGCACGCGTACTTCCAGTCGCGCCGCACCGCGGTGAAGGATCTTGCGTGGAAGCTCGGCCGCCGCGTCAACTGGAGCACGATGCAGAGCATCTACGGCTTCGGCGGGGAGACGAACATGAGCCACACCATGGCGCCGCTCGTGCAGGTGGGCGACATCTTGCACCCGCAGCTCCCGCAGCACGGCGGCCCGCGCCCGATCGTCGTCCCCGTCGGCGTCGACCAGGATCCGCACGTCCGCCTCACGCGCGACCTCGCCGCCGCGAACCGGATCTACAACGTCCAGCCGCACAAGGACGACAAGCTCGGCGACGTACTCGGCGTGTTCGTCAAGACGGACGAGAAGGTCGAAGGCTGGCTCAACGCCGCCAAGGCCGCGCTGGAGAAGCTCGGCGTGGCTGATATCACGTTGAACGTCCCTTACAAGGCGCTCTACATCTCCGGCGGCGGCGCGGGCGACATCCCCGCGGTGGACGCCGCGCTCGCCGCGGTCGAGATGAAGAAGGGGCAGTTCGGGTTCCTCGCGCCCGCGTCGACGTACCACCGATTCATGGGCGGCCTGCAAGGCGGCAAGATGTCCTCGTCGAAGCCGGAGTCGCACATCTCGCTCAACGACACGCCCGAAGGCGCCGAGAAGAAGATGGCCTCCGCCCTGACAGGCGGCCGCGAGACGGCCGAGGAGCAGCGCAGGCTCGGAGGCCGCGCCGAGGAATGCATGGTCTACGAGACGTACGTCTACCACCTCGTCCCGGACCAGAAGGAGCTCGCCTCGCTCTACGAGCGCTGCAAGAGCGGCGCGATGCTCTGCGGCGAATGCAAAGGCATCGCGAAGTCGAAGGTGAACGCGTTCATGAAGAACGTGAAGGACAAGCGCGACGAGAAGTTGCACCTCGTGAAAGAGCTCGTCAGGGAGGATTGATATCATGACGTCGGAACTCTCGAACCTGGAGAAGCGCGTCCTCCTGGCCCTGGGCCAGATCGGCGAGCATGCGACGCCCGAGCAGATCCAGGCCAAAGGCGGCTTCAACGAGCTCGTGCAGGTCATGAACGCCTCCTCCTGGCTCCAGGCCAAGGGGCTCGTGCGCCACGAGGAGACCATGCGCTCCTTCGTCGGGCTCGGGAAGGAGGGCGAGGCCGCCGTGCGCGACGGGCTCCCTGAGCGCAAGGTCGTGAAGCTCCTCGCGGACGCCGGCGGCGGCATGACGCTGCCCGCGCTCCAGGAGCATCCCGCGCTCGCGAAGGGCGAGATCAACGTCGCGACGGGCTGGCTCAAGCGCAAGGCGCTGGCCAACATCGAGAAGCTGCCCGCGTGCACGCAATTGACACTCACCGACAAGGGGCGCCGCGGCGAGGCGACTCCTGACGAACGGGTGCTCGCAAAGCTCGCGGCGCATGGGGAGTCGCTCGAATCCGACCTCGACAAGGAGGGCCTCGCTCTCCTTCTGCAGCGTCAGAACGTCGTGAAGAAGCGCGAGGAGATCACGCGCGTCATCCATCTCACCACGAAAGGCAGGATGCTCCTCGACAAGGGCATCGAGGTGCGCGCCGAGGTGAACGAGCTCACGAGCGACATCGTGGGCAGCGGCAAGTGGCGCGAGGCCGACATCCGCCCGTACGATGTCGGCGCCTTCGCGCCCACGGCGCACGGCGGGAAGCGCCACCCGATGCGCCAGATCATCGACCAGATCCGGCAGGCCTTCGTCGAGATGGGCTTCAGCGAGATCGAAGGGCCGACCGTGCGCAGCGCGTTCTGGAACATGGATGCGCTCTTCACGCCGCAGGACCACCCCGCGCGCGCCATGCAGGACACCTTCTACCTTGAGGCGCCGACCAGAGCGCGGCTCGTCGACAGCGAGGTCCAGAAGATCCAGGCCGTCCACGAGCACGGCGGCGACACCGGCTCCGTAGGATGGCGCAGCGCGTGGAGTCGCGACGTCGCCGAGCAGTACCTGCTTCGCACGCACACCACGGTGGACACGATCCAGTACCTCGCGCGCCACCCGAAGCCGCCCGTCAAGGTGTTCAGCATCGACCGCGTCTTCCGCAACGAGGCGATCGACGCGACGCATCTTCCCGAGTTCCACCAGGTGGAAGGGATCGTCATGGAGGAGGGCGCGAACCTGCGCCAACTGATCGGCGTGCTCAAGGAGTTCTACGCGAAGATGGGCTTCGAGGACGTGACGGTGCGCCCGTCGTTCTATCCGTACACGGAGCCGTCGCTCGACGTGGCCGTGTGGTACAACAACAAGTGGCTCGAGCTCGGAGGCGCCGGCATTTTCCGCCAGGAAGTGACGAAGCCATGGGGCATCGAGGCGCCCGTGCTGGCGTGGGGCCTCGGGCTCGAACGGCTCGCGATGCTGAAGCTTGGCCTGAAGGACCTGCGCGAGCTGTACATCTCGGATGTCGAGTGGCTGCGGAATGCGCCGCTCATCGGGTAGCCGCGCTTGTCGCTCTCGGCTGGAACGCGATACACGCGATGGACGCGATGTTTTCCTATCGCGTTCATCGCGTCCATCGCGTGTTTTACCAAGACGCGAATGCGGGCAGAAAAGGACTGCATGAAAAGGATCATCGCCGAGCGCGGGCCGCGGGTCGGGAGGTGGGAGTCGGGTCTGAGGACCCGCGCCCGGCGATGCGTCGTTCTCTGTTCTCCATGATGTCGTTCTATTCGGAGGTGTGCTTGCCCTTGCCGAGGCCGGCGAGGAGCTCGCGGAGCTCCATGCGCAGCTCCTTCAGGTCCGCGCGGCGCTCGGCACGCCACTCGGAGACGCCGTCGCGGATGCAGTGCGCGCGCGCGGTGCGGTCGTCCTTCGTCGCGTTCGCGTGGTCGAAGGTGTCGTCCGCATGGCAGGCCGCGCGGACCGCGGTCGCGTTCTCGTGCCAGGAGGCGCGGATCGCGTGCATGCCGCCGAGGAACTCGGCGAGGAGCGTGCGGTGCTCGTTCAGCGAGGCGAGGCGCGCGTCGCGGCGCGCGTCGCGGGCCTCCTTGGCGGCGAGGCTCTTCTCGCTTGGACCATCGGAGGCGTCGTCGTCGGCCTCGTCGTCGGCCTCGTCGTCGGCCTCGTCCTTGACCTTGACCTCCTTGTCGGAGTCGTCGTCCGCCGCATCGTCGTCGGCTTCCTCCGCATCGTCCGCGTCGTCGTCCGCATCGTCTGCGTCGTCGTCTGCGGTCTTGTTCGTCTTCGCGTCGTCGTCGTCTGCGGTCTTGTTCGTCTTCGCGTCGTCGTCCGCGTCGTCGTCATCCGCCTCTTCCTCATCGGCCTCGGCGGCGTCGTCCTCGTCGTCGTCGGCTTCGTCCGCGTCGTCCGCGTCGTCATCGTCGTCCGAGGTGTCCGTCGTCTCGACGTCGTCGGCATCGTCATCGGAGTCGGTCGTGTGGCCGCCGGTGGCGATCGCCGCCGGGACCGCGAGCATGAACAGGGCCATGAGCAGGGCCAGGAAGGACTTGGTTCGCATCATGCCGAGGGACCCCGCGGAGGCACTTAAGGGAGTTCCGATGGACATCGAAACGTCCGTGACCCCTGGCGGAGCGCACAAGAAAGGTTCAAGAGGACTTTCCGGGGGCCTCACGGGCGGGCCCAGATCCTCCTTCCGTTCCGACGAAGGGAACGGGAGAAGCCCAAGGACGCCGAAGACCCGTAGCGCGAAAGGAGGCCATCGAAGGCAGCGGGGATGCCGAGCGCTCCAGCAGCGATGTGCACAGACGCTGGAGCCGGTCGCCCTCGCGCCAGGAACGCGATGGAGGCGGTGTGTTCCTCTCGCGTCCATCGCGACTTTGCCAAGACGCGCACGCGGGCGAAAAAGGAAGGCGTGAAAAGTCATCGCCGGGCGCGAGCCAGGTCGGGAGGGAGTCGGGTCTGAGGACCCGCGCCCGGCGATGCGTCGGACCCCATGATCTCGTGTCATTCGGAGGCGTGCTTCCCCTTGCCGAAGCCGCCCATGATCTCGCGCAGCTCCGCGCGCAGCTCCTTCAGGTCCGCGCGGCGCTCGGCGCGCCACTCGGAGAAGCCGTCGCGGATGCAGTGGGCGCGCGCGGTGCGTTCGTCCTTCGTCGCGTTCGCGTGGTCGAAGGAGTCGTCGCTGTGGCAGGCTTCGCGGATGGCGGTCGCGTTCTCGTGCCAGGACGCGCGGATCGCGTGGAGGCTCTCGAGGAAGTCCTGGATGAGCGCGCGGCGCTCGCTCGCGGGTCCGGCGCGGGCGCTGGAGCGCGCGTCGCGGGCGTCCTTCGCGGCGAGGCGCTTCTCGCTTGGCGCGTCGCTGGCGTCGTCGTTGTCGTCGCCCTCGTCCGCGTGCGCGCCCTCGTCCTCGTCCGCATCGTCAGCGTCGTCGTCGGTCTCGTTCGCGCCGTCGTCGTCAGCGTCCGTGTCGGTCGCGTGCGCGCTCGACCTCCCGCGGCTCCCGCCGTGGTCGCCCGTCGCCAGGGCGACGGGCACCGCGAGCAGGAAGATCGCGAGGAGGATCGCGAGGAGGGTGTTGGTTCGCATCAGGCCGAAGGACCCTGCGGGACCTGATAAGGGCGCTCCGACGGGCTTCGAAGGATCCACCATGCTTCGAGGACCGCACGAGGAGGATTCAAGGGCCCTTCCCTGACGCCTCACGGGCGACCCACCGAACTTCGAAGGACGGAGAGCGGGAGGTCTAAGGGAGCGCGATCGAGGGCGGCGCGGGGATCCCGTAGGTGACGGCGCTCCAGTACCACACGAGGTAGAGTCCCGCGGCGACGAGGATCGTGCCCGTGACCTTCTCCACGTGCGGCACGATGCGCCGCATCGCCCGCACGAGGCGATCCTGGGACGTGGCGAGGAGGACGCTCACGATCACGAGGAGGAGCGCGAGCCCTGCGGCATAGGCGGCGATCTGCAGCACGCCATCCGCAAGCGAGGGCGCGGCGAACGCGGGGAAGAGGACGCCGATGAGGACGGGGACGACGCACGCGCTCGCGGTCGCGGCGTAGAGCGCGCCGAAGCCCGCGAGGCTCGCGACGGAGCGCGCCTGCGAGGGCCGGAGGCCGACCGCGAACGAGGGGGCGCGGCCCGCGAGCATGAGGGAGCCCATCGCGACGAGGACCATCCCGCCGACGAGCTCCATGATCTCCACGTGCTGCTTGAACGGCGCGCCGATCGCGACCGCAAGCAAGCCGATGAGGAGGAGGACGCCGAACGCGCCCGCCGCCGCCACGAGCCCGCCGCAAAGGCCGCGCAAGGCGGCGCGCGCGAAAGGCTCCGGACCGGCGCCCGTGGGGCGAGGGAGGTAATACGCCACGTAGGCGGGAAGCATGGGGAAGCCGCAGGGCGAGAAGAACGCGAACGCGCCCAGGGCGAGATTGGCGAGAAGGATCGTGGGGTCAGGCATCCGAGGCCGCTCAGGCGTCGGGGATCTCGGCGCCTTCGACGTCGGTCTTCTTCGCTTCGGCCTGCGCGCGCTTGGCGCGCTGCTTCGCGTCGTAGCCCGTCGCGAGCTCGAGGAAGTCGTTGTAGGCGCGCAGCGTCTTCTGCGCGTCCTCGTTCGAGACCTTCGGGTTCATCGTGCTGTCGACGCGCACGTGCGTCTTCCCGAGCTGCTCGACGTAGAGGCGGCTGATCGCGCCGAAGTTCTCGACGACGTAGCCGTTCCCGTCCTTTCGGCCGTCGGAGAATACGTCCTGCATCAGGTGGAGGAGCTTCTCGCCGTCGATGTTCTTCCAGTGGCCGCGGCGAAGCTCGTAGTCCCGCATGGGAAAAGGGACGGGGGACCAGCGCAAATACGTTTCCCGAGGTCAGCGGTCGGGTCTTTGGCGCTCCAGCATCGGGATGCGCTGCGGATCGTCCATGTAGGCGCCGTTCACGTGCAATGGGTATTCCCCGAGCTTCAGGATGCGCGCGGCATGGGGCCGGAGCGCCTGGTACCCGAGCTTCTTCTTGCGCGCAGCCATGCCCTGTGTCCTCGGCCCTGGGTGCCCCTGACCCTATGATTCGCCTGTGGTACGGGACCTAGCCAGGGAGCGCCCGGCCTCACATGCGCGAGTTGCCGTTCCCGCCCATGTTCCCCTCGATCCCGAAGGCCACCTTGAGGTCGACGCGGTATTCGAGGATGCGGCCCTCCTCGCACTTCACGGAGAACTTGATGACGTCCGCGCCGCTGATGTGGCGGAGACTTCGGGTCGCGTCCGTGAGGGCCGACTGGACCGCGTCCTCGAAGCTCTCCTTGCTGTTGCCGATGAGCTCGATGACCTTCGCCGTGCGGTGCCACGTGTCGCTCTCGGCCGTCCGCTCGTCCTTCTTCTGCTGCATCTGGGGATTCTGCGCCATGCACACGGCTGAGGCGCGCGTGGTGCTTGAATCGCATCGGCTAGCGCCCGCTTGCGCCAGCCAGCGGCCGGCGAGCGCATCGAGCATCCGGCGAGAACAGGTTTGTCCCCGCGCGCCAGAAGCTCCCGCCATCATGGTGCACTCACGCGGCGGTGTCTCGGGCGGGTTGACGATCGCGGATGCGCTTCGCGAGTTCGAATCGCGCGGCTACGTCGGGCAGTTCGCCATCGCGGCCGGCGGATTCGTGCATTGCGTGCGATGCGGCGCGGACCACAGGCCCGCCGACGTGCGCCTCGAATCCGGGCGCCGCGTGGAAGGCGTCTCCGATCCGGCCGACATGGTCTTCATCGGCGCCCTGCGATGCCCGAACTGCGGGCAGACGGGCACCGCGATCATGAGCTACGGCCCCAACGCGCCGCCGGAGGACGCCACGGTGCTGCGCGCGCTGGACGACCACCGGCGCTCCAACTGGCTCTCGCACGGGGAAGACTCGGACCGATCGCTCGTCTCCGACAGCGGATGGCTGATCGGGCCCGATGGGTGACGAGCTCGGGCTCAAGTTCGAGTCGAGTGCGAGCTTCGAACTTGCACGGGACTCACCTTGAACAGGCTCACTCGAAGCTGAGCACGTCCATGCCGCGCTGCAGGTCGCCCGTGAACAGGTAGCCGTTGTAGTACCAGGTCTCCCACGTGTCGCTGCCGTCGTAGAACTGGTCGATCATCTGCGGCGCCATGGGGTCGCTGAAGTCGAGGAGCACGACGCCCGCGCCGTAGAAGCTCATCGCGAGCATGTCGCGGCCTTCGGGATCGGGCACGAGGCGGCCGTGGTGCGCGGTGCAGCTCGTGAGCGGGCTCCCGTTGGGATCGAGCTGGTGGCCGGGGCTGTACCACGAAAGGAGCTGCGGGTTCGTCTCGTCCGAGACGTCGTAGAACCAGAGCGCGCCGGTCGGGGCGCTCACGTCGCGCGCCGGGGTGTGGAGGCCGACGGTGCAGCCGGGGGGCAGGCCGCCGCCGCCCAGCTCGTCGCCGACGATCAGGATGTTGCCCGCCGTGTTCAGGATGCTGAAGTGGGCGAAGGGCGTGATCACGGGGAAGACCGAGGTCGACGGGAGCGCGGTGATCCCGTGCGGGATGGGGACGCTCACGATCACGACGGGGTTCTTCGGGTCGGCCGTGTCCCAGATCTGCGCGAACTCGATGCCGGCGCAGATGGTGCGCTGCTTCTCCGCGGTGTTCCAGAAGTAGATGTGGTGGCAGCCGAAGCCGTTGGGGAACTCCTGCACGAGGAGGGGCTCGTTGGGGTCGGTGAGGTCGTAGATCTCCGTCACGCCCTTCCCCTGGTCCGCCATGAGGTGGCTCGGGTCCGTCGTCGCGCCTCCGCCGTTCGAGTTGGCGTTGTAGAGGATCGGCGTGCCGGGGACGATCCCGACCTTGTGTCCCCCTTCTGGCGTCTCGACCTCGGCCGTCTGCACGGGGTGCGTCGGGTCCGTGATGTCCCAAAGCTCGAAGCCGGGGCCCGTGGAGAGGGCGGTCACGATCTGGCCGCCGGGGTAGACGACGATCGCCGCGCCGCGGTGGCCGCCCTGCGTCGATTCGAACTCGCTGAGCACCGCGGGGTTCGCGGGGTCGCGGATGTCCACGACGTGGCTCTTGTCGCCAAAGCCCGGGACCACCACGAGGCCGCCCACGACCGCGATGCCAGCGCCGGAGGTGAAGTCGCCCTGGAGGCCCGCGAGCTGCGAGACGCCGGCGATGTGGTCCGGCAGCGCCGCGGGCGCGATGGGCTTCAGCCACTCGGGCACCTTGTCGCCCGTGGGCGGGCTGGAGAGCGTGGGCCAGTTCCAGCCCGGATGCGGCGCGTTCTCCGGGTCGTCCCAGAGGGGCGCGGTGACCGCCTTCAGGTCGAGGTTCAGGGCGCTCGCGTCCTGGAGGTCCGCGGCGTTGGGCGTCACGCAGCCGGCGGCGAGGAGGGCGGACACGGCTGCGAGGGCCGCGATCAGGCGGAGGGACATCGACCGCGGATGCCCGTACGCGGGGGAAAAGCGTTGTGGTCGACCTGGCCCCGCGCCCCGGGTTCACCAGCGCAGCCGGAGGGGCTGGCCAGCCTGCGCGCCCCAGCGCGTGTCGGCGCGCCCGCGGCTCACCGCGAGCTCCACGAAGCCGTTCGAGCCGATGAGGAGGAGGTCCTCGCCCGAGGCCGCCTCGCCGTAGGTGCGCCGCATCTCGACCTGCCCGGCGCGCCCCCCGACCCGGACCTCGACGCGCGTCCCAAGCGCGGGTCCCTGGGGCTCCGGGACGTTCGTCGTCAAGTTGCCGAAGCTGTCGACCGATAGGACCTTCGCGTCCACGCTGCCATCCGCGGCGCGCTTCGGGTGCCCGAAGTCGAGGCGCACGGGGTCGTCGATCCGCGTGCCCATCTTCGCCGGATCCACGCCGCGCGCCAGGTGCGCCGCCACGGGCCCGAAGAGGTCGCGCCCATGGAAGACGGGCGACACGCGCGTGCGCCAGTAGTCGGGCTTGTCGAGAAGGAGCGCGCGCTTGAATCCGAGGCGCTCCGCGGCCGGCATGAGCACGCCGTTGTCGGGCCCGACGAAGAGCGCGCGGTCGGATTCGACCACGATCGGGCGGCGCGCCGTGCCCACGCCGGGATCCACCACGCACACGTGCACCGTGCCGCGCGGGAAGTGCGGCGCCGCGGCGAGGAGCGCGAGCGCGCCTTGCACGACGTCGTGCGCGGGCACCGTGTGCGTGATATCGACGACGCGCACGTCGGTGGACACGTCGAGGATCGCGCCGCGCATCGCGCCCGCGTACGCGCCCGGGCCAAAGTCGGTGGTGAGGGAGACGAGCACGGGGGAATATCCCTGTCCTCACGCTTGAAGCCGCAGCTTCTTTCTGCGCCGCGCCCTTGGCCGCGACGTGCCCGAGCTTCCCGACGTCGAGGTCTACGTCGAGGCGCTCCGGGAGCGGGTGCTCGGCAAGCGGCTCTCCGGCGTCCGGGTGGTGAGCCCTTTCGTGCTGCGCACGTTCGAGCCGCGGATCTCCGAGGCCGAAGAAAAGCGGGTGGACGGGGTCCGCCGCATGGGGAAGCGGATCGTCTTCGACCTGGAGGAGGACCTGAAGCTCGCGATCCATCTAATGATCGCCGGCCGCCTGCACTGGAAGAAGCTCGGCGCGCGGCCCGCGGGGCGCGCAGGGCTCGCGGCGTTCGACTTCGAGGAGGCGGAGGGGACCCTGACCTTCACCGAAGCGGCGACCAAGCATCGCGCCGCCCTGCATCTCGTGCGCGGCGAGGCGGCTCTCCGCGTGCTGGACGCAGGCGGCATCGAGCCGCTCTCGGCGGGCGCTGCGGAGTTCTCCGCGGCGCTCGCGCGGGAGAACCACACGTTGAAGCGCGCCCTCACGGACCCGCGCCTCTTCGCGGGGATCGGGAACGCATACAGCGACGAGATCCTCCACGCGGCGCGCCTCTCGCCGATGCAGCTCACGCGGAACCTCGATGCGGCCGAGGTCGTTCGGCTGCGCGAGGCGACGCAGCGCGTGCTGACGACGTTCACGCAGCGCGTCTTCGCCGAGCTGAAGGGCCGGTTCCCCGAGAAGGTGACCGCGTTCCGGAAGGACTTCGCGATGCACGGGAAGTATGGGGAGCCTTGCCCCGTGTGCGGGACGGCCGTGCAGCGGATCGTGAAGGGGGAGCACGAGTCGAACTATTGCCCGCGCTGCCAGACGGACGGGAAGCTCCTCGCCGATCGTGCCCTCTCCAGGCTCATGCACGACGATTGGCCGGACACCATTGATGAATGGGAAGAGCGCATGCGGCGCTGATGCCGGCCCCCTCCCTCTTCTGCGAGCACAAGCGCCTGCGCTCCGTCTGCCCCGCGTGCGGCGCGGCGCGCGCGGGCGGCGCTACCCCGATGCGCGCGGCGGTCGCGCACGAGGTGGACGACACGATCCACGCGTTCAGGCTGCAATGCCACGCGAAGGCGCGGGACCACCTCACGCGCGTCGCCGCGGGCGAGGCGCCGGCGCGCGCGTATGCCGCGGCCTACGACGAGATGGAGCGTCGTGGCAAGGTGCACAGCGAGGAGGAGGATCCGGCGACCTTCCGCGGCGGGTTCTACCGCTCGATGGTCAAGATGTTCGACGTCGCGATCGATGGGCGCCGGATCCAGGGGTACAACGGGCTCGCCGATTGGGACGAGATGCGGGACTTCGTCTTCCGCAAGCTCTCGCCCGCTGAGCTCGATGAGGCGCTCCGCGCCAAACGTCTCCTCATCCACGGCGGCAACGCGGCCTGGCCGCGCCAGCAGATCGCAAGCGAGCTCCTTCGCTCCGACGCGATCGAGGAGGCCGTGCTCGGCGTCGTGCGCGCCGCGAGCGGCAGCGACGCGGAGGTGGCGCGCGCGCTCGACGCGGCCGAGGCGCTCGCGGTCGCGGCGGGCGGGAAGCCCGGGGCCACGCCGCTCTTCTCGAAGGTCCTCCACGTGATGGACGCGGCGCGATGGCCGGCCCTCACGCCGCGCGCGACGCCCGAGGTCGGCGAGGAGCTGGGCGCGCCGATCCCGCCCGTCGAGAAGCCCTCCGACTACCTCGCGTTCGCCGCGGCGATGCGCGCGCTCGCGAAGGCGAAAGGGCACTCCGACCTCGAGCGCACGGACATGCTCGTGGCCGACACGTGGGAGATGCTCCATCCCGACGTGTGACCGCAGGTCACGTCACGCGCGCGGGCGCAGCGCCAGCGCGGCGACGCACGCGGCCACGACGAGCGCGAGCCCGGGCGCAGGCACCTTCGCCTGCTCCGCGGTGGTGGGCGCTGCCGCAGGCACGACGGCGCCGTCGTTGCTCGTGGCGTTCGCGCCGTTCGAAGCGCTCGCAGACGGAGAGGGAGTGGGCGCCGCGCTGCCGGACGCATGCATGCTGTGCGCGCCGGCGGTGAAGGTGTACGACCCCGTCCCGGTCACCTCGTCGCAAGCGATGACGTCGGGCGAGACGGGCGGCTGCGCCGGCGCGAAGAAGAGCGGCTCGATCGGCTTCAGGTCGATGGAGCCGCCCCAGAAGTCCACGAGCTGGTTGTCGGCCATGTTCGTGTGCGGGAAGTTCGACTTCGCGAAGAGCACCGAGATCACGGGCGGGCTCTCCTGGAACGAGCCCGTCGTCTCGTTGAACGTGCCCGCGCCGCCGCCGTCGTCGATCGCGCCGTTGCCGTACGTCCACGTCTGCGCGACGTATCCCGCGAGCACGCCGAACTCGACTCCCTGGTGCGTGAACTGGATCGTGAAGCCGGCGCCCTCGCTCACGACGGGGATCCATGACGCGAGCGCGATGTTGACGTTGAAGTCGGTGGCCGTCTCGTCCGAGATCCAGGCGCCGACGATGTCCATGTACTGGTTCCCGGGGAGGAACGCGCAGTCGCCCGCGGGGTCCGTGACCTCGGGCGCCTCGGGCGTGCCCGCGAGCGCGACGGGCGCTGCGGCGAGGCACGTGAGGGTGAACAGGACAAGCTGGACGCGGATGGCGAAGCCTCCAAGGCTGGCTGACCATCCGCGCGGATAAGGGTTGGGGCGCGCGAAATGCCCGCGCGCTTGCGGCGCCCTCGCCCGCGCGAGGTCAAGCCATCTTCACGTCGGGCGCGCGCGGGGGCGCGGGCGGGCGCGCGTCAGGCTACGACGAATTTGTATCCGTATTGCACGACGCCCGACGCGCCTTCCTCGTTGATGCGGCGGAAGACGGCCTTGACGACCGTGCCCACCCGCACGTTCTCCGCCTTCGTGTCCACGACCTGCGCGGTGACGCGAGGACCCTCCTCGAAGCGCACGAGCGCGAGCACGTAAGGCGCCTGCAGCTCGAAGCCCGCGGGCGGCGCGTGCACGATCGTGACGGCCTCGACGGTGCCCTTGCCGCTGAGCTTGTAGGGCAGAAGGCGCCCGACGCTCTCGTGGCGGCACTTGGGGCAGAGCGTGCGGCTGGGGAAGTGGATGGTCTGGCAGTTGCCGCACTTCACGCCCTTGAGGACGTATCTCTCGTCGATCTCGCGCCAAAAACGCGGTGTCTGCATCCTACTCGCTCCTTGACGAGTTTCCGCGAACCCGCGAACCCACGATGAAGAACGGCTTGGCTCCGCTCGCGCGGGTTCGCGTGTTCGCGGAAACTTGTGGCGCTTGAGAATTACGCACTACCAGTCCCTCCCAAAGAGATGAACAACAGCGGTAGCGCCAGAGCCACCGACATTGTGGGCAAGACCGATCCTAGCGTCGGCCACCTGGCGCTCGCCCGCGTCGCCGCGCAGCTGCCGCAGGATCTCGTTCACCTGCGCAAGCCCCGTCGCGCCGGGCGGGTGGCCGCGCGCCTTGAGGCCGCCGCTCGTGTTGACGGGTCGTTCGCCCTTGTAGCCTGTCGCGCCGTTGAGGGCCGCCTTGCCGCCGGCGCCGGGCTCGAAGAAGCCGAGGTCCTCGATCGCCATGATCTCGGTGATGGTGAAGGCGTCATGCACCTCGGCGACGTCCACGTCCTTGGGGGCGACGCCGGCTTTCGCGTACGCGCGCGTGGCGGCGTGGCGCGTCGCGAGGAGGCTCGTGATATCGGGGCGCTCCGCGATCGCGAAGCGCTCGCTCGCCTGCGCGGAGGCGAGGATCTTCACGGGCTTGTCCGTGAACTCCTGCGCGCGCTCGGCGCTGCAGAGCACGACCGCGGCCGCGCCGTCGACGTTCGCCGCGCAGTCGAGCATGCGGATCGGGTCCGCGACCATGGGCGATCGCAGCACCTGGTCGGTCGTGATCGTGAACGGGTAGGCGGCCTTCTTGTTGAGCGCGCCGTTCTGGTGGTTCTTGACGGAGACGGCCGCGAGCATCTCCCTCGTGGTGCCATACTTCGCCATGTGTGCCTGCGCCATGAGGGCGAAGACGCCCGGGTACGTCGCGCCGTAGAACGCTTCCCACTCCTGGTCGAGCGCGGTGGCGAGCGTGTTCGTCTGCTCCTGGTCGATGACGTCCGTCATCTTCTCGACGCCGCCGACCACCACGACGTCGTGCTCGCCGGACATGATGGCGAGATAGCCTTCGCGCAGCGCCGCGGCGCCGGAGGCGTCCGCGGCTTCGACGCGCGTGGCGGGGATGTGGTGGTCCGCGAGGCCGGCCTCGTCGACAACGAGCGCGCCCACGTGCTCCTGGCCGATGAACCGGCCGGCGCTCATCGAGCCCACGTAGAGCGCGTCGATGTCCTCGCCGGTGATGTGCGCGTCCTTCACGGCCGCGAGGCCCGCCTGGCCGATGAGGCTGCGGAAGCTCTCCTCCCACAGCTCGCCGAACTTGGTGACGCCCGATCCCAGGACGCAGACTCCGCGCGCCATGACGCCTTCACTCCGTGAGATGCTCGTTCACGCCCAGGAGGGCGGGGAGCTTGGGCTGCGCGTACGTCGCAGGTGCGCTCGTGGGAAGGGCAGGAGCGTGCGTCGCGTCCAGCATCGGCTTCTCCTCACCCGAGGGCATCGCGAGCACCTCGGACTGGCTCGGCATCGAGATGGCCGCGGCGGGGCGCGCGTGCGCGACGACGGGCGATGTCGGGTCGGCGGGCGGGACGATCCCGACCCTCGTGAGGTCTGCCTTGCGGGCGTCGATGAGCTTGCGGTGCTCGGCGAAGAATTCTCCAACGGTCATCAAGTGGACGCCCCTTTCACGATCTTGCCACGATACTTTGCGTACGTGGCATAGTCGATGTATTCCTTGTCGGCCACGAGGTCCTTGACGCTCGGGGTGCCATCGCGGCGCAGCCGCGTGATGGCGTCGGTGACGGTGATATCGAAGGCATCGGCGCCCGCGCCCGAGCCGTACGCGCACAGGAAGATGCGGTCGCCGGGCTTGGCCTCGTCCAGGATGGCGGCGAGCCCGATGACGCTCGAACCGGAGTACGTGTTGCCGATCATGGGCGTCAGGAGCCCCGTCGTGTACTGCTCGGCCGTGAAGCCCATCTTCTCGCAGATGCGCACCGGGAACTTCCCGTTGGGCTGGTGGACCACGACGTAGCGGTAGTCCTTCGCGGTCGTGCCAGCGATCTTGAACAGCCGCTCCGAGGCCTCGCGCACGTGGCGGAAGTACGCGGGCTCACCGGTGAATCGGCCGCCGTGCGTCGGGTAACGCTGCCCTTCGCGGCGCCAGAAGTCGGGCGTGTCCGTCGTGTACGAGGTCGTGTGGTCGATCCGAGCGACGACGTTCTCCGTCCCGATGACGAACGCCGCCGCGCCGGCCGAGGCCGAGTATTCGAGCGCGTCGCCCGGCGCCCCCTGCGACGTGTCCGCGCCGATCGCGAGCCCGAGCTTGATGTAGCCCGACTTCACGAGCCCCATCGCGGCCTGCATGGCGGCGGTGCCCGCCTTGCACGCGAACTCGAAGTCCGCGGCCGTCATGTGCGGGTCGCAGTCGATGGCCTCGGAGACGATGGTCGCCGTCGGCTTCACCGCGTACACGTGGCTCTCCGAGCCCACGTAGATCGCGCCGATCTGGTGCGCGTCCACGCCGGCTCGGACGATCGCCTGGCGGGCGGCGTCGACGGAGAGCGTGGTCGTGTCCTGGTCCGGGGAGGGGACGCTCTTCTCGAAGACGCCCAGCCCCTTGCGGATGCTCTCCGGGTCCTCGCCCCACACCCGAGCGATCTCCTCGCTCTTGATGCGGTACCGAGGGATGCTCACCCCGTAGGAAACGATGCCTACGGTGGGGGCCGTCCCCTGCTGCATGTCGCGCGCTAGGCGGCTGCCCGAGATATAGGTGCCGGGTGCGCGACGGGGTTTGTCGGCGATAG
The DNA here is from genome assembly GCA_035526585.1 of Thermoplasmatota archaeon. Taxonomy (GTDB): domain Archaea; phylum Thermoplasmatota; class SW-10-69-26; order JACQPN01; family JAJPHT01; genus JAJPHT01. Next base: position 34,286 of record DATLCC010000020.1, on the reverse strand, counting down.
CCGATGGACAACGAGTCGCGCGGAACTGTGAAGCGCGCGATCGCCCTTCCGCGTTGCGGCACCCCCGGCCTCTTCCCGCGCTCGGCACGCGCATGCCAAGAATGAAGTCCGTGCGCGTTCGTCGGACCTGCGTGGACGGATCGACAGGCGTGACGTTGGTCGCCGCGACAGTCATGACCATCCTCCTTGGGGGCTGCGTCCAATCCACCCCGCAGCCACATGTTCTGGAAGGCGAGCGAGAGCACTGGCAAGGCGCGATCTTTCAGGAACCGATCGTCGTTGACCGCGGCGCTGAACTGAATTCGACGGGGCTCCTCGAGACTCCCGGACCGATCATCGTTCGAGGTACCTGGTTTGGCCAGAGCCTGAACATCCGCTTCACCGGACGTCCCGAGGATGCGGCAATCCTTGTCGACGGCGGCGCCGTCATGCTCGAGCGGTCAGGTTTCAGCACGCCGATCTCGATCGAAGTGCGGAATGATGCCCATGTTTCTATGAACAACGCGACGGTCAGTGCTACGGCACTCGCTGTGCGCAATGGCGGCCTGTTCACGGGCGAGAAGCTGACCCTTTTTGCGGCCAGTCCCGGGCTTGAGGTCGTCGTCGTCGAGAACGGCCGCTTCATCCTCTCGAACAGCTCCGCTGATGGCATCGCGTTTCGAGCGGAAAGGGACGCCAGCATTCGACTCGTGAACGTGGGGGTCGGCATCACATCCTTTCGCGGTGTCGGCGTCATTGAGCGGACATGGCATGCACGTATTGCGGCGAAAGGCGATTCAGGGGCCCCCCTTCCGAACGCGCGCGTGAATGTCCATTCGGTGGGCGTCTCCGCCGAGTTCGGGTTCGTCGAGACTTCGGAGAACGGAGAGGCATACGTCGAGTTGGTCGAGATCCGGCGGCGCAATGGCGAAGTGGAGGCAGTGACACCTCACACGTTCGACCTTGACGACCCCCTCTCGAAGACGCTGGCGTACGTCAATTCCGAAGACCAACTCATCGTCGTTCGCCAGAGCGCGGGTGCTACTCAGCGCATTCTTCGGCTGCCGTAAAGAATGCGCTTGCACACGTACCCGGCGCGAGGGTGTTATCGATTGCGCCCACATTTGCGAATCGTACGTTCCCGCTGCTGAGTTTCGTCGCTGTGAAACCTAGCTTGCCGACCGCCGTCATCTTAATGAAATCACCAGTGAATTGCGGGCCGGCACGTACGTGCAACCAAGGATTCGCCGAATCCCAGTAGGCAGCGGCACTCCTAAGGCCCTTGAATTCGATGGTCAGCGGAACACCGACCAGCACGCCGCTCACCTTTTGCCATACGCGGCCTGAGCCCGAACCCGACACTGCCTGGTCCATGAGGACCCTGTAGCCGCCATCCAAATCCGGTCGTTGCGCCGAGAAATCATCGACACGAATGCCCGTCGGAGCATCCGTCAGATCGAAACGCCAGTCTCCCTCAAATTTGACAATGGTCGCCCCGATGTTGGCTGGCAGGTCGACATACGCGTAAAAACCCGGGCAGTGTCCGGTGCGAACGTGACCAATCTGCCCGTAGAGATCTGAGAACGCTTCTGCGTGGACATAGAGGGAATCGTTCTCGCTGAATTCATGCCCTTTCGTAAAAATAATCCCTGTAACGTTCGGGGCACTGCTCTGGAGTGGGGCGCCATGCCCAAGTTCGAAGGTCGTCTCGGTTTCGCATGACCCGAAACTCACGCCCGGTGCGACGTTCGCAAGGACGCCCCGGATCGTGACGACCGCATCAAGCAACTGACCCGCAGGCCCCGCGATCGCGACGCCCCCGTTGACACCGTTGTAACCGACCCCGATGACATGTGGCCCACCGACTGCCGGGACGATCGCAAGCTCAAGAATGAGATCAGGCGGCAAGACTTCCGCTATGATGGAAATGGCGACATTGTTCAGCTCGCCTGCGAGCGGAATTCCAGCAGCGACAGTTCGAACCGAGTGTTGGCCATCGACCCAGACGTCAACTATCAATGGAACCTCCCCTACGTTGTCGCCAATGATACCGACCGGATCCACCACCGCTTGAGCGGGCTGGATGAATAGCACCAGCGTGATGACTGCTACGAGAGAACGCCTCATGACTCCCAGAGCTAGACGATTAAAGGAAGGCATGAAGGTTGTTGGGTGAACTCTATCGCATGCGTTGAGACATACGCGCCAGCCAAACCGTTGTTCGGAATCCGCCGGGCGCGCGCCGGAACTGAGGCTGGCGCCTGTGCACGTGAGAACGATCGTGGGGAGGGGCCAAGCGGGGACGAGGAAGGGGAAAGAAAACCCTGGCCCTCTGCGACGAACGGGGGTCATGGCCGGAGAGATTCTTCCTATGTGCCGCCCGCAAATGATAGGGTTCCCGCAAGGATCTCATCGGCGGCTGAGCTTGCCGCTGAAAGGAGGACGGGGGGCACGTGCATGGCCGCGGCCGCGGTGGCCCCCGCGTACTCCGAGGCGTCGTCTGCTCGCCCATCGAGGGCGCCTGCGGATAGGCCCGGCGCGTCCGGGGCAGTGGCAGCGGTCGCGGCACATGCGGCCTCCGCGACGAGGTCCGCGTCCGTCGGGAACTCAGCGAGGATACACGCGACCGCCATGAGCGTCGCCTCGCGCGCAGCAGCGTCGATTGGCGCACCGGCGTCGAGGGAGTCAATGACCACATCGGCGGCCCCGAAGATCGTCGTTTCCGATAGGCCGAAAACGACCTCATCTACCACCGCGCGGGCAGAGCGCTCCGCAGCCTCATCGACCGCGAAAAGATAGTCGCCTGCCCGCGTAGGGTTGGTCAACGGCGTCGCCGTTGGGCCCTCAGGGAGGATGGCGAGAAGGTCGTCCCATCGGTCTGCCTGCCGCGCGATGGCTTCGGATGCATGATCGACGGCGACGGAGGCGCCTTCGCTCCCCCCGGCCGCTCCCGCAGCGACGCCCTGTTCGATTTCGAATGGGCCCTCAGTGACGAGGGCCTGAGGCCCCGAATGGTCGACCGATGGTAGCGACATGGCCTCGACCGCCGCGCAATCTGCAACAGCGTTCGGTGTCGGAAGATCTTCGATGGACTGGTCAAGGACCGCGTTCCCGATATCGCTCACAGGTGGAACACAGTGCTCCACGTCGAATGCATAGTCGCCGATCGCAAGGCGCGTCGGTTCCAACTTCTGGACCTGTTCCTCGCTCGTGGAAAGAATAGGCCCGGCCACAGCATCAGCCGCATCAAGCACGTCGAGAAAAATGTCAGCGTCGGCGAAGACTTCGTCGACCATCCAAGGAACGTTCTCCAAAACGAAATCCGTCCCTTCTTCGAGCTTCTGGATCTCGTGGGGTGACGCTGCAGACGCGGTCGGAAGAGCAACGAGAAAGATCACGAAACCGAGGGCGCGCACGACAGGGCAATGATCGCGGCGCGCTTCAATCACCCGCAGGAGACCCTATTCGTCAGGGTCAAGACGACTTCTGGTACTTCGACGAGATCGCGCGGATTGCCCTGCACCGTCACTGTTTGGCGGCCCTATCTCTTCGGCGGCGGCGCGCGCTGGAAGCGGCTCCCGGGCGGGGGCAGCATCTTCACGGGCACGTGGACGGGCGGCGCTGCCTGTGGCGCCCGGCGCGTCGCGCGCGCGAGGCCCCAGCCCGAGGCGAGGCCGATCGAGGTGCACGCGAGCACGATCGTGGGCAGCACCCACGCGGGGACGAGGATCGGGAAGACGCTGCCGCGCGCGCCGACCACGAACGTCTCGGCCGACGTGGCGACGTCGGCGTTCGTGATCCAGCGTTGCGCGCCTTCGTCGAAGAAGACGCTCGTCGCGGAGAGCGACGTGAGGGCCACGCCGTCGTCGAGGCCGAATCGCCCCTCGGGGATCGTGGCGGAAAGGTAGGCGGGCGTTCCCGGGGTGAACGCCTCGTCGAGGAGCGCGTCGTCGAGGCCGCGGGCTCGGCCGCCGCTGGGCGGCGTCCAGGCGTTGGGCGTGTCGACGCCGCTGCGGAGGGAGCGCGCGCCGTCGAAGCCGATGGCGACCGTTTCGGCGCCGCGGCCGCCGGCGCGGAAGCCGACGGTGTAGAGGTGGCTTGCGCGGGGCGCTTCGAGCGAGGCGACCTCGATCGTGAAGCGCACGCCGCCTGGCGCCTCCTCGAACCAGACGGAGAGGATGTCCTTCGCGGGGTCGCGCATGTCCGCGTCGTCCGTGATCTCGGGGCGGCGTGCGCTCCCGGCGCTGGCGCTGGGAACGAGGAGCGCCACCAGAAGCAGGGCTAGGACGCCGCGCCTCACGCGACCCAAGCCCGGGTGGAGGCAGATATGTCTTGTCGTGACGGCCTCACCCGGAGCGCCGTTGCCGCCAGAGCGCGTAGCCGCCGCCGGCGGCCAGTGCGCCCGCGAGCGTCGTGAGCGCGATGAACGCGACGGCGTTGCGCTGGACGACGAGGGGCAGCACGGTGCGCTGCACCACGTAGTCCGTCTCGACCTGGCGTCCGTCCTCGTCGTTCCAGCCGCCGCGGCTGTACGCCCCGGTGCCGGCGTAGAGGTCGGTGAGCCGGTCGCCGGGCGAGAGGCCCGGGAGCGCGTTCCAGGGGATGAGGGCTCGCGCGATCGCAGGCGTGCCTGGGAGGAACTCCTCGTGCTCGAGGGGGCTCGCGAGCGTCGAGGGCGCGCCGACGCGGTTGCGGTTGAAGTCGGGCGGGCCTACGTACGAGTGCGCGCGGCCGTCGGCGTCGAAGATGATGGCCGCGACCGTGCGCGCCCCGTCGTGGTCGAAGGACACGCCGTAGTCCGCGTCCGGATGCGGCGCGTCGGCGGAGCGGACGCGCACGTTGAACGCGACGCCGTCGGGCGCGCTCTCGAACCACGCGCCGACGAAGTCGAGGTCCGCCGGGTCGAAGTCGGGCGTGCCGGGGACGTCGGGGTCGTCCGGCGTGCCCGCCATCGCGAGCGGCGCGAGGAGGATCACGATGTGTAACCACATGGTTACGCGCCTCATCGCGCTCACCCGATGCCGTGCAGGACTTCTATCAGCCGATCCAGCGGCAGGCGCGTCACGACGAGTGGGATCGTCTCCGTCCGCGCCAGCCGCAGCGCGAGGTCGTCCATGCGCTCGGGCTTGTGGTAGACGATGAGCGCGGGCTTCATCGGGTGCACGCGGATCGCGACCATGGGGCTGCGCCCGGTGCTGATGCCCGTGAAGACGAGGGCGCGCTCGCTCGTCCATCCGTAGATCTTCATGTATTCGAAGGCGGTGAGCGAGGTGATGGCCTTCACCGAGTCGATCACCGTGTACCCTTTGAGCTCGCGGTGCAGGTTGTCCTCGTTGGCGAGGACCTCCCCCTCGATGGCCTTCACGAACTTCTCCATCTGGATCGGGATGAGAAGCTCGCGGATGTCGAGGATCGCCTCGTTCGTCTCCATCATCGACTGGTAGTTCCGGAGCACGCGATCCCCTCGCTCCGCGTCGATGGCAAGGAGGCCGCGCACGATGCGCTGGACCGTGAGCGTGCCGGGGCTCTTGCGCCGGCCGGATTCGTAGTCCGAGATGACCGAGGGGCTCACCTTCAGGTGCTCCGCGAGCTCGGTCTGGGAGCACTCGAAGATCTCACGCCATTTGCGGATCGTGGGGCCCGGCTCGCGGGAGAGGGTGATCTCGCCCGCCATCTTCTCGGCCATCCGATCCTTGATGGTCACCCTGTCCTATCGACGCGCGCCGTGAAAAAGGTTGTCGACAGCGCCTACGACGCTGGACGAAGACGAGGTCGAAGACGAAGGCGAGGGGAGGGTCGAAGGAGAGGTGCGCGCGCTCGTCGTTGAGCGCCCCCCTCCCCCACCCTCGCCTCCCCTCGACATCGGACTTCGCCCTCCCCTCGACTTCGTCCTCGCCTTCGCCCTATTCCTCTAAGAACCGTTATACCGCCCCGCACAATCGAGGCGGCAAGATGGCGGAGATGGCCCGCGGCGCCTACGTGCGCATGCTCTCCGCCGTGTATGCGTCCATGTTCCTCATCCGCGTGGCGTTCGGGATCGTCGTCGTGACCTTCGCCGGCTACGTCGAGGCGGACGACCTCGTCTACAGCCTGGTCGTGACCGCGAGCCCGCTCCTGGAGCTGATCACGGTCGTCTTCGCAGGCATCCTCATCGACCGGTATGGTCGCAAGGGGGTCCTCCTCGTGGGGCTCGGACTGGGCGCGATCGCGATGTACGGGCTCGCGCTCACGACGGACCCGCTCCTGCTCGCGGTCGTGAATGCGCTCCACGGGACGGCCGCCGCCCTGATCCTCGTGACGACGCTCGCCGTCATCGCGACCTACGCGCCGGCCGAGCACCGCGGCCGCGAGATGGGGCTCTTCAACCTCGCGAACCTCGTCGGCTGGATCGCGGGCTTCGTTGCGGGCTCGCTCCTTGCGGACTTCTTCGAGGGTCGCCTGCAGTACACGTTCGTCGTGGCGGGCGGCCTTGCGACGATCGGCCTCCTCTACACGAACCGCATGCTGCATCTTCCCGCCGAGGCGCACGCGGAGAGGACGTCGCCCCCTTCGCTCCGGCAGCTCGTGAGCGCTGTCGGCAACAAGGACATCATCCTCCTCACCGTGCCCTGGCTCATCGTGTTCATGCTGATGGGCTCGCTCATCACGTTCTTCCCTCGCGTCACGGAGGACCTCGAGCTCTCCGGCGCGCGCACGTCGCTGGGCATCCTCGCGGTGGGCGTCCTCATGATGTCGAGCCAGCTCTTCTGGGGCCGGCTCGCGGACCGCTACGGCCGCGAGGCGATCATGCTCGTGGGTGGGTTCGGCTTCGCGGCCCTCATGGGCGTGATCGCGTACGCGTTCTTCGCGACGAACAGCGCCGCCGGGGGCGTCATCTTCGCGAACGTCCTCTCGCATTGGCCCATCCTCATCGGATGCCTCTTCGTCGCGCTCGCCTTCGCGCCCGCAGGCCTCGCCGCGATCGCGGACGAGGCGAAGGGCGGCGCGGAAGGCACGACGATGTCCGCGTACTCGCTCACCCTCTCGCTGGGCTTCATCATCGGCCCCCCGATCCTGGGCCTCATCAGCCAGACCTACGGCGGCCCCGGCATGGTGATCTTCTTCGCCGTCCTCGCAGCCGCGCTCCTCGGCCTCGTGCTCACGAGGTTCCTCCAGACGCGCGTCCCGCGGAGGGTCGCTCCATGAGCGGGATCGTCATCCAGACGCGCGGCCTGCGCAAGGTCTTCAAGGGCAAGAAGGAGGTCGTCGCGGTCGACGGGATCGATCTCGACATCGCGCGCGGCGAGATCTTCGGCCTCCTTGGTCCCAACGGCGCGGGCAAGTCCACGACGCTCTCGATGCTCGTCACGATCCAGCGCCCGACCGCGGGCACCGCCACCGTCGCCGGGATCGACGTGCGCGATCGGCCGGGCGACGTGCGCAAGAACGTGGGCATCGTCTTCCAGGAGCCCAGCCTCGACACGCTGCTCACCGCCCGCGAGAACCTCCTCCTGCACGGTCGCCTCTATGGGGTCCGGCCCGAGCATCTCTCGAAGCGGACCGAGGAGATGCTGACCCTGGTCCAGCTGAACGACCGTGCGGATGACCTCGTGAAAAAGTTCAGCGGCGGGATGAAGCGCCGCCTGGAGATCGCGCGCGGCCTGATGCACGCGCCGGCGGTCCTTTTCCTCGACGAGCCGACGCTGGGCCTCGACCCCGCGACGCGCGAGCGCATCTGGGAGCACATCCGCGAGCTGCGCACGAAGAGCGGCACGACGATCGTCCTCACGACGCACTACATGGAAGAGGCCGACTCGTTGTGCGACCGGATCGCCATCATCGACCAGGGGAAGATCGTCGCGATGGACACGCCCGCGAAGCTCAAGGCGTCGCTGGGCGGCGACACCGTCATCCTCGTGGCGCCGCACGCGGACAGGGACGCGCTCCGCGCGCTCCCGTTCGTGAAGAAGTTGGAGGAGAAGGACGGCAAGCTTCTCCTCACCGTCGACAACGGCGCGCGCTCGATCGCGAAGATCATCGCGGTCGCGGGCGACGTGCAGAGCGTCGAGCTGCGCCAGCCCCGGCTGGAGGACGTCTTCATCGCGAAGACCGGTCGCGGGCTGCGCGAGGAGAAGGGCGAGGACTACTTCGACCAATACATGTCGATGGCCGCGCGGGGGCAGGGATGATCGCGTCCATTCGCCTCGCCGCATCGTTGTCCGTGTCCGAAGTACCACAAGTTTTCGCGGACCCGCGAACCCGCGATGTGAAAAGATCCTCCTCGCGGGTTCGCGGGCTCGCGGAGACTCGTCTCATTGTCCAGGAGACATCCCTGTGACCGCAGCGCACGAGCTCCAAGCCATGTACGCGCTCTGGCTGAGAGAGATGAAGGTCTTCTTCAGGGAAAAACCGCGCATCGTCGGCGCGATCATCACGCCGTTCATCCTGATCGCGGTGATCGGCACGGGGTTTGGCGCGACGACCGAGTTCGTCGACCCCGAGTACGCGCAGTTCTCCTACGAGCAGTTCATGTTCCCCGGTATCGTCGCGATGGGCGTCCTCTTCGGCACGGTCTTCTTCGGCCTCGGCATCGTGTGGGACCGGAAGCTCGACGTGCTCAAGGAGGTGCTCGTCGCGCCCGTCTCGCGCACGACCATCTTCTTCGGCAAGGTCATCGGCGGCAGCACGCAGGCCGTGGGCCAGGCGGCGCTCATGCTCGCGATCGGCGCGGTGTGGCTGCGCTTCCCCGCGGGTGGCGCGCTCCTCGCGCTCGTCTTCGCGCTCCTCCTTGCGATCGCGTTCGTGAGCGTCGGGCTCTTCCTCGGCAGCTTCTTCGACAGCTTCGAAGGCTTCCAGCTGATCGTGAACTTCCTTGTGCTGCCTCTCTTTTTCCTCTCGGGCGCGCTCTATCCGGTGGATGGCCTGCCCGTCTGGCTCACGTGGCTCACGCGCGCGAACCCCGCGACCTACGGCGTCGACGGCCTGCGCGGCGCGCTTCTGGGCGTGCACGCATTCTCGCTGTGGCTGGACGCGACGGTGCTGGTCGTGTTCGGAGGCGCGTTCGTGCTGGCGGGCGCTCTGGCCTTCAAGAGGATGACCTGAGGGTCATCGTCCTCTCGACGTGGGCTCCTCGACGACGAAACCACGAAGAACACGGAGAAGGTAGGACAGATGCGACCAACGTGAGGCTCGCACCACTCCGGTGCGGGACCACGGAGTGAAGCAACGTTCGTCCCGTGCGTCAAGGCGACAGCCTTGTGCCACTCCGTGGTCCCTCTCCGGAACGGCTTGATGCAAGGGTTGCTCACGGCAGTTCCCATCCGCTCCGTGTTCTCCGTGGTTTCGTTGGGCAGAGCCACGTCGGCGGGCGAACTCTCTAGCGTAGCGCCGTGTAGGCTTTCCGGACGAATTCCTGGACGTGCCCGTCGACGCCCTCGGGACCTTCCAGGGAGACGTACTTCTCTTCGCCTCGCTTGAGGAGACGCCCGTGCGGGTCGTCGAGGGACAGCTCGCGCGGGAAGGCGACGTTGAGCCGCGACTTCGCGGCGTGCACCGTGAGGAACGGCTTCACGCGGCGCAGGTAGATGACGGAGCTCTCCGTCACCTGCTCCACGACGTCGGGGCCCAGGGAGAGCGCTAGCGCGCGCACCGAGAGGAACGCCTCCGCGGGGCGCGGCTTCAGGCGCGTGTGGAAACGTGAGACCGTGGGCGCGGCTGTGGCATCCTCGGCCTGCGTCACACCTCGATAGAGGGTCGTTCGCCGGTTTAGGTGCTTCTGGTACGCCAGACTAGACGCAGCTCTGCCGGATGAGCGAGCCGCACCCGGGGAGCGGCGTCGGAGCGTGCACGCCCGCGAGGACGGGCAGCTTCAGCGCGCTCGGGTGCTCCGCGTCGTGCCAGACGAGGTTCACGGCCGGCACGGGCTCGTTCGTGAAGCCCCAGAGTTCCGGGATGTTGTTCGGAGCCTCGACGACGAGCTGGATCCGGCTCCCCGCGCGGAAGGCGTGCCCGAGGGCGAAGATCTCGATGTCGAGGCGCGTGGGCTCGCCAGGGGTGAGTGGCTGGAGCGACGTGTGCGTGTGGAAGGGCTTGAACTCGGAGCTGCGCGCGCCGTCGAGCTCGCGGTGCGAGGCGCGAAGCCACCCTTTCTGGACGTAGACGACCTTGCCGTCGGGGCGCACTTCGTTGAGGACGACCTCGACGTCGGTGTCGGCAGCGGTGCTCGCGAGCCACAGCGTCAGGTTGGCGCTGCCGAGCACGACCGTGTCATCGGCGAGCGGCGCGGTGGTGTACGCGACGCGCGTCGGCGCCGGCGTGCGGAGCTGGTCCGTGGGCGGGTTCGCGGGGCCGAAGCCGTAGCCGGCGCCGTTCGACGTCGAGCCCGCCGGGTACAGATACGCGTCGGGGGCACCCGTCGACGCCCCGCCCAGGACACCGCCTTCGGAAAGCGCGAGGCTCGTCGGGGTCTGGTCGCTGGGGAAGGCGTCGTAGGAGGTCGTCCAGGAGGGTGCCCTCGCGCCCGAGGCTCCCGCGTCCCACCAGACCGTCACGCGCGGCGTCTGCTCCCACCCGTTCGCCTCGCCGCGCACGGTGTGGTTGAAGAACGCGTTGAGGCGGTCGAGCGCCTGCGGCGTGCGGTACATGCCGTGGTCGCCGTTCGAGAGCGTGATCCAGTACGGCGCTTGCATCTTCTGGATGATATCCATCCCGCGCACGCCGACCTGCTCGTCCTGCCAGCTCTGGAAGAGGTAGGTCGGGACGGTGATGTTCTGGACGAGGTAGTACGGCGAGCGCTCCTTGATGAGGTCGTCATCGAACGCGTGCTCCTGCGCCTGGACGAAGGCGTTCCAGCGCGCGTTCGTCGCGGTGTGCGTGAGCATGTTCTGCGCGCAGATGCTGTCGCCCGCGGCGCTCGCCGTGAGCGCGGCCTCGTAGCCGGGCTCCGGCTGCGCGACGAACGCCCACAGGCCCGCGAAGGCGTAGTTGAAGATGCCGCCGGGGTAGGCGACGTCGCGGTAGATGTCGCCGTACACGTGACCGGGCGCAACGGCGACAAGGTGCGGCGGCTGCTGTGCGGCCACGAAGAGCTGCGTGATGCCCGGGTAGCTCTTCCCGACCATCGCGATCTTCCCCTCGGACCACGGCTGGCTCGCGATCCACTCGACCGCATCGTAGCCGTCCTCCGCCTGCTTGGGCTCGAAGAAGTCCATCGTGCCGCCGCTGCAGCCCGTGCCGCGGATGCTGACCCCGACCATCGCGTAGCCCTGGGGCACGAAGCGCGCCACGTAGCCCGGGTCGACGACGCTCCCCGCGTCGTAGCCGTCGTAGGTGAAGAGCGTCGGGTACGAGCCGCTGCCGTCGCCTGGCAGCACGGCCTGCCACTTGAGGAGCGTGCCGTCTCGCGTGGCGAAGTAGCCGTCCAGCGTCGTGCTCGCGGGTCCGTCCGCCGTGACGAAGGGGATCGCGGTGCCGACGAGGAGAAGGGCGATCGCGAGCGGAGGGGCGCGCACGCGGAGCCACCCGAAGGAGCCTGTATCAAGGTATTCGCGTGAGACTGTCTGCTTCGGCAGGCGGCATCGTTTTCCTGGCCCGGCAGGGCCACCAGTCAGGCGTGAGCAGGCAACATGGATCAGGTTGGACCCAGCGACACGAGCCCGCCCATGATGTCGTTGGCCCAGAGCACGCCGCGCGCGTCCACGCCCGTGCCCCAGTACCAGGGCGTGCCGTGCACGGGCGCCCACGCAGGCGGCGCGGCGTCGGGGAACGCGGCGTCGTAGTACGCGGTCGCGACGGGCGATGCTCCCCTCGACGTGAGCCAGTCGACGAGCCATACGCCCGCGTGCCCGTGCGCGAGGGCGATCCTGCCGTCGGGCATGAAGACGAAGTTGTGCGTGGAGAAGCCGAACGCCTCGGCCGTCACGTATTCGCCAGGCATCTCCCACGTGCCCACCATGACGGGCGCGGCGGGGTCGGTCGTGTCGTAGAAGCGCAGCGTGCCCGACGTGTCGCCCGTGATGATCTCGGGCGCGGCGACCGTGTAGTGCCGACCGTCGACGAGCTGAGGGTACGGGTGGATGTCGTGCACGAGCTCGTCGGGCGTGCCCTCCATCGTCTGCGTGCGGGACACGAGCGTCGGCTGCGACGGGTCCGTGATGTCGACGATCGCGACCCCCGCGAACGTGTACGCGACGTAGAGCAGGGTCTGCCCGGTGATGGGGTGCTCCGCGGCGTCGACGTCGTGCGGTTGGTCCGTCGCGAGCGGGCTGTCGAGCCACCAGTAGGAGAGCGGCCGGAGCGCCTTGCCGCCCGTGGGAAGGTCGACGACCTCCGTGATCTCCACCGCGTTCCCGACCTGCACGTCCGCGTGGTTCCCGAAGACGACCTCGCGCCCGTCCGGATAGCGGTGATAGCCCACCGTGTGCGGACCCAGCGGGTGCATCGGGAGGAAGCTCGAGAGCGTGGGATGCGCCTTGTCGCGCACGTCCACGACGGCGATGCCGGGCGCGTTGATGCCGTCGGGCGCGCCCAGGTGTCCGAGCGTGTAGCCCGGGGTGAACACGTCTCCGACGGCGTTCGGGTAGACGGCGACGTAGACGAAGTCGCCGACGTCGTCCGCCGCGAGGTCCATGCCCCACGCGTTCGCGGTCGACCACTGCGCCACGAGCTTGGGCGCCGCCGCGTCGCGCACGTCGACGATGGCGAGGAGCCACGGCGCGCCGAGATACGTGATGAACGCGTAGTCGCCCTTCACGATGATCTCGCTCGTCATCCAGTCGCCGTGCGGCGCCGTCGCGTCCGCCACGTCGGTGAGCGTGTGCGAGCCCACGAGGGCGAGCCCCTGCGCCGCGTCGTGGAGCGCGGGGTCGAGGTGGTCGTGCTCCTGCGGGAATGCGGGCACGACGTCGCGCGCGAGCGCCGCATCCTGGGGCGTGACGCCCGCGCCAGGCGCCACGCAGCCGGCGACGAGGAGCAGGACGAAGGCGATCAGCGCGCGCATGGCCGGGTCATGCCGCGGGGGGATGATGGGCCTTTGCGTCCGGTCGCGTCAACGAAGGCCGACCCAGCCCGCGACGGCCGCCGGCACGAGGAGGAAGGCGGGGACGTACTCGAAGGGCTGGAGCGCGCCGAGGCCCCCCGGCCCGCCGGCCTGGATCCAGAGCCGGTGCCCGAGCGCCCAGAGGCCGATCATGAGAGCCTGCGCCGCGACGAGCGCCCCGAGCGCCCACGCCTGCCCGGCCCGGAGGCCGAACCACGCGATCGCGATCTCGAGGATCCCCACGCCCACGAGGAGGCCGGCGATCATCCCGAGCGTGATCTCACGCAGCTTCATGATCGCGGGGTCGCTGCGCAGCTCGTCGGACGGCTTGCCGAAGAGCACGGTGTCCGTCTCCCGCGTGTAGATGAGCCCCGAGCCCCACCCTTGCCGGATCGCGATCGGCGTCAGCGCCCCGATCACCACGTGGAGCCCGCCGCCGATGAGGAAAAGGACCACAGCGACCGAGAGCGCGGACACGCGGCGCCGTTCTCCGTCCGGGTGCATGACGTGATCGAAGCGTCACGGAGTGGGAGGGTGCCCCTGCCGCTCGCGCCAGCTCGTGACGAGCCAGACGACACCCAGCACGATGAGGAGGATGCCGAGCACGATCTGAAGGGCGGCGTCCCAGATGAGGACCACGATGCCCGCGACGATGAAGAGGATGGCCACCGCGTCGCGCGTGAGCCCGGTGCGCGCCGCGACCGCGTCGACGGGGCGCGAAAGAGGGTCGCTCATGATGCGCGCAGGCAAGCGCCCACCCATGATGCTGCCGGAACTGAGATGGGTGAGCGGCGTGAGCGAGCGAACATGCCGACCCAGCGCGCCGCCGGCGGACTCCGGGGCATGGGGCCCTTCGCGAGCGAGTCGCTCCTGTGGCTCGTCCTCATGATGGCCCTGGGCCTGGGGCTCGCCGTGTTCCTGGCGCTGCGGTGAGCAAAGTTCGTTCTCCGCGCTCGCGAAAACGAAGCCACGGAGGATCACGGAGTCGAGAGGAGACACATTCGTCCTTTCGTCTCCGTGGACCTCCGTGGCTTCGTTTGCGGGCCGAAACGAACTGATCACGCCTTTTCGAACAACCACACCGACTTGTACGACGGCGTGTGCCGCACCTTCGCGCCGATGGGAAGGTCGGAGTCGCGCGCGATGTCGAGCACCATGCCCGAGACGAGCGTGCCATCGTCGAGCTTCACGACGCAGAACGCGAACGGGATGTCGTTGAGGAACTCCTCGGGCGCGATGAGCTTCTGCACGGTGTAGGCTTCGATCGTGCCCGTCGTCGGCAGCTCCGCCGTCTTGATGTCGCGCCCCTTGTCGACGGGGCAGATGTACATCGGCGTGATGCTCTTGTGCCCGCAGGTGCCGCACGCCCACGCGAGGATCTTTCCATCCTTCGCGGCGTCCTTCTGCTCCTTCTGGCTCATGATCTGGCGCTGGGGGGCCACGTCAGTTCTCCCCCTGGAGGATCGTGATAGCCACGGAGCCGCCGGTGGCCCCGACGTTGTGGGCCAGGCCCGTCTTCACGCCCTTGAGCTGGCGCTCGCCGCCGACCTTGCCGGCGATCTGCGACCACATCTCGTGGATCTGGCCGAGGCCCGTCGCGGCGACGGGGTGGCCCTTCGCCTTGAGGCCGCCGCTCGCGTTCACGGGCTTCTCGCCGCTACGCGCGGTCTGCCCGTCCCGCACCATCGCGGCCGCCTTGCCCGGGGTCGCGACGCCGAGGTCCTCGAGCGCCACGAGCTGGGCGATCGTGAAGCAGTCGTGCACCTCGAGGAAGTCGACCTTGTCGATCGTCGTGCGCGCCTGCGTCAAGGCCTGCTTCGCCGCGACCTTCGTGCCCGACAGGCTCGTGAGGTCCGTGCGGTCGGGGAGCGCGGCGACGCTGCCGGCGCGGCCTACCCCCGCGACGCGCACCATCGGGCCGCCCAGGCGCTGCGCGATCTCCTTCGTGGTGACGATCGCCGCGGAGGCGCCGTCGCTGAAGGGGCACGCGTCGAACATCTTGAGCGGGCTGGAGACGACGGTGGACTTCAGCACGTCCTCGACGCTGATCTTCTTCTTGAGGTGCGCCTTGGGGTTGAGGAGCGCGTTGTCGTGGTTCTGCACGGCGACGCGCGCGAGGTCCTCCTCGGTCGTGCCATACTTCTTCATGTGCGCGCGCGCGAGCGTGGCGTAGAGGCCGGGGAAGCTCGCGCCGCACGCCCCTTCGTAGACGTAGTCGCTCGCGTAGGCGAAGTAGCCGGTCGCGGTGATGCTGTCGATGCCGGAGACCTTCTCGACGCCGATCGCAAGGTACGCGTCGGCGAAGCCGCCGGCGACGTTCACGTACGCCTCCCTGAAGGCGCTCTGGCCCGACGCGCACGCGGCCTCGATCGTGGAGGCGGGCTTGTCGGGGATGCCGAGGCTCGTCATGACGAGCGGGCCCAGGTGGCCCTGGCGCTCCGCCATGCCAAGCGCGTTCGCGATGAACGCGCCGTCGATGAGGCTGGGATCGATGCCGCTCTGGTCGATCGCCTCGATCGCGGCCTGGACCGCCGCCTCGCGCAGAGTCTGCTCGAGCTTGCCGTAGTTCGTCGAGCCAACGCCGACGACGTATGCGTCTCGCATCGGGCCCCCATCGCGCTGGGCTTCAAAAGAAGGTTTGGCCTCGCCGCTCCCGACGAGCGGGACAATGAAGCCATACTTAGGTATAGAATCACAGAAACACTCAAGTAAGATGTCTTCTACCTAAGTGGCATGCCTTCCAGCCCCCGCTCGACCCTCGTGCCGGTGCGCCGCACCACGCACGCGCGGCTCGCGGAGCGCAAGGGCGCCAGCACCTTCGACGCGGTCATCCTGGCTCTCCTCGACCAGGCGCCGCCGGCGCCCGCCCCCGTCGACGCGGAGCGCCCGCGCCCAGCGCCCGTCGCAGAGCCGCGCGAGAGCCGCACGCCGGAGAAGCAGCTTCTTCTCGCTGGGCTCGCCGTCGAGGCGTGGGCCGCGCGCGTGCGGTCGGGGGAGCTCGCCGAGATCGGGCCGCGCCTCGTGGACTGGACGCCGGCGCCGCCCGAGGAGGTGGCGCTTGTCTTCTCCGACGGACGCGGCTTCGCTCCTTGAGCGCGCCCGCGCCGCGCGCGACCCGCTCGCCGCGCGCATGTGGCTCGCGGCGGCGGTGACCGAGGTCGGGCTGCGGCACGGGATCCGCGCCGTCGTCACCGGCGGGACCGCCGTCGACTTCTACGTCGCGGGCGCGGTCGGCACGAGCGACGGATGGCCCGTCGCGTGGCGCGGGAGCGCGGACGTCGACGTCGTCGCGCTCGCGGCCGAGGGCGGCATCGACGCGCGGCGCGACCTCTTCCACGCGCTGGAGACCGATCTCGGGCTGAAGCCCTCGTACGAGGGCGTGTTCCGCACGATCGAGGTTCCGGGCTACCCGTTCGGCCTCGAGATAGTCGGCGACGCGCTGACGCACGACCCGACCGGCGCGCGCGTCGTCACGGTGCGCCTCGAAGGAAGGCACGCGGTGTTCCTGCGCGGGCCGGAGGACGTCGTTCTCGCCTACGTCGAGGGCGCCGTCGCGACGCGACACCGCGGCGACTGGACGCGCGCGCTCGCCGTCTTCGCGACGCAGCGCGCGCGCATCGACCTCGCCTACCTGCGCACGACGGCCGCGCGGCTGCGGCTCTCGGCTCCGATCGAGGAGATCATCGCGGGGCGTCCGATGCCGGCGTGACGCGGCGCGCAGCGACGAGGCAGGCGCCAAGCGCGGTGAGCGCGAGCAGGAAGCCGACGAAGATGCCTGCCTCGAGGAAGGGGCCGCGGCCGGTCGCGCGAACGGCGGCGAGCGCGAATGGCGCGAGGGCGAGCCCCCAGAGCGTCGGCGGCGCGAGCCGGCGCCAGCGGCCGTCCTCGCGGCCGAAGTACGCCACGAGCGTCGCGATCGCCGCGACCGCCGCGCCGGCGCCCGGGAGCGTCGCGAGGCCGATGGACGTCGTCCGCGTCAAGAGCTGGGGGTCCCACGTGACCGTCCAGGGGAGGAGGAGCGAGACGAGCGCGAAGGCGGATGCGAGGACGGCGACCCGCTCGCCCACCGACATGCCCGCCCACCACGAGTCGGTCGCCGGCGCCGCGGGCTTCGCGGCGGGCGCGGGCGCGGGCGCGGGCGTGGGCGTGGGCGTGGGCGTGGGCGTGGGCGCAGGCGCGTTCGTGCGCGCGCCTGCGGCGAGCGGGCTGCGCTTGCGGGCGGCGAGCGCGACGATCACGGCGAGCCCGACGCCCATGCCGAAGAGGACGAAGACCGGGTTCAACCGGAAGGGCAGGCGCACGTCTGCGAGGAGCGCGCGCAGCAGGAGATAGCTCCCCACCAACGTGGCCGCGATCGCGGCGCCAAGGCCCAGGAGGAGGCCGAGCGTGCGCGTCGCGGTGCCAAAGAGCGCGCGGGTGTCGTCCTTCGAGAGGGAGCGCGCTTCCTGCTGCTCGCGCGTGTCGAGGAGGTTCTCCAGGAGCAGGAACACGACGGCGCTCACGAGAAGGAGCGTCGCCTCGATCCACGCGAGGGGCCCCGGCGCGACCTCGCGGCGGAAGTTGAACTTCGTCGCGAAGAGGCGCGCCCACTGGAGCTGGATGTAGACGTGCCCGGTCCACAGGATGCCGCCCACGCAGATCGCGATGACGAGCTGCGTCGTGCGCTTGGGCACGAGGAACGCGAGGCCGAGGAGCGTCGCGACGACGGTGAAGATGACCTTCGCCTCGTACGCGAAGGGGCCCACGTCGAGGAAGTCGAGCGGCAAGGGCAGGAGCTTCAGCGTCTTGTAGAGGTCCAGCGACTTCGCGAGCACCGTCACGAGGAACGGGACGATGAGCAGGATCGAGCCGCGCAGCGCGATGCGCGGCCAGTTGCGCTGGAGCGCCGCAAGGTCGGGCGCATCGAAGAGCTTGACGTCGTCAGCAGGCGGGCTCGACGTCATCGCACCCGCCCTCCCTTCAGCAGCACGGTCTCCAGACGCGCCTGCGTCGGGTCCCACTCGACGACGCGCGCGCCGGCGCGCCGCACGCGCTGGATGAGCGGGCGCTCGCGCTTGCGGAGGACGGAGACGATGTCGGCGCGATAGTCCTCGTTGGCGGGAAGGTGCGCGTGGACGACGGGGGAGACGAAGAGGACCGGGATGCGCTTGCGGCGGCGCGCGGTGACGCCGCGCAGCTTCTTGAGCGCGGCGAAGGTGCGCTCGTCGGCCTTGCCCAGGCGCGTGACGATCACGATGAGCGGCTTGTCCTGGATGAACCATCGGCGGCAGCGCTCGACCGCGCCCCAGAGTCCTTCCGCGTCGCCGTCACCCGGCCGAAGGCCGGTGACGGCGCGCTGAAGGCGCAGCATCTGCTTGCGGCCCACGTCGGGATAGTAGAACCCCTTCTTGTCGGAGTTGTAGATGTACGCGCCGAGCTTGTAGCCGCGATCCAGGTAGAACTGTGCGATGCCGGTCGCGGCCTTGATGGCCGTCTCGAACGAGTTGTCGACGCTCGTGCCCACCTGCATGTAGGGCGCGGCGTCGAGGAGCAGCCACACGGCCTTCTTCCCTTCGCGCTCGTACTCGTTCACGAGCGGCACGCCCGTGCCCGCGATGAAACCCGCGCTCCTCGCGCTCGCGCGCCAGTTGATGCTCTTGATCGGGTCGCCGAAATGATAATCCCGGATGTCGCGGAAGTCCGTCGTCTGGATGCCGGCGATCGCGGCGTCGCTCTCGGGGAACATCTGGCGCGCGAAGCCGGAGAGGCCGCGGATGCGGCGCACGGGCGCGAGGGCGGGGCGCACGTCGAGCGCCAGCGCGGCCACTGCATCCGCCTTCGCGGGCGCGCGCACGCCCAGCGCGTGGATGCTCTCGACGCGAACGGGGCCGATCTCCACGCGCCCGCGCTTCCCGGCGCGGCATACGAACGAGAGCGTGCCCGAGGCCGCGGAGCGGGGCGCTTTCGCGACGAGCTTGAGGTTGTGGCCGCTCACGAGCTCGAACGTCTCGGGGAGCGGCACGTGCAGCTCGACGCCGCCGGCGCCCTTCGGGACCTCGTAATCGACCTCGATCGTCATCTCCTCGCCCACGCGCGGGCTCGGCTTCGAGACTCGCAGGGTCGCTTTGATATCATGGGGCGCCTCGACGGCGAGCGACGCGAGGAACAGGCTGAACGGGATGAGCGACACGCCGGCGTAGAAGAGATTCCCGAGCGCAAGGCCGCTCGTGAGGAGGCCCAGCCCCGCGAACAGGATGGCGGCGCCGGTGCGCGTCAACACGTTCAGTTCACCGGCTGCAGGGTGGTCGTCGGCTCGGGCTTCCAGCGGAACGAGGTCGGCACCTCGATCGACGCGACGACCTCCTGCACGACGTCCTGCGAGCGAGTGCCCTCGACGACCTCGTCCATCTCGAGGATCGTGCGGTGCGCGAGCGCGTCGATCGCGAACATCTTGACGTCGTCGGGCGTCACGAAGTCGCGTCCGACGGAAAGCGCCATCGCGCGCGAGAGGCGCAGGAGCGCGAGAGAGCCGCGCGGGCTGGGCCCGACCTCGACCTTCGGGTGCTTCCGGAGGCTGCGTACGATGTTCGAGATGTAATCGAGGATCTGGTCGTGCACGAAGACGTTCCTCTCGACCGCGACCTGCAGCGCGCGGAACTCCTCCCCCGTGACGACGGCCTTCACCGCATCGGTGGGATCGTCGGCGGCCCACGAGAGGCGGCGCCGGAGGATCTCGCTTTCGTCCTTGAGCTCCGGCGGGTAGCCCGTGCTCATGCGCAGGAGGAAGCGGTCCATCTGCGCCTCGGGCAGCGGGTAGGTGCCTTCCTGCTCGATGGGGTTCTGCGTCGCGAGCACCATGAACGGGGGCGTGAGGCGCATCGTCTCGCCTTCGATCGACACCTGGCGCTCCTCCATCGCTTCGAGGAGCGCGCTCTGTGTCTTCGGGGGCGCGCGGTTGATCTCGTCCGCGAGAAGGACGTTCGTGAAGATCGGGCCCTTCTGGAGCCGGAAGGTCCCTTCCTTCGCGTTCCAGACCTTCGACCCCACGATGTCGGCGGGAAGGATATCGGGGGTGAACTGCACGCGCGTGCTCTGGCACCCGATGCTCTTCGCGAAGACCTTCACGAGGAGCGTCTTCCCGAGTCCCGGATAGTCCTCGAAGAGGATGTGGCCGTTCGCGAGCGCGCCCGCGAGCATCTTGCGCAGCATGAGCGGGTTGCCGACGAAGTAGCGTCCGACGCTCTGCACGATCGCGTCGCAGCGCAGCTTGGCTTGCTCGTTGAGAGTGGGTGGCATGTCACACCTGGTCGAGGGTCTTCATGATATCTTTGTGCACGGCGAGACGCCGGTCGCGCTTCGCCTTCTCGCGCGCGAGCACCTGCGGTCGGCCGCGCGTGAGCCCGTAGAAGCGGACGAGCGCCGAGGCGCCGAACGCGACGATCACCCAGATGGCGACGGCGAGGACGTCGTCGAGGAACTCGGGGGCTCCGGCCGGGATGATGTGCCGCTGGGCAAGCCAACCGGCGAGGCCGGGCACGGGGAGGAGGATGAGGAATGCGACGAGCGTCATCGTCGCGGCGCGGCTGCGCGTGCGCTGGATGTCCTTCGCGACCTCCAGCGCGGGCGAGAGCCGGCGCGCGTCTGGCATCGCGCCTTCGCGCGTCTTCTTCTCGGCGCGCCAGCTCGCGAAGGCCGGGAAGCCCACCATCGCTGCCCAGCCGCCGATCGCGATGCCCCAGACGAGACCTGGAAGCGACGCGAGGTCTGTGACATGCGCGACGAAGAGCGCGAAGTCGAGGAGTAGGACGGTCGCTCCGGCGGCGGCGATGCCGGCGGCCAGGCGGTGCCTGTGGTGCGAGCGCGCGACGTCCTGCTGCGCGTACACGCCGAAGGCCACGAACATGAGCGCGAGGAAGAGCGGATACGGCATGTCCGCGTGGAGGAGGCGGATCCCGAGCAGGAGCGCCGCGATGACGAGGCCCGCGGTCATGGCGGCGCCGGCGGCGAAGCCCCATTCGATCTCGATCGGCGGCTTGCGCGGCGGCTCGCGGTGCTGCGCGAGGCGCGCGCGGACGGCGGTGGCGCGCGGGTCGTCCTGCGGGAGCGACGCGAGGAGCGCGTCCGCGTACTCGGGAGCGCCGATGCCGGACTCCACGAAGCGCGTCACGGGGCGCGCGACGGCGTCGTAGTCGGCTTCGCGAAGCTCGGTGATCACGCGCTCGTGGTCGCGCGCGGTGCTCGCAGTGGCCAACGGCGCGCCTTCCTTCTGGATACGGGCGCGCAGGCGCGCGAGCACGAAGCCGAAGATCGCGACGCCGAGGCCGAACTCGACGAGCGGGAAGAAGGGCATCGTCGCAGCGAGCTGGTCGCGGAAGGCGGCATACGAGACGAGCACGAGGACGAGGATCGCCGCTTGGAGCGCATTCGCCTTGAGCCAGCCGACGAGCCCCTTCGTGGGGCTGCCGCGATCCTCCGATGCGAAGGCCAGGAGATGGCGCGCCCCCTGCAGCGCGTAGACGGCGATCGCGATCGTGAGCATCTTGCCGGCGCCGGGAATGAAGCCCGCGAAGGCGCCAAAGACGAGGAAGGCCGCGAGACCCAGGATCCCGTATCCGAGCACGAGGACCGCCAGGGCCTCCAGGTCCTTGCGGGCGAAGAGGCCCCAGACGCGGGGCGCGTCGTCGGGGATCCTGCGCGCGTCGGCAAGGAGCGCCTTGTGCGATCGGTGGAGGCCCCAGCCGAAGCCGGCGAGGAGGATCCACCAGGGCGTCCACGGCCAGCCGGGCCCCTGCTTGAACACGGCGGTGAGGAAGGCGACGCCCGCGAAACCGAAGGCGACGCCGGTGAGGATGTGGCGCAGGAACGTGCCACGCCCTTTCGGCACGTCGTAGAAGGCGAGCGCGCGACCGGCGGTGAACGCGATCCAGCCGCAACCCAGGCCGAACGCGAGCGCGCCCTTGTCGCCGAGGAACGTGCTGAGGAATAGGCCGAGGACCCCGTAGCCCGCGCCAAGGAGCGTCGAGGGGAGGATGACCGCGCGGCCGAGGCTCTTCGTCTCGGCCATCCGATCACGCTTCCCTGGGGCGCGCGACGAGGAAGCGGTCGAGCGCGCGCGCGGCGCGCACGAAGCGCAAGTAGTGCTCGCGCGTGACGGCGTAGTGGCTGTAGTTCGTGACCTCGAGCACGAGCGCGATCTCCTCGAGGCTCTCGCGCGCGTCGTCGCCCAGGCGCGCCTCGAGGGTCCACGCGATCTCGCGCGGCGTCGAGCGCCTCGTGAGCGCGCCGTCGATGCGCTGCGCCTCGTCGAGGAAGAGGTCGAACTCGCGCGCAGTCTCCTTGCGGTAGTCGACGATGCGCAGCGACGCCGACGAGGGCGCGTGATCCCCGCCGAGGCGTTGCGCCTCGACCTTCACCTCGCCTTCCTCGTGGAACGTGAGCGTGCTGCGCGCCTCGGCGTCCTCGGCGAGGTAGACCTCGGACGCGCCGCTCCCCCACCGCAGCGCGACGTTCGCGGCCTCGGCATGGTTGCGGGCGACGATCTCGATCGGCTCGCCCACACCCCAGACCGCGGGCTCGTCGAGCGGGATCGCGAAGCGCAGCTCGACGTCCGTCGGGCGCGCGAGGAGGACGGGCGCGACGGCCGTCGCCTCCTGCACGGGCACGCGCACGGTGCGGCGCTTCTGCAGGTAGGCGTAGGTCGCGGCGCCGCCCCCGAGGAGCGCGAGCCCGATCGCGGGCAGGAGCCAGAGGAGCTTGGAGTCGCCGCCGGGCGCGCGCGGCGCGACGGCGGACATCGTGCGCACGCCTTCCGCGGCGAGGTACGGCCCGACCGGGTCGAAGCGCGCGGCGAGGGTCACGTTGCCTGGCGTGCTGGTGAGGTTCAGCGGGCCGCTCCACCGACCGGACGCGTCCGTGACGGCGATGGTGCGATCGACGCCCTCGGCGGTCGTCGCGATGAGCGTCACGGCCGAGTTGCGGATGGGCTCTCCCTGGTCGTCCGTGAGGGTGAGCGACGTCTCGACGGGCGTCCCGACGTCGAAGGAGCGGGGCGTGTCCAGCGAG
The DNA here is from genome assembly GCA_035526585.1 of Thermoplasmatota archaeon. Taxonomy (GTDB): domain Archaea; phylum Thermoplasmatota; class SW-10-69-26; order JACQPN01; family JAJPHT01; genus JAJPHT01. The sequence continues at coordinate 11,251 of DATLCC010000020.1, read as the reverse complement.
AGCTTGGGGACGGAGACGACGCGCGTCGTCACCTTGCGCTGCGCGTGGTCGGCGGCCTGCAGCGTGATCTCCGCGCTTCCGAGGGTCGCGCGCCCCGGCACGTTCGTCGTCCACGACGCCACGCCAGTCGCGTTCGTGACGAGCTGCATCGGGCCGAAGGCGTTCAGCGTGAGCGCCGCGTTCGCGAGCGGCTTCCCGGCGAAGCGCACGGTCGCGCTCCCGACCATGTCCTGCCCGCGCACGACGGTCGAGGGGACGCTCCACGTCACGTCGAAGCTTGCGAGCGTAAGGGTCTGCGTGACGGTGGGCGCGTCGAGGTTGGGCGAGTCGACGACGCGCGCGGAGAGCACATACGGGCCCGCGGTCTGCCGCAGCGGTGACATGTCGAGCGAGAAGCGACCCCGCGCGTCGGTGACGCTCGTGACCTCTCGCGAGCCGCCCGGGCCCGAGAGCGTCAGGCGGATGCTCTGGCCCTCGATGCCGACGCCTTCCGCGGTGAGGAGCGCGACGGAGATGGGGATCGGCTCGTCCACGTCCGAGGTGGAGGGGGCGGTGAGGCCGATCCGCCCCGTCTGGTCGAGCTCGATGATCTGCGTCTTCGAGACGTTCACGTCCAGGATCGTGTAGCGCACGGTGTAGACGCCCGGCGCCTGGGAGGCGGAGGTCGTGAACGCGTAGGAGAACCGCGCGTCGTCGTCCGCGACGAGCCGGATCGCGGGCGCTCCGAAGAGGCCCTCGATGAGCACGGTGCGCCCTGGCGCGATCGCGCCTCTCCCATAGACGCGCCCCGCGAGCTGGATCCCGTCTCCCGGCCTCGCGCGGAGGACGGGCTCGATCTCGATGGCGTAGTCTTCGATCGAGATGCTGCGCTTCACCGACGTGCTGCCCTCGTAGTTCGAGGTGCCGGCGAAGCTCGCGACGACCGCGTGCTCGCCGGCGGAGAACGTGTACTGCACGCCGAAGCGGCCCGTCGAGCTCGTGACGACGCGCGCGATCGTGGTGCCGTCGACCTGGATCGCGACCGTCGCGGACGGGACGCCGGCGCCCGTGTTGTCCACGAGGAAGCCGGAGATCGTCGTCGGCGAGCCGAGGCCGTCGCGGACGGGAAGATCGAGCGAGAGCTCCGTGGAGGCGAACGTGGCGAAGGGCGGGTCCCCCCAGCCGTCCGCGAAGCTGCGCCCGCCCGCTCCGACGAACGCGACCGCGTGGTCCACGAGCTGGTACTCGCGCGCGGGCTTGTCGCTTGGAAGCTCGAGGCGGATCGAGAAGGCGCCCCTCGCGTCGCTCGTGCCCGTGCCGACGAGGACGCCCGGCACGCGCTTCGACTCGTTCATGAACACGTCGACCGGCGCGCCCGGGATCGCGCGGCCCGTGGCGGCTTCGCGCACGTATCCGCTCACGACGACCGGCTCGCCCTTGCGCACGCGCGAAGGCATCCCGGTGATCTCGGTGTCGACGGCGACGCGGTCGTCGGTCGCGCCTCTATGCGGCTGCGTGCCCGTCGGAGTGGGGACGGGGAAGGCGCCGCCGCCGCTTGTCGCGTCGAACGGGAAGTCGAACGTCGTGCCGGCGGGAAGGAGGTATCTTGCGGCGTACGCGAGCGCGCCCGCGGCGAAGGGAAGCTTCTGGCCGTTGGGGAGCGTGATCTCGGTGCCTGCGGGCAGATGCAGAGATCCCTTGCCGTCGAACTGCGGGGGATCCAGCGTCGCATGCAGGTCGGGCGGAAGTCCGCGGATCGGGAAGCTCCCGCCGTCGGCAAGCGCGCCTGCCGGGAGCCCTTGCTGGAGAAGACGATCGACGAGCTCCGGCGGGAGCTTCAGGTCGCTCCCGTCGGGCAGCGTGAACTGGCGTCCATCGGGGAGCGTGATCGTCGCGCCCTCGGGGAGCGTCAGCCCGGGCGGGGAGAATCCGGAGCCCGGCGGGAGCGTCAGGTCGAAATCCTCCGGGAGCTCGAAGTCGAGCCCGGAGAGGTCCAGGTCGCTCGGGAGCTGGAGGTCCATGTCCTTTGGCAGGGTCAGCTTCGAGAGGTCAGGGCTGATCGTGGTGCCCGGGGGCAGCTCCAGCGCGACGTCCTTGGGCAGCTTGAAGTCGTTGAGCTTCAGCGGCGTGTCCTGGGGAGGCTGGAAGGAGGTGTCCCTCACCCGCGACTGGACGCCCGCGTCCAGGTCGCCCTGGACCTGGGCCGTGAGCAGCGTGCCACCAGCCAGGACGCCCAGCGCGGCGAGCGCTGCGGCGATGATACGCCAGTCTATGGCAACGACCTCCTCGCTCAAGCATACGAGCGGCCGGTCCTCTTGAACCTTTCAAGAGTGGATGGGACCCGCCGCATAGGGGTGCCGACACGCGCCGGGAAGCGCATAGGGGCGCACGAGAGCCGCTCATACGAACTCCGGAGAGACGCCATGACCCCGAGGACCCCTCGCCGCAGCATGCGACCCGCCGCCCTCGCGATGACCACCGGCCTCCTTCTCCTCCTCCTTGCGCCCATGGCGTCCGCCTCGATCGTGATCGACGCGCGCGACACGTGCCGCTTCGTCCCCCACCAGGGTGTGGCTCTCGGCGTCATCTCCCACGTGCACGAGGAGTTCGCGGGCGCCGGCGAGAGCACCCGCGACGCGAACCGCCTCTGCTACGACGAGGGCCGCCAGGAGATCAGCGGCGTCTCGGCCCCCCTCGTCGAGCAGATCGTGAACCCGTAGGCGCGAAAAGCTAAGGGGAGCGACCCGGCTCGCCGCCCAATGGCGGCGCAGAAGGAACGTCGGGACGCTTTCCGCACCGGCGGCGGCATCGAGGTCCCCCGCGTCGCGACGCCGGACGCCGCGGACCTCGATCCGATCTCCGACCTCGGTCTTCCCGGCGAATACCCGTTCACGCGCGGCATCCAGCCCACGATGTACCGCGGCCGCCTCTGGACGATGCGCCAGTACGCGGGCTTCGGAAGCGCCGACGAGTCGAACAAGCGCTATCGCTACCTCCTCGCCAACGGCACGACCGGGCTCTCCGTCGCGTTCGACCTGCCGACACAGATCGGCTACGACAGCGACGACCCCATCGCGCAGGGCGAGGTCGGCAAGGTGGGCGTCGCGGTGAGCAGCCTCGAGGACATGGAGCGCCTCTTCGCCGGCATCCCGCTCGACAAGGTCACGACGTCGATGACCATCAACGCGCCCGCGGCCGTGCTCCTCGCGCTCTACATCGCCGTCGCCGAGAAGAACGGCATCGACCGCGCGAAGCTCGGCGGCACCGTGCAGAACGACATCCTGAAGGAGTACATCGCGCGCGGCACGTACATCTTCCCGCCCAAGCAGTCGATGCGGCTCATCACCGACGTGTTCGACTTCTGCGCGCGCGAGGTCCCCAAGTGGAACACCATCAGCGTCTCCGGCTACCACATCCGCGAGGCGGGATCCACGGCGACGCAAGAGTTGGCGTTCACCCTGATGGACGGCATCACCTACGTCCAGAGCGCGAAGGACAAGGGCCTCGATGTCGACGGGTTCGCTCCCCAGATCTCGTTCTTCTTCAACGCGCACAACGACCTCCTCGAAGAAGTGGCCAAATTCCGCGCCGCGCGCCGCATGTGGGCCCGCATCATGCGACAGCGCTTCGGCGCGAAGGACCCGAGGAGCTGGATGTTGCGCTTCCACACGCAGACCGGCGGCTCCACGCTCACGGCGCAGCAGCCGGAGAACAACGTCGTGCGCGTGACGGTGCAGGCGCTCGCGGCCGTGCTGGGCGGCACGCAAAGCCTCCACACCAACTCGATGGACGAGGCGCTCGGCCTCCCGACGGAGAAGGCGGCGCGCATCGCGCTCCGCACGCAGCAGATCGTCGCCGAGGAATCGGGCGTCGCGAACACCATCGACCCGTTCGCGGGCTCGTACTACGTCGAGTGGCTGACCTCCAAGCTCGAGGACGAGGCGACGCAGCTCATCGCGAAGATCGAGGGCATGGGCGGCATGCTCCGCGCCATCGAGACCGGATGGGTGCAGCGCGAGATCGCGGACGCGGCATACGCCGCGCAGCGCGCCATCGAGGCGAAGGACGCGATCGTCGTCGGCGTCAACGAGTTCACGCACGGCAGCGAGCGCAGCGACATGGAGATCCTGCGCGTGGAGTCCGCCGTCGAGGCCGCGCAAGTGCGGCGGCTGCGCGCGTTCAAAGCGCGCCGCGACGTCTCCGCGGTCGCCGCGGTGCTCCGCGCGCTCCGCGATGCCGCGCACGGCGACGCGAACCTGATGCCGCTCATCATCGACGCGGTGAAGGCGCACGCGACGGTGGGCGAGGTCTGCGGCGCGTTGCGCGAGGTCTGGGGCGAGTACCGGCCGCCGGCTGAGCTTTGAGGTGCGGGCGCGCTCGTCCGCACGTCGACCTTTGTCTCCTCGACGACGAAACCACGAAGATCACGGAGAAAATAGGACAGCTACGAACAACGTGAGGTTCGCGCCGCTCCGGTGAGGGACCACGGAGTGAAGCAACGTTTGTTCGGGGCGTCAGACGACGACCTTGTCCCACTCCGTGGCCCCTCTCCGGAACCGCTCGATACATGGGTTGCTCACGGCAATTCCCACCCCCTCCGTGTTCTCCGTGGTTTCGTGTCGGCAGAGCCGATGACGCACGCCGACGCCGGCTGAACCACAACGCACGACCGACAATGCGGCCAGAGTGGGGTGGCATGCGCATCGCGCCGCTCGCAGCGGCCGTCCTCATGCTATCGCTCTGGCTGCCAAGCGCTGGCGCCGCCGCGTCGAGCGTCTCCCTGAGCGGTCCCTCTTCGCTCACGGTCGATGGCCCGACGAGCGCGACGCTTGGCGTCGCGCTGCATCTCGAGGGCGTCGTCTGCGCGGGCGACGCCGAGATCCCCGTGCTCCTGCGCATCGCGGAGGCGAGCGGGGTGCGCGGCGCCTCGCTCGCGTGGGACCGGGTCGTCTTCCGCGTCGCGAGCCATGCGGCCGTGCGCTCGTGGAGCGGCGAGTCGCAGGTGGCGCTCCGGATACTCGGCGCCGAAGGCGCGGGGCGCGTCGTCGTCGCGGCCGCGTACGACCTGCCCGCGAGCTGCGTCGCGCCCGGCGCCGCGCACGGCGAGACCGAGCGCGCGATCGAGATCCAGGGCGCCCCCGCGGCCTCCGAGCGCGAGCCGCCGGCGCCCGCGGTGCCCAAGGCCGAGGTCCAGCCACCGCCGGCACCCGCGCCCGCGCCCTCGCCCTCGCTCGCCCCCGCGGCCGCAGGCGCCCACCCTCCGCTGGCGCTCGTCGGCGCCTTCCTGGGCGCGCTCGCCGGCGGCGCGGTCGTCCTCGCGCAGCGGCTGCGGCGCGCGCCTTCGACGCCTGCTCCATAAGCGGCAAGCGGCGCCCGCCGCCCGGTCGCCCCATGCGCGCGATCCCTCTCGCCGCGGCCCTGGCGCTCGCGGCGCTCTCCGCTCCCACCGCTGCTGCCGCGCCGGCGTCGCTCTCGCTCGAGCTTCCCGAAGGGCCGATCGACGCCGACGTCACGGTGCCGGTCGTCGTGCGTCTCACCGCGAGCGACTTCATGTGCCACGAGGACCGCGCGTTCGTCGTCACGCTCGCGACGGCGACCACCGACGGCGTGAAGGCGCTCTTCGAGTCGAGCACCGTGACGTTCCCCGTCCAGGCCCGGTCGTACTACATCAACGGCTACGAGGGCGAGGCCACCGTCAACCTCAGCGTGCGCGCGATCCAGGACGGCAACGTCGAGCTCTCGGCGCACTTCGAGGCGGACGTGGGCCCCTGCTACGTGCCCGGCGGCTTCGACCCCGCGAGCGTCGTCGTCGCCCGCGCGGTCGTCGCCCACCCTGCGACGCCCGACACGAGCTCCCCTACGCCGCCGAGCCCGTCGCCCGGTCCGCAGGAGACGCCCCCGTCGGCCACCCCCGCGGCGACGCCCACGCCGGCTTCGACCACCGGCGGCAACGTGTGCGGTCCACGGGGCGACTGCGGCGCGATCGGCGAGTTCCAGGCGCCGGCGGAAAGCAGCGCCGGCGAACAGGAGAACGACACGCCGGGCGTCGGCGTCGCGGCGCTCGTGCTATCGAGCTTCGGGCTGGCGCTCCTCATGCGGCGGCGTGTCAACGTGTAACCGAATGGTTACACAGCGATCAAAGCCCAAGGGCTTTGCTCGCGAGGAGCGCGCGCTGCATTTCGGAGGTCCCCGCGTAGATGCTCATGGCGCGCGCATCCCGGTTGTAGCGCTCGACGGGCAGGTCGCGCATGAATCCCGTGCCGCCGTGGATGCGGAGCGACTTCTGCGTCACGTGCTTCGCGACCTCGCCCGCGAAGAGCTTCGCGGCGGCGACATCGGCCGAGAAGTCCTCGCCGCGGTCGCGCCGGTCGGCGGCGGCGTACGTGAGGAGGCGCGCGGCGCGAAGCTCCGTGTCGAGGTCCGCGACGAGGAACTGGATCGCCTGGAAGCCCTTCAGGGGCGTGCGGAACTGCTCGCGCTGGTTCGCGTAGCCGACCGCGTCCTCGAACGCGGCCTGCATGAGGCCGAGCGCGATGGCGGCGCCGCCCAGCGCCGCGAGCTCGCCGCACTGCTGCGCGAGCGCGACGCCATCCCCTTCGGCGCCCAGCATGTGCGCCGCCGGCACCTTCACGCCCTTGAGGAAGACCTGCGCCATGTCGTTGCCTCGCAGCGTCATGGTACGCTCGGGGGGCGTGATCATCACCCCTTGCGCGTCCGCCGGGATCACGAACGCGCTCAGGCCGCCGGGCGCCTTCGCGAAGACGATCAGCCACGCGGCGTCAGGCGCGCCCACGACGAAGCTCTTGACCCCGTTGAGCTCATAGTGGTCGCCGACCTTCTTCGCGCTCGTCTGCACGCCCCCCATGTCGCTCCCGGATCCGGGCTCGGCGAGCGCCCATGCCGCGATCTTCGCCCCGGTGAGAAGCTCGGGAAGCACCTGCGTCCGCACCGCTTCGCCGCCTTTCGCGGCGATGGCGAAGGAACCCAGCGCGTTGAGATTGTTGAGCGCGAGCGCGACGACGCCCGATGCGCGCGCGACCTCCTCGAGGGCGAGCACGAAGCTCACCGTGTCCGTGCCGGGGCCGCCCTGCTCCGCGGGCACGAGCATGCCCGTGAGCCCCATGCCCGCGAGCTTCTGGATCTGCTCGCCCGGCCATGCGCGCTCGCGGTCGATGTGCTCGGCCGTCTTGCCGCGGAGGTCCTCGACGAGCTCACGGATCGTCTTGCGCACGAGCTCCTGGTCGGAGGTCACGTGGAAGGGCATCGGGCTGTCACGGGGCAAAAGAGGATAAAAGGGATTGGCCTCGCGTTTCACTCGCGCGCGCACTCAAGCCCGCGCGAAACTAGCCCGAACGCGCGGAAGCGTTGCCAAAGCGCCAAAAGCGCCTTCGTTTCGGCATTTGGGCTTTGTTCCGGCGCTTTGGTCCCGAGAAAGCTTATCCTCTCCTCGGGAGGTCGTCGGTCGGGAGGCCTTCCAGGCCATGTCAGTCCGCACGCTCGCAGCCGTCGTCTTCTCGATCCTTCTCGCCGCCCCCGCGGTGGCGATCGCCCTGCCCGACCCGGAGGACACGGTCGAGTCGTTGACCGCGGCCGGCGAGCCCGTCACGATCAAGCGCGACGCGTACGGCGTGCCCCACGTCTACGCGGACGACGCGTACGCGCTCTTCTGGGGCAACGGCTACGCGCAGGCGCAGGATCGCCTCTTCCAGATGGACGTGCTGCGCCACGTGGGCAAGGGCGAATCGGCGCGCTTCCTCGGCCCGTCGCAGCTCACGATGGACCTCGCGACGAAGCGCGAGCTCTACACGGACGCCGAGCGCACGGCGACGCTGAACGAGCTCTCGCCCGAGTACCGCAACATGTTCCAAGGGTTCACCGACGGCGTGAACGCGTGGATCGCGAAGACGCGCGCCGACCCGACGCTCCTCTCCGCCGAGTTCTACGCGATCGCCCACCCGCCCGAGACGTGGGTGCCCGAGGACACGATCGCGATCGCGCAATTCCTCCTCGACATCTTCGGCGCGGGCTCCGGCGGCAACGAGCTGGACAATGCGCGCGTCTACACGCAGCTCGTCTCGACGCTTGGCGAAGCCGAGGCCCGGAAAGCCTTCGCAGACATGTTCTGGATGCAGGACCCGAGCACGTACACGACCATCTCCGAAGCGGATGGCACGTACACGCCCACCGAAGGCCCGATGGCGTGGGAGGACATCCCCGAGTGGCAGTGGGACCTCGTCGAGGCCGCGGCCGGCGCGCACGCGTTCGCCGACGGCTCGCTCGACTCGCTCCAGCGCACCGCCGCCGCGAACGGCATCCCCGCGAAGTTCGGCTCGAACGCGTACGTCGTCTCCCCCGCGCTCTCCGAGAACGGCGGGGCGCTCCTCTTTGGCGGCCCCCAGATGGCCTACCACAACCCGACGATCCCCTACGAGGTCGCGCTCCACGGCGCCGGCTTCGACGCGGTCGGCATGGGCGTGGGCGGCGCGCCCGGCGTCATCATCGGCCGCACCGAGCACATGGCGTGGACCGTCACCTCCGGCTCGTCCGACCAGGTGGATGTCGTCGCTGTCAAGCTCAGCGGCCCCCGAGAGTACTTCGTGAGCGGGACCTCGGGCGAGACGAAGCCCATGGACTGCCGCATCGAGACGCACCTTGGCCTCCCCACCGCGATCGACCCGAACCCGCCCGTGCTCGCGGTGCAGGAAGTGTGCCGCACGGACGCGGGCCCCGTCTTCGCGATCAACGAGGAGGCGGGCTACGCGTTCTCGCGCCTCCGCACGCACCGCCTCGACGAGGTGCGTAGCGGCGCGCTGTGGCTCACGATCTCGCAGGCGCAGAACATGGACGATTTCGCTGCGCACATGGACACGTTCCGCTTCGAGTTCAACTTCCAGGTCGCCGACGACGGAGGCAACATCGGGTACTACCACTTCGGCGCGAACCCCGACCGCAGCGAGAGCTGCGATCCGCGCTTCCCGCGCCTCGCGGGCCTTTGCGACTGGGGCACGATCCGCACGGGCGACGACCTGCCGCACGTGAAGAACCCGAGCAGGGGCTACATCGCGAACTGGAACAACAAGCCCGCGCTCGGATGGTCCAGTGGCGACGCGATCGAGAAGTGGGGCCCGGAGAACCGCGTCGAGCTCATCGACGGCGCCATCCAGGACCAGCTCGCGATCGACGGCTCGCTCAACATCGACGACCTCAAGGAGATCAACAAGTGGATCTCCACGCGCTCGCCCTACCCCAAGGACGAGGTCCCGCAGCTCCTCGCTGCGACCGCGGACGAGCCGGACGAAGACGTGCAGGCCGCGCGCGCGAAGCTCGCGGAGTGGGCCGCGGGCGGCTACTCGTGGATGCCCGACGACGCGACGTGCAACATCGCGCGCGCCGTCGACCCGTGCTTCGGCCACGAGCCCATCGGCTTCACGATCTACGAAGCGTGGCGTGGCGTCGCGCAGGACGCGTTCTACGGCGACGAGCTGGGCGCCCTCACGCGCCCGATGGAGTTCACGCCCGAGCTCTCGGGCGACCCGCACGCCGCCGACTTCGGCCGCGAGGACAACAAGGAGAACGTGCTCGTGAATGCGCTGAACGGCGACACCGCGCACGATTGGTTCGCGCCGCAGACGGCGGACGAGTTCCTCGCGTCGACCTTCCGCACGGCGGTCGGCGACCTGATCGACACGTACCAGACGGTCGAGATCCCGAGCGAGCCCGCGAAGACGATGAAGTTCGTAGGACTCAGCGGCGGCCCCGCGTGGCGCCTCCCGATGGTCAACCGCCCGACCTTCCACCAGTGGTACGACTTCGGCACGGGCGACGCCGGCAGCGTCCTGCCCCCTGGCACGAACCAGTACTGGATGCCTGCCGCGTTCATCCGGTTCGAGGCGGACGGCACCTTGAGCGACGCGCACAAGGACGACCAGCTCATCCTCTACGCGAACTTCGAGTGGAAGCCCGCGCAGATGGGTTATGCCGAGTGGGCGAGCGAGGAGACGTTCGACACTGGGAGCCTCGTGCCGTGAGAGCGCTCGTCGCGCTCGCGCTCGTCGCCGCGCTCGCGTTCCCCGCGGCCGCGGACGGATGCGTCCCCACGACGCAGGCGTTCCCGCTCCTCACGGTGCACGCGCTCGGCGAAGGCGTCTACATCGACGCCGACCCGTGCGTCGGCGGGTGCGAGACGACGGTCTGGTTCTACCAGGAGTCGAACGGGATCGCCGGCCTCCAGCGCCAAGATGCGGTCGTGGACGACACGTGCGGCGGCGCGATCGACGGGGATACTTCCGTACTCTGACGGTCCGCAGGATCGAAGCCACATTTCCACCCGACTCCTTCTTGTTCCACTGGACGGATACTCCCGCAGCGGCTCCCATGCGGAACACCCATCGACTCGCGGCAGCTCTCGGGGCGATCCTGGTCCTCACGTTCGGCCATGCGGCCGCGTTCGAGTGCGCGCCGACGACGACCCAACCCGACGCGACGATCGACCTCTCCACAGCGGGCGGCGCGACCTACTACGTGGACGACCTCTGCACGCTCCTGGGCTTCGCGACGGACCACCTCGTCGGGTGCGGCGACGGCGCGCCATGGGTCTACGAAGAGACGAACAGCATCGCCGGCCTCCAGCGTGGCGATGAGGTCGTCGACGACACGTGCGGGGGCATCATCCCGCGCGACACGATCATTCTCTAAGGTGACACTGATGCGATCGATCCTCGTCCCCATGTTCGCTCTGCTCCTGCTTACCGCTCCGTTCGCGCTCGCCGACGAGTGCGTGCCCACGACGTCGTTCGCACCGATCGCGGCGGCCGGATACTACGTCTACGAGCCCTGCATCGACCCCGACGACGCCTCCGATTGCTCGGACTGGGGACCGTGGTCCATCTGGGTCTACGAGGAATCGAACGGCATCGCCGGCCTCCAGCGCGAGGACGAGCTGCGCGACGACACGTGCGGCGGGATGATCGACAGCGACACATTCATCTTCTGAGGCGACGCAGATCCGACCCCCGAGGTCATATCCTGGATTTCGATAGCATCAAACGCCTCGTCCCCCGTCCACGCCTGTGGAGGTGGCGACCGGGCTCCTGCTCGCAGAGAGCATCTTCCAGGTCGTCGTGGGCCTCGTGCTCGTCACGGCCGGGCCCGGTGCGCGCCACCGCGCGATGGCCGCGCTGCTGTTCGTGAACGCGGCGCAGCCCATCTCCGGCGCGCTCACGCTGCCCGACGCGGATCGCCTCGCACAGCTCATCGGCATCATCGATCTCGC
>DATLCC010000019.1:0-11952 GCA_035526585.1 Thermoplasmatota archaeon | reverse complement strand
CCGTCGCGACGGAGAACTCGTTCACGTTCTTCAACGTCAAGGTCGCTGATATCCTTTCCAAGTGGGTCGGCGAGAGCGAAAACATGATCAAGGCGCTCTTCCGCAAGGCCCGCGAGAATGCGCCCTCCATCATCTTCTTCGACGAGTTCGACGCGCTCGGCACGACGCGCGGCCAGCAGGACTCGGCGGGCGTGCAGAAGAACATCATCGCGCAGATCCTCAGCGAGATGGACGGCATCGACACGCTCAAGGACGTGTATATCCTCGGCGCGACGAACCGCCCCGACATGATCGACCCGGCGCTCCTGCGCCCGGGCCGCTTCGACGAGGTCATCGAGATCCAGCGCCCGAACAAGGCCGCCGCGATGCACATCATCAACATCTATCTCACGCCCGATCTCCCGATCCAGAAGGCGTACGTCGACGCACACGGCGGGAACAAGGAGAAGGCGCTCGAGGCGATGAAGGCCGAGCTCATCGAGGAGCTCTACGGCGACAACAAGTGGGTCGAGTTCAAGCTCGACCCCGAGGCCAAGGAGAGCGTGAAGACGATCAAGCGCAAGGACATCATCTCCGGCGCGCTCGTCGAGAGCATCATCACGACGGCCAAGAAGAACTACGTGAAGCGCGTGCTGCCCTTCCCGCGCGGGTCGCCCGAGCGCTCGCGCGAAGGCCTCAACATGGAGGACCTGCGCAAGGCCGCCGAGGAGGAATCGAAGGAGCACGCGCTCGTCGAGTCATCGGTCTACCAGAAGCGGCAGCGGGAACGCGCGCGCTTCGCGGCCAATGACTCTGTCGAAGTCATGTAACGGGCCCGCATCTCCCCCGATCCTTTTTTCTCACCCTTCGATCCGCGAGCGGAGCGGCCGCCGCGCGCGCGGTGCGCTCAGCGGGCGCCCTGCCACGGGCCCGGATACACATTGCGCACTGGTGTCTTTGGGATGCGGCGAAAAAACCCGAGGCCCGAGGACGCCCGACTCGGCATGTGAAATACTCCCGCTCCGGCGGCTCGGAGCCCTCGGGTGGCTCGGGTCTTTCCTCATGCCGTTCGTAAACTTATAAGATGCTGCATTGTATACATTGTAGTATGGCGACGACGGTCCGCATCCAGGATGAGGACAAGGCGATCCTGGACGCGCTCCAGGCGCGCTACCTTCTCGCGACGGGTCAGCGCATTTCATTGGACGACCTGCTCCATCGCGTCGTGGAGCTTGCGCAAGAGCACGAGGACGAGATCGTCCTCGATGACGAGGCGCCAACGCTGACACAGAAAGAGATCAAGGCGTTCCTTGCCGGGGCCTCCGACTGGGGGGTCACGACGAGCGAGGACGAGATCGACGACATTCTCTACGGCGGGAAGGACGCCGCATGAGCGTGTTCGTGGACACGGGCATCTTCGTCGCGGCCCAGAACAAGCGCGACGCGAACCACAAGTCCGCGCGCGCCGCGATCGATCGCTTGCTGACGGGCGAGTTGGGCCGAGCGTTCACGAGCGACTACGTCTTCGACGAGACCGTCACACTCGCGCGAGTACGGACCGGCTCGCTTGCCGAAGCCTCGCTCGTCGCGAGCAGGATCCTCGGCCGCAAGCCCTTCCCCCACGTTTTCGACATGGCGATGGTGAACGCCGTGATCTTCCGTGACGCACTACGGATCCTCGAATCCTACAAAGACAAGCCCTTGAGTTTCACCGATGCGACGAGCATCGCGATCGTGCGCCGCCGCGGCATAGGGACCATACTCTCGTTCGACGCCGACTTCGATGGGCTTGTCGAGCGGCTTGATCCGAGGTCGGGATGAGCCATTGTGATGGCACTATGTGACCGGCCTTTCAACGCGTTGCTTGCCCAGGCGGCGCGCGTCCAACGCGGCGGCCGACAGGCGAAAGTCGGCGTAGGGCAGGAACGTCTGCACGCGAGGTGCTCATGCGTTCTTGGCTTGAAGTTCATGACAGGCCTGAAGCTACGCAGCTTTCATGCGCCCGTTCACCGAGTGCGGCGCGTGCCCCTGCCGTCCGACGAGGTCCGCGCGCGCCTTCTCGATGCCCTTGCGAAGGAGCTTCCGGCGGGCACGCCTGTCGAGGTCCTGCCGATCGCAGCGCTGGATGCGCCCGACTTCGCTGCGGCGCGCGCCGACCTCGCCGACATCCTCTCGGCGGATCCCGCCGTGGTGGATCTGAGCTTCCATCCTGTGCTCGTCGAGTCGGGGCTCCCTGCGCCCGCGCTCGCAGTGCTTCTCATGTCCGCGGGGCAGGGCGTGGGCCACCGCGTGAAGCTCTACGCGCTTCCGGAGAAGCAGGGACACGCGCCGCGCGTGCTGGTCGTCTACTACCATCGGCGCCCCCGGTGACGTTCGCCCGGCCGCTCGCCCTCGTCGCCGCGCCGGACGGGCCGACCGGCCAGACATAGGGCGCGGCCGGATCCTCCCGCCAGCCCAGCGCGCCGTAGAAGGAGGCGTCCTTGCGGAGCAGGTTCGCGCGGTGCGACGCGTGGATCGCCTCGTCGCCCAGCCAGGGAGGCGATCGATAGCGCGACACGCGCGCCTTTTGCATCGTGTTGCGGTAGCCGCGGCGGATCCACTCGTCGATGCACGCGTTCATGTAGGCGCCAAGCGCCGCCTCGTGCCCGCGCCACATCGCGGCGGCCGGATGGCTGCGCCATCCTCGCGTTTCCCCGCGCAGCACGCGCAGGAGCTGGTACGCCTCGACGCGCTGCTTGCCAAGCCGGCGCAAGTCGAGCGCGGCGGCAGACCGCCGGAAGTCCGCGTAGGGGAGGAACGTCTGCACGGGCGCACGTTCGCGCGCGCTCGGCTTGAATCTACGGCTCCTACGGTTCGGACCTGCTCCGGCTGGCAAGGAACCGCTTCGCCCCCTCGCGCGCCTCCTTCTGGAGCGCCGGCACGCCGCGGTGGAACTCGTTCGCAAGGGCCGCGTCGAGAGGCAGCGACGTCGACTCGTACGCGCTCGCTCGGTCGCCGCGCAGCGCATGCTGCGGCATGTGCGCGAGGGCGTGCGCCATCTCGAGCGCGACCTTGCGCGCGTAGCCGGGCGCGACGATGCGATGGATCAGGCCGATCGCGTGCGCCTCGTCGGCGCGCACCTCGCGCCCCGTGAGGATGAGGTCCATGGCGCGCGAGAGCCCGACGAGGCGCGGAAGCCGCACGCTGCCTCCGTCGACGAGCGGCACGCCCCAACGCCTGTTGAAGAAGCCGAGCACGGCGTCGTCCTCCATCACGCGGAGGTCGCACCAGAGCGCGAGCTCCATCCCGCCGCCCACCGCGTGCCCGTCGATCGCGGCGATCGTGGGCTTGGATAGCAGCATCCTGGTCGGGCCCATGGGGCCATCCCCATCGGGCTCGGTCCGGTTCCCCTCGCCGTCCACGACGCGCTGGAGGTCCGCGCCGGCGCAGAACGTGCCGCCTCCGCCCGCGAGCACGGCGACGCGCGCCCATGGATCCGCCTCGAACTCGCGGAACGCCTCCGCGAGCGCATGCGCGGTGGGGCGATCGACGGCGTTCTTCACGTGCGGGCGATCGATCGCGATCGTCCACACGCTGCCGTCGCGGTGGATGCGGACTCCAGTGTCGAGGGACGTGGGCACGCGCGCTGCATGGGGAAGCCCCTGAAAAAGCTGTGTCGCGGAAGCCTTGCGTCCCTCTTCCCGTAGGGTCTTCGAGGAAGAAGGGAAGCGGAGGCGGAAGCGGAACCGGAAGAGGAAGAGGGCCAGGCCTACGGCGCCATCTGCTCGGTGAGATATGCCGGGAGCACGATCCCCGCGCGCTCGGCCCCCACACGGCTCGCGAGCTTCATCCCGACCTCGAGGCGCGCGAGGGGCTTCCCTTCCGCGCTCACGCTCTCCGCGACGAGCCGCAGCGGATCCTTCGCCACGATGCGCGCCACCGTCGTGAAGGGTGCTCCGACGCGCGGAAGGCGCTGCTGGTCGAAGGTCTGCGCGCCGCTCGCGACGTGCACCTGGCCGGTGAGCTCCAGCGCGGCCCAGTAGCACGCCTCGAAGAGCGTCGTGTAGTGGAGGCCGGTGTGGAAGAGCCCAGGCCAGCCGATCTCGTCGGGCTTCGGCGTGTACGTGCAGACGACGCTGGCGCCATCGCGCGCAAAGGCGAGGCGCAGCCCGCGCGCATGCTCCGGTCCGCATCCAAAGCACGGGTTCTCGGGCGGGTTCTCCAGGGGCGTCATCGCAGCGCGCAGCGTGGACGCACCAGGTGAATCCTTCGCCGCGCGGCCATGGACGACCGGAGGGTGCCGGCCGGGGGAAGCGCCGAGGATACGCTTTTCCCGGGCCCCGGCGCTCGTGCGTCCGTGCCTTCCCCCGTGCACATCAGGCTGTCGCGCGAGATCCCCGCGCAGCGCGACGCGGCCTACGCATGGCTCACGGATTTCCAGGATTCCGACGTGGACCGCGCCGACGCCGTGATCGAGATGCGCAAGGTGATCGAGCGCTCGCCGACGCGCATCGTGTACGAGGGGGAGCAGGTGGTGCTTGGCCGCCGATCCACGGGCACGAGCGAGGTCACGCTGCACCCGCCCGACCGCTGGGAAGCGAAGGTGATCGCGGGGCCACGAACGGGGAGCTTCACGCATTATCGCCTGGTCCCGGTGGGGAGCGGGGCGAGCCGGCTCACCGTGGACTACAACCTGATCATCAACGACCCGCAGAGGCATTTCCTGCTGCGCCTCGCGAAGCCTCTCGTGAAGCGCGAGCTCTCGAAGATGTGGGACGGCTTCGAGGCCGCGATGCGGAAGGAGCTTCACCGCTGAGGCATAGCTCCGCTCCTCCACATCTGCGAGCTCGGTCAGGAGGAATAGGCGTCGTCGCCCCAGGGCACGCTGATCGCGTACGCCTGCACGCTCACCGAGCCGCGGAACCCTTCGTAGGCGTAGGAAAGCGTCCAGTTGCCTGCGCCGGCGGCCCAGCTCGTCTCCTCGGAGAAGTAGCCGTCCGTGCCGTTGAAGGTCCGGTCGAACCGGAGCGTGCCGTTGTTGTCGGTCACCGTGACGCGGATGGTTCCGTTCCCGACGTGGTTCCCATCGTCGTCATGCACAGGCCAGACCTCGAGGTCGAATCTCACCTTCCGTGCCTCGGGATGCACGTAGAACGCATCGGTGGGCACGACGCCATTGCACGGAGTCTCATGGCAGGATTGGGAGAACTGGTAGGCGGGCTCGGACTGCTCGATGATGGACGGGATGTACGGCTTCACTTCATGGTACGCCCATGCGCCCACGCCCACCGAGATGATGAGGAGTCCTGCCAGTCCGATCGCGACCCACTTCAGCGCCTTCCCGGCGCCGCGTCCGGCGGCGACCGCGCCGCGTCCGAAGGCCTTCCCGAAGCGCAGGACGATCTCGCCGGCGCTGTTCATGAGGACGGCGCCGCCCTCGGGCTCGTAGGCGAGCGCGAGGTCGCGCGGGTCGCCGAAGTCGCGTAGGACCATCTGCTCGATGTCCGCGCGTGCGCGCATCGGCTCGGCGGCCTGGAGCTCGTCGACCTTCTCGGTGAGGTGGCTGCGTAGCTCGTCGACGATCTGGCGCTTGCGCGCGGCGTCGACGCGGAGCGAGGACTCGACCTCGCGGAGATATTCGTCGATCATGCTGGTCATTCCTTCTTGCCTCCCTTGGGCGCGTTCCTCAGGATGTCTTCCACGCTCTGCGTGAGCGCTTCCCAGTCCGCGATCGCGGCCTTCAGCGCGTCGCGCCCGAGCGCGGTCGTCTGATAGTATTTGCGCGGCGGCCCGCCGGCGCCGTCGCCCCAGTAGCTCGTGACGAGCCCGCTCTTCTCGAGGTTCTGCAGCAGCGGGTAGGCCGTGCCCTCCTTGAACGCGAGCCGGCCGTCGCTCCAGTCCTGCAGGTTCTTCAGGATGCGATAGCCGTAGTCCGGGCCGGAGCGGTCGATCGCAAGGAGCAGGAGCATGCTCACGACGCCCGACTTCAGCTCGCGCTCGTGCTTCTCGCGGAAGCGGTCGAGGTCGGCAGGCTTGGGGGACGACGCTACCAAGGGCTTCGAGGTACCAAGGAGCCCGAGGTACTTAGAGCTTCGTATCGCAACGAGAACACGCTCTGGCCGGCTGCGCTTATGCACGCCCGTGCGCTCCGTCCGGACGGGAGGACCTTCCATCCGTCTTCGATCGCTCTGGGCGCTGCTCCTGCTTCTGGCGCCCCTCTCCGCCGCGCTGCCCGGCCTCGACGCGTCCGCGGGGGCTTCCGCGCCGCAGGTCGCAGACCTCCTCCCCCCCTTCGTCCCCGAGGCCGCGCTCGGCTTCCTCATCGAGCCCCTCTCGCCCGCCCCCGTCGCGACCTCGATCGCCTTCGGCCCGGGCGGCCCGGACCTCTACCTGACCTCGCTCGCGGGCTCCGTGTGGCGCCTCCCGCTCACGTGGACCGCCGCGGGCCCCGTGCCTTCCGGCCCGCCGACACAGTTCGCGACCGGCTTCTCGTCCCCCCTGGGCCTTGTCTGGAAGGATGACATCCTCTACGTCGCGGACAGCCACGCGGGCGCGGAGAGCGGTCGCACCGACGGGCGCGTGTGGCGCATCGACGGCGCGTCGCGCGTCGCCATCGTGGACGGCTTGCCCAACGGGCGGCACAACACGAACAACCTGCGCTTTGGCCCCGACGGTCGTCTTTTCCTCGCGAACGGCAATCCCAACGACGATGGCGTCTCCGGCGGCGACGCCGACGTCATCCCCTACAGCGGCGCGATCCTGAGCGTCGACGCGGACGCCCTCGCCGCGAGCCCGGCCATCCTCCACTGGCGCACGAGCACCGGCACGCCGATCGCGCCCGCGTCCATCGCCGCCCACCCTCGCAACGCGGACTTCGCCGCGAAGGTCGCCGTCTTCGCGCACGGCTTCCGCAACGTCTGGGACGTCGCGTGGAGCCCCGCGGGAGTCGCCTACACCGCCACGAACGGCGCCGACGCGACGCCAAGCCAGGACCTCTTCCACCGCGTCGAGCCCGGCCAGGGCTACGGCTACCCCTTTTGTTATCAGGAGGGGGCGCCTGGCGGCGTGGACGTGACCGTCGTCGCCAACCCCCGCTTCCCGGCGCACGACTGCAGCGGCGCCGCGAAGGCGCAGGCGCTCCTGGGATGGCACGTCTGCGCGACCGGCATCGACGTGCCCCCCTCATGGACCGGAGAGTGGGCGAGCAGCGTCTACGTGGCCGAGTGCGGTCCCCAGCAGCAGCACGTCGTCGACGCGTCGCTCGCGGACCCGACCCATGCGACGCACAACACGGGGCACAAGGTCGTGCGCGTCGTCCTCGACGCGGACGGCGACGCGACCGAGGTCCGCGACTTCCTGACGGGCCTCCACCTTCCCACGGACGTGCTCTTCGGCCCCGACGGCGCGATGTACGTCGCCGACGCGGACGCGATCTACCGCGTCGTCCAGCTCCCGGCGCCGACGCTGGCGCCGCAGCCTGGCGCGCCGCCCCTCGTCGCGGCGCCAGGAGCGTGGGTCAGCAACTACGCGACGCCGGCTGGCGCGGTGCCGGTGGGCGGCGCGATCTCGTTCACGAACGCCGATGTCATGCGTCACAACGTGGTCGCGCACGGCGTCTACGGCTCCGACGCGCAGCCGTGGTGCTTCCTCTTCGCGAGCGGCCAGTGCCCGCTCTTCTGGAGCGCCTTCGCGGGCCTCGGCGAGAGCGTCCCCGTGCTCGGCACCGACGCGCTCGTCGCGACGCAGACGTATCCGTTCTATTGCACGATCCACCCGCAGATGCAGGGAACGCTCGTGGCCTTGCCGGCCACAGGATAAGCAGGGAGTTGGGAACCATGGGAAAGACCACCATCGTCGTGTTCGTCGCGGCGCTCACGCTCGCCGCGCCGCTAGCCTTCGCCAGCATCGAGCCGACCGACCTCGTGGAGCGCGACGTCGCGCGCCCCGTCGGCATCGAGAAGCACCTGACGCTCATGTTCGGGCCCTTCGCGGTCCCGCCCGGGCAGGACATCAACCGCTTCTCGTTCGACCTTCCGCTCTACGATGGCTTCATCACGGCCATCGCGCCCAACCTCATCGACGCGGCGACGGGCGAGACGCCCAGCGACCAGGTCATGCACATCCACCACGCGCACTGGTTCCGCGTCTCGGACGACCCCGCGGACGAGTACTACACGCTGAACCTCGCCTGGGTCTTCGGCACCGGCGAGGAGAAGACGCAGGGGAGCTTCACGAACCGCGCCGCCGCGGACCCGGCCGGCCCGCGCTACGGCATCTTCATCCCCGGAGGCCAGCCGCAGACGTACATCTACATGCTCCACAACAAGGAGGCGAGCGCGAAGAACATGTACATCACGCTCGACGTCGACTTCGTGTACGGCACGCGTGATAGCATCCTTGCCGCGAAGGATTGCGGCCCGCTCCCCCTGCTCGAGGGGGAGCGCTGCGTCGCCGGCGCCGACTTCCACGAGCTCAAGGGCAAGCTCTGGGGCACCACGTTCAACGTGCCCCGCGACTTTGGCGACGGCGACGGCACGTACGTCCACCCGGCCGACATTCCGCTCGACACGCCCGAGCGCCTGCCCACCGACGACATGGGCCGCATGTTCGTCGCACCGCACGACGGCACGCTCGTCGCCGGCGCAGGCCACATGCACCCGAACGGCCGCGAGGTCGTGATCGCGAACCTGGGCCCCGAGGGAAGCGCCTGCGACGGGGACCTCGACAACGACGGCTTCCCGGGCGTCACGCTGTTCCACTCGCGCAAGATCGACCGCGATCCGCGGGCCGCGCCGTACTCCGAGGACTTCCAGATGGCGGCGACGAAGTTCGGCTTCCGCGCGCCCGTCCGCGAGGGAGACCGCCTCACGCAGTTCGCGGTCTACGACAACTCCAAGTACGCCGCCTACGCCGCGATGAGCTACGTCGGCATCTACGTCGACCGCCTCGCGCCGCCCGCGCCGCGCGGAGACGAAGGCTGCACGCTGGAGAACACGCGGGCGTACTTCGCGGGCGCGCCCGAGGGCGACGTGCGCGAAGGCATCCAGAGCCGCGCGTGGACCTACCTTCAGCCGCTCTGCGGCCTCCCGACGACGGCGCCGTGCGACGTGCCCGAGGCGCCGCTCGAAGAAGGGATCGAGACGCCCGTCGTGCACATCGCGGCGTTCGCGTACCTCCCCGGCGACCGTGACTTCACGGGCGCCGCGGGCGCGCCGCCCAAGGTGCGCGCCGGCCAGAGCCTCACGTTCGTGAACGACGACGTCATCGGCGGCATCCGCCACACGGTGACGTCGTGCGAGTGGCCCTGCAACGGCCCGTACGTCGCGAACTACCCGAACCCGGACGGCGTGTTCGATTCAGGCAAGATGGCGAACCTCGACTACATCGACGGCGGCATCGTCGGCACGGACACGTCGCCCGTGTGGTCGACGCCGACCGACCTGCCGCCCGGGATGTACAGCTACTACTGCCGCATCCACCCGGACATGCGTGGGACGTTCGAGGTCATCTAGACGCCAAGGCCGCCTAGGAGGCCGAGGGCGCCAAGCAGCTTGGCGGTCTTGGCCCCCGTGGCGCGCTTGGCGTTAGGCGGCCGCCACGCCCATGAGCTGCTCTCGCACCAGGAGCGCGCTCGCCGTGCTCGAGACCACGACGTGCAGGGTCTCGTCCTCGAGTAGCGCTGCGACCACACCGTCGGTGTCGGTCACGAGGTCGAGGAGCTCGTCCACGTGCGCGGAGTCGATCACGGGCAGGTGGAGGCGGAACGTCTTCACGCGCCATACTCGGTCGGTCAAGGACATCCACCTGTCGACCACGATGAGCCAAAGGTGGGCAGATGTGTCCGTTCCTGGTCACCGGGCTGAGGCCGAGGCTTAGGCTTGGGTTCCTCGGCCTCGGCCTGAGCCTCGACCTCGTCATCCGATGTAAGAAGTCGCGTCCGGGTCGAACCCCTTGACGATCTCGATCGAAGGGCGCTGCGCCGGAGCGTAGCCGAACTTGGGGAAGACGAGCTCGCGGAAGAACGCGGGCGTCTCGCCCGTCTCGCCCGGCACCATCGCGGCCGCGATGCGCGTCGACGGGTGGTCCGCGCCCAGCGCCTCGACGGAGATCGCGTGCGCGAGCGGCCGCACGTCGTCCTCGCTGAGGTACCCGAGCGTGTGCAGGTACTCGTGCAGCAGCACGTGGAACGCGTACGCGTTGTGCCACGCGGGCTCCTTGAGCTTCACGTAGTTGAGCACGTCGCGGTTGAGCACGATGGCGTTCGAGCCCAGCACGAAGTAGCCGCCGAAGAAGCCTGAGGGCGACAATCCGAGCGGCGCGAGGCCGAGCATGATGCCCGCGCGCGACTTGCGCAGCCTGCGCTCGACGAGCTCCTTCACGATGCGGAAGAGCTCGGTGTAGTCGCGGGCGGAATCCACGCGCGCGCCGACGGGCGTGCTCACAGCGCTCGGCTGCGTCGGGCTCGGCTTAAGGGTTGTCGGCAGCCGCAAGACGAGTAGCAAGAGCCATATAGGCTGCGGGCAACGGTATCCGAAGTGAGCCGTACCCGCATCATGGGGAGCGAGCACGAGTACACGCTCTTCTCGCACCAGATGAACCCGCGCGGGATCGATCCGCATCGACTTGCGCTCGAGGTCATCCGCAAGTCGCAGTTCGCGGCCCAGGGGGAATGGCTCAAGAACGGCAGCCGCGCGTACTTCGACGTCGGCCACCTGGAGATCAGCACGCCCGAGACGCTCTCGCCCCTCGAGATGCTCACCTACGAAAAGGCGGGAGAGCGCATCGTGGACCTCGCGCGCATGAAGCTCGAGGAGTTCCACAACGTCAAGGTCAGCGCGTTCAAGAACAACACCGATCCCGATGGCGTGAGCTACGGATCCCACGAGAACTACTGCGTGCCCCGATCGATGGAGTTCCCGGGCGCATACGTGCGATCGCTCGTCCCGCACCTCGTCACGCGGATCGCCTTCTGCGGCTCCGGGGATTTCATCGATCGCCGCTACGTCCTCTCCCCCTGCGCCTATCTTACGTCCGAGCTCATCTCGGGCGGCAATCTCTCGAACACCGGGATCCTGCACACGCGGGACGAGCCGCACGCGGATCCCACACGTTGGCGCCGCCTCCATGTCATCATCGGCGACGCCATCATGTCCGAGTGGTCGATCTACCTTCGCGCGTTCACGACCGCCGGCGTGCTGGAACTCATGGAGGAGGGGCACCTCAACGACGCTCCGCAGCTCAAGGAGCCGCTTCGCGACATGTGGCACATGGTCGAGCAGCTCGCGCCCGAGCAGTGGAAGCTCGAGCTCACGAACGGCAAGTGGGTCTCCCCGATGTGGGTGCAGCGCTACTACCTCAACAAGTTCGAGGAGCACGGGATCGTCAAGACGCAGGACGACAAGGAAGCCCTCTCCACGTGGGAGTGGATCCTCGACAAGCTCGACGCCGGCGACATCCAGAGCCTCAAGCGCAAGGTCGAGTGGATCATGCGCCTCATCGAGGTCGAGAAGATGATCGACCTCAAGGGGCGCGACGAGAACGTGGAGATCGCGGCCGCGAAGCAATACTCGGAGCTCTCGGCGAACAGCGGTCTCTACTACAAGCTCGAGAAGGCGGGCCTCGTGGACCGCATGCTCGACGACGATGGTATCAAGAAGGCGATGGTGAGCCCGCCGAACACGCGCGCGAAGGCGCGAGTAAAGCTCCTCGACGAGTACGAGATGGGCTCGATCGACTGGAGCGAGATGTCGATCCTCACCGAAGATGGGGGCTACGAGAGGATCCATCTGCCCGATCCGTACTCCTCTGAATCTCCACTCTAGGTCGGGGCCCGAAGCATTCAAATCGAGCGGCCGTTTTTGCGGCCCCGATGACCACCGTTCCCGCGAGCGCGCCGGCGCCGCGTCTGTCGCTTTTCCAGGAATTCCGCGCGTTCCTCGACAAGTACGGCGTCGTAGGTTTGGCGATCGCGTTCGTGATCGGCGCGGCGCTCAC
>DATLCC010000018.1:0-38139 GCA_035526585.1 Thermoplasmatota archaeon | reverse complement strand
GGTACGTCTCCCAACCAGGAAGAGTAGGTCTCGAACACGAAACCGTCCGAGGCGGATTGCGCAGCCGCATCGAATGTTGGAACCGACAGCTCAAACACCGACTCGACCGATTCTGGCGAGCCTTTCCTTGGAATACTGGCTCCGACGCCCTCGACATCTGGATGCGAGCCTACTCAGCGCTCTGGAACCTCACCCGACCCTAAGTTGGCGGTGCCGGCCTCGGCCTAACCCTCAAGGAGCGGCCGCATCACGATGAGCCGCCCCGCGGAAACAGAGATGCGCTGCATCGGCGCGACCGCCTCGTTGGAGACGCCGTACGGGTCGCCGGCGCGCATCGTGGCATCGTGGAGCGGATAGCGCAGCCCCTCGTACGCGATCCCGCGCACCTCCGCGTCGAAGGGGATCATGGAGACGAGCGCGCCTGACGGCAGATGCAGCGTGAGGGGCCGCGCCGGCGTCGCGATCCACGTCTCCGCGTCTTCGTCGATGGCGCGCGCGTCGGCGCGCAGCGCGACCTCCGCGAGCAGATGCAGGTTCGCGAGCGCGTGGTCGGCCCGCCCGCCGCCGGCGCCAAGGAAGAGGACGTCGTCGCAGTCCTTCATGTGGGCGAGGGCGAGCGCGGCGTCCGTGTCGCGCTTCGCGCTCGGGTGGCGCTCCACGCGCGCGCCGCGGGCGACGAGCGCCGCGAGCGTCGCCTGGCTCACCGAGTCCATGTCGCCCACGACGAGCGCGGGGACGATCCCCGCATCGAGGCACGCCTCCGCGCCGCCATCCACCGCGACGAGCTTGGCGTCGCGCGGCACGTGCGCGGCCACGAGCGCGGCGGTCGCCCGCGGGAAGACGAGGACGCCGTGCATGCGCCGCGATGGAGCGGGTCGTATATATGCCGCGGCGCGGGTGGGCGCGCGTGCGCGCGGTGGCGGTCCTTCTCGTGCTTCTCGCGGGGTGCGCGACCCCCACCGGCGCGCAGACGGCGCACGTCGATCCGCCGCCGGATGGCGAGTGGAGCGAGTGCCCGCCGGCCCAGTCGCGCCCGATCGGCGTGCCCTTCCGCGCGGAGGCGACGAACGACACCGCGGGGCACGGCCCCGGGATCCACCGCCTCGACGCGCGCACGTTCCTCTGGGTCTATGCGGAGTACGAGGAGACGCTTCGCGAGGACCGCGTCTCGCGCCTGAACGCGGTCGACGTCGCCCGGAGCGCCGATGCCGTCCTGCACGTCTGCACGCGCGTCGACCTCGCGACGCCCACCCAGGTGGACGCGGAGCCGAGGAGCTACGCCGTCGCCGCCCGCCTCACCGCGCAGGAGCCGCTGCCCGAGGGGCGCCTGCGCGTGGTCGTGAACTGGATCGCCGGCTGTCGCTGCGAGCCGGCCCCGCGCGGGAATGCGACCGCGCTCTTCGACTGATGTGTCGCAAACGCTTACGTCCCCCAGGCGAGCGGGCCGCCATGCATCGCCTCGTCCTCCCCCTCGTCGGCGCGCTCCTTCTCGCGGGCTGCAGCGCGCAGGGGCAGACCGATCCCTTCGCGTACACGAAGAAGCCGCTCTACGCGGGCGGCTTCGACCTCGCGAAGCTCGACGGCGCGAGCGAGCGCCAGGAGTTCCGCGTGAGCGACGGCAGCATCCCGGCCGTGCAGCTCAACGTGTGGATCAACGCCACCGCGGGCGGCGCGAGCGTCATCATCCGCGACCCCGCCGGCCACGTTGCGCTCGAGACGAGCGAGACGACCTCGCGCGCCGTCGGCCTGAACCTCGGCGCGTGGACCGTGGACGTCCAGGGCCAGCCCGCCTCCGCGGGGATCGTGCACGTCCTCGCCACACGCGGCTGAGCGGCCCTCACTTGATGAGCGCCTGCACGGCCTTGAACTGCGGGTGCTCCTTCGTGCCCATGAGCTCGAAAAGCACCTCTCTACGAGCCCTTTTCGGACTCGGGCACTCGCTCGCTTCGCGCGCGTCTGCGGACGCGCGCTCTCGACAAGGGGCCCTCCCGCGCTGATGCGCGGGCCCCTCCCTTGTCGATCTGCTCGCTCGGCCCTCGCCCCGCGCTGCGCGCGGGGTCCTCGCTTCGCTCGGATCCGAAAAGCGTTCGCGGAACCGACGCTCCAATGAACGTGTTGTGCCTTCACTTGATGAGCGCCTGCACGGCCTTGAACTGCGGGTGCTCCTTCGTGCCCATGATCTCGAAGAGCACCATCTCGACGTTGGCGGGCTCGGCGCCGTGGCGTCGGGCGCGCGCGATGCCGGACTCCTTGTTCTCGGGCGAGCGGGCGCCGATCGCGTCCTCCGCGAGGAAGACGGAGTAGCCGGCGTCCGTGAGGTCGAGCGCCGTCTGCAGGACGCAGATGTGCGCCTCGACGCCCGCCAGCACGACGTTGGGGCGACCCGCCGCCGTGATGCGCGCCGCGATGCTCGGGTCCGCGGCGCACGAGAAGGTGGTCTTCTCCAGGACGCCTCCCGCCGCATCCACCGCGGGCCGCAGCTCGGGCACCGTGTGGCCGAGCCCTTTTGGATACTGCTCCGTCACGAAGACGGGGACGCCGAGAAGCCGCGCGCCCTCCGCGAGCGCGGCCGCCTGCCGTCGCAGGCGGGCGTCCTCCGCGATGAGCGGCTGGAGGCGCTCCTGCATGTCGATCACGAGGAGGAGCGTGTTCTCCGGGCTCAGACGGGGCATGTTCATTTGCACGAGGGCCAGGGGCTTGGGGTTTTCGGCTGATCATCTCAACAGGGGGCCCTGTTGCCGGGCATGAGATCGACTCGGCCTGTGCCTTGTCGTGACAAGGTTGTCGGGGCCGAAATTTTTCTGCGGAAAAATTTCGGGTCCCTGCAGCGGCAAGGATCGGGGTGACGGGGATGTCTTGTGCTGCCCCTGGAGAGGGAGCCGATCCCATCGCAAACTGGAAGGATGTTCGAATGCTGCCAAGGGCCCCGCCAACTTTCCGGCACCCACATCCTCGCCGAAGCAAGCATCGCGAAATTTTCCATCAGGAAAATTTCGCCCCTGACATCGGTCGTTCGGGCAGAGCAGCCTCCCCCGATCGCTCCAAAGGAAGCGCACGTCGGAGACCGTGTAGGGGCAGCAACGCGCGCGGGCACGGTGCAGGCGAGCGTGCGGGCGCGGGCGCTGCGGCGCTTGCGCGCCCCAGCGAACGCCTTATGGTGCATGGCCGGTTAGCGTTCGAACGTGAAGGGGACGCAGACCCAGGAAGAGCTGTGGTCGGTCGAACGCGCGCTGGAGTTCTACAACATCCCGGGCTGGGGCCAGGGATATTTCGCCATCAACGCGCTTGGCCATCTTTGCGTCACTCCCTATGGCCAACCCGGCCCCATGATCGACATCATGGACGTGATCGAGGACGTGCAGGAGAAGGGGCTCGGGTTCCCGCTCGTCGTGCGCTTCCAGGATGTGCTGCGCTCGCGCGTCGTGAAGCTCAACGAGACCTTCCGCGCCGCGATCCAGGCCAACGCGTACAAGGGCCAGTACTTTGGCGTCTTTCCGGTGAAGGTCAACCAGATGCGCGAGGTCGTGGAGGAGATCCTCGACGCCGGCGCCCCCTACAACCATGGCATGGAGGCGGGCAGCAAGCCGGAGCTCGTGATCGCGCTGGGCCTCAACACCGATCCGCGGGCGCTCACCATCTGCAACGGCTACAAGGACGAGCACTACATGCGCCTCGCCCTCTCCGGGCGCAAGCTCGGGCGCCAGGTCATCGTCGTGATCGAGAAGCTCTCCGAGCTTCCGCTCATCCTCCGCGTCGCGAACGAGATGGGCGTCGAGCCGATCATCGGGCTGCGCGCGAAGCTCACGACGAAGGGTGCCGGCAAGTGGGAGAAGTCCTCGGGCGACTTCGCGAAGTTCGGCCTCACGATCCCTGAGATCATCGAGGCGGTGCGCATCCTCAAGGAAGCGGGCAAGGAGAGCGCGCTCCAGCTCTTCCACTTCCACGTGGGATCGCAGCTCACGGACATCCGCACCGTGAAGGACGCGGTGAAGGAGGGCGCGCGCATCTACGCGAAGCTGCGGAAGATGGGCATGCCGATCCAGTACTTCGACATCGGCGGGGGCCTTGGCGTCGACTACGAGGGCACGCGCACCGCGACGAACTCGTCGATCAACTACAGCCTGGAGGAGTACACGAGCGACATAGTGTACAACCTGCAGCAGATCTGCGCGAACGAGGAGGTGCCCGAGCCCCACCTCGTGAGCGAGAGCGGCCGAGCCGTCGTCGCGTACCACTCTTGCATCATCATGAACGTCTTCGGCTCCATCGAGCTGGGCTCCCCTCGTCTGGTCGCGCCGGCGGCGCAGCCCGACGAGGAGCACGACCTCGTGCGGGAGATGCGCGAGATCGTCGAGGGGCTGAACGCGAAGAACGCGCTGGAAAGCTATCACGACGCGGTCGCGAAGAAGGACGAGGCGCTCGAGGCGTTCCGCTTGGGCATCCTCGGCCTCGAGGATCGCGCCCTCATCGAGAGCCTCTTCTGGGAGCTCAACAAGAGGCTCGTCACGATCACGAAGAAGATGCGCCGCGTCCCGGTGGACCTGCAGAACTTCGAGGAGACGCTCGCGGACCAGTACCTCGCGAACTTCTCGCTCTTCCAGAGCGCGCTGGACCACTGGGCGTTCGACCAGCTCTTCCCCGTGATCCCGCTCCACCGCCTCGCCGAGCAGCCTTCCCGCGAGGCGACGCTCGTCGACATCACGTGCGACTCGGATGGGAAGATCGACGAGTTCATCGGGCCCGACGAGTCGAACCGCACGGTCCGCCTCCACAACCTCCGCCCCAACGAGCCCTACTTCATCGGCATGTTCCTCACGGGCGCCTACCAGGACATCATGGGCGACATGCACAACCTGTTCGGCCGCACGAACGAGGTGCACGTCTTCGTGGACGACGAGGACCCCGAGGACTTCTACCTCGAGACGGTGATCCCGGGCGACATCATCTCGGACGTGATCGAGCGCGTGCAGTACGAGCCGCGCGAGATCGTGAAGCGGGTGAAGGCGGTCGTGGACCAGCGCGTGAAGGACCAGCTCCTGAAGCCCAAGGAGGGCGTCGCGATGATCGAGTTCCTCGAGGCGACGCTGCGCGGCTACACGTACCTGCTGCCCATGGTGGCCGACGGGACCGAGAAGCTCACGCTCGAAGCGTTCAAGCAATCGCGCCCGACGAGCGCTCCCGCCGGCTCGCCCCCGGACACGAAGGTCACGTAGCGTCCGACGCTCGCCGCGAGGAGAGCGCGTACGCGACACCCGCCGCCGCGAGCGCGAGCCCCGCCGTCGTCACGACCACGTCGCCCAGGAGGACGACGGCCACCTGCCACGGGATGCGGCGGATCTCGGGGATCGTCGAGCGGAGCGCGAAGCTGAACGCGCTGAAGGCGAGCGTCATCGCGGCCTGCGACGTCGCGGCGAGCGCGGCGGAAAGGCGTCGCGCGCGATGCCCGAGGACGACCCCGGCCGCGATGGCGACGGGGAGGAGCACGACGGAGAACCCCCACGAGACGGAGCTCAGCGCGAAGCCGGCGTCCTTCGCCCAGAGCCCGTACCAGCCGCCCACGATCGCGCCAAGGAGGGCGAGGAGGGAGATCGCGCTGATGCGCCGCGACTCGGGATCCACGCGACCGCGACCCCACTGGCGCGCGATAAAGTGCGTGGCATCGCGCGGCGCGCGCGGCTCAGCCGAGCGCCTTGAACAGCCCCGGTCGCGGCTCGAAGACGACCTGCGTCTCGATCATGCGGCGCAGGTGGCGGTCGGGTTCGCGCAGGCCCGCGAGGGCGAAGGCGGCGGCGAGCTCGGCATCCTCGAATTCGCCAAGCGCCCGCGCGACGGCGTCCGCGCGCGCGCTCTCCCCGTGCG
Source organism: Thermoplasmatota archaeon (assembly GCA_035526585.1). Classification (GTDB taxonomy): domain Archaea; phylum Thermoplasmatota; class SW-10-69-26; order JACQPN01; family JAJPHT01; genus JAJPHT01. The sequence goes on along the minus strand of DATLCC010000018.1, from coordinate 32,280 downwards.
CCTTGCGGGCCGCCGCGGCGGCAGCGTTCCACTTGTTGTCGTGCCGTGGAGCGGGCGCGTGGGGGATCAGGGTGGCGGCGAGGTATTCCTCCTCGCGGCCGGCGAGCTTCGCGTTCACGCGCCCGGCGACCTCGCGCGCCTCGTCCAGGGAGGCGCCGTGGTAGAAGGGGCGCAGATCAGCGAGACCGAGCGTCCGAGGGCAGGATCCGCACGAGGCCGTCTTGCGGCCTTGCTCGACCACGCGCGCGCGGCGGCAGCGGGAACAGGCGACGACGAGGTACATCGTGGGAGACGAGCCCTCCCCAGCGATCGCCTTGCCTGGGGGCGGGTCGAAAGTGATCCCTGATCCCTAGCCGTACATACCCGGCACCTCTTCCTGCGGGTGCTGCTGGGAAGGGGAGGCCTGCTTCTGCATCATGCGAAGCGTCTTTTCGATGTTCTCCGCTTCGGTGTAGAGGGGCTTCACGTCGATCTTGATGTTGGGCAGGAGCTTGTCGATCGCTTCGATGACCTTCGCCGCGGCGCGCGCGTCGGGGTAGTTCGGGTTCGCTTCCGCGAGGATGCTGATCGCGTTGATGTTCTCCTTCTTGCCCAGGTTCAGGAGGACGCCCGAGACGCCGGTGATGATGCCGTTCCCGAACTGCTCGATGCCATGCTTCGTGAGCATGTCGCGCGTCGCTGCCGTGGATCCCAGCGCGTAGACGGCGACCTCCTTCTCTTCTTCTCCTTCCTGGTCGAGGACGAGGCCTTCGGGGCTGATGATCGTGGAGGCGCCCTTGCGCTTCGCGAAGGCGAGGATCGTCTCCGCGATCGGGCGGATGAGCTTGGGCGCGGGCTGGAACTCGCTGATGAAGACGCAGACGCCCTTCCCGGCGTAGATGCGGACGGGGTAGAGGGGCACGCCGTTCCTCACGATGGAGACGGTGGGGAAGAACTTCGAGTCCATGATGCCGATCTGCTGGAGCTCGAGCACGTCGATGAGGTAGTTCGCGGTGATCGTGCTCACGAGGCCGACGCTCGGGAACCCGTCGATGATCGTGGCCCCGGTCAGGTCCACGTCCTCGAATTCGTGCACCTGCAGGTCGTGCTCGTCCACCATGGGGCTTCGCTATCGGCTCCACCTACTTCTAGGCTCCGGGTTGGAGAACAGGCAACGGGATAAGGGGGGTCCGGGAGACGCCGGAGGCGTGGTCGCGAAGTTGGACCGGGACCAGCAGGTCCTCGCCGCCGCGGGCGGCTTCACGGGGCTCTGGGCCGTCACCTGGCTCGGGACGACCGTCATGGCCGCGGGCTCGGTCTCGCAAGGCGCCTTCGGCGTCGGGAGCGTCATGGCCGGGAGCGGGCTCACCGCGCTGTGGTGGAAGACGCGCGCGATGAAGCAATACACCGACATGAACGAGGAGCAGGAAACGGCCGTCACGCCGCCTTCGTGAGCCGCTCCGAGAGCTCCCACAGCCGCTCCTGCGCGGCGACGTCGCGGCTCGCAGCGCTGCTCGCCTTGAGGCGCATGCGCGCGAAGTATTGGCCGGACACGCGCGCGAGCTCCGGCGCGGTGGCGACGTGGAGGGGCGTCCGCGCGCCGCGCGCGGGCGAAAGGAGGAACGGGCTCGCGAGCGCGACACCGAGGCGGAAGACGCCGCTCTCCTCGCCGCGCGCCCAGCCGGTGCGCACGCTGCCCGGATGCACCGCGTTCGCGACGACGCCCGTGCCGTGGAGGCGTCGCGCGAGGGCATAGGTGAACATCAGGTTCGCGAGCTTCGACTGCGCATAGGCGCGCAGCCCGCTCCAGGCGTGCTCGCCCATGGGATCGTCGAAGTCGAAGAACGGGGCGCCGCGGTGCGCCTCGCTCGCGACGTTCACGATCCGGGAGGGCGCGCTCCGGGTGAGCGTGGGAAGAAGCAGCTTTGTGAGGAGGAAGTGCCCGACGTGGTTCGTCGCGAGCGTCCGTTCGATCCCGTCGGGGGTCGTCTCGCGCTTCGCGGTGTGGATGCCCGCGTTGTTGACGAGGAGATGGAGCTGCTCGAAGTGGAGGTGGAACTCCGTCGCGAACTCGCGCACGCACGCAAGCTCCGCGAGATCGAGGCGCATGACGGTGCCGCCGCCGATCTCCTCGGCGGCCGCACGCCCCTTCTCGAGGTCGCGCACCGCGAGCACCGTCCGGTACCCCTGGGCGACGAGTCCCCGCGCGACCTCGAGGCCGATGCCGTGGTTCGCCCCCGTGACGATGGCGACGCGCTTGTCCACGAGGCTGCACAGGGCGGCTCCCCGCATGAGTTGTTCGCCCGCGCTCGACGAACAACGAATGATGACCCTGCCGGCCAAGCACGCATCCAACCCCGGGCGGCTTCCCCAAGCCTCCTGACAACCTCCACAGCCTCTCCCAACAGGGCGGCCGCTCGGGTTCCTTCTCCTCCTCGGCGTCGTTACGCCCGGGCCTTCTTCGCGGCCGCGTCCAGCGCGGCGATGTCGATCTTCCCCATCGTCATCATCGCCGCGAAGGAAGCCCGCTGGACCTTCGCCTCCTTGTGCGAGAGGAGCTGCGTCAGCCGCTGCGGGATGATCTGCCACGAGACGCCGAAGCGGTCGACGAGCCACCCGCAGCGGCTCTCCTTGCCCCCGTCGGCCGTGAGGGCGTCCCAGAGGCGGTCGACCTCGGCCTGCGTCTTCACCACGACGAAGAACGAGAACGCGGGCGTGAGCTCGTAGGTCGGGCCGCCGTTCAGGGCGTAGAAGTCCTGCCCGGCGAGCGTGAACTCCACCGACATCGGCGTCGCGCTCACGACCTTCGACCCCTCGAGGAGGGAGACGTAGAAGCGCGCCGCCTTCTCGGCGTCCTTGTCGAACCAGAGGAACGGGGTCACGCCCACGACCTTGGTCTTCACGATCTTGCTCGACGGGCGCTTGGCCGTCCTCTTCGCGCCCTTCGTCACGGTCTTCGTCGGCATGGTGGTCGGGCCGAGCGAGCCTGCGCAGGAGCATGAAGCTTTCAGCGGCGCACGCGGGCGACCCGCCCGCCGTTCGCGCGCAGCATCTCCTGCGACGCGACGCGCACGAGCGCGCGATCGCTCCCGCCGCCGGCGTAGACGACGGAGCGCTCCATCACGCGCTCGTCCACGAGGAAGCTCGCCTCGAAGCCGAACGGAGGCGTGCCGCCGGCCGGGTACCCCGTGCGCGCGAGCATCTCCTCGGGCGTCGCGAGGCGCGGCCGCTCCGCGCGCCCCAGCGCCTCGGCGACGCGCGTCGCGCTCGCGCGGTCCTCCCCTTTCACGATCGCGACGAGGAGCGCCTCGGCTCCGGGCGCGACCATGCAGATGCTCTTCACGAACTCGTCCTCGGGCGCGCCGGCCGCGCGCGCGGCTTCCGCGACGCTGTGCGTGCTCTCGGCGAAGACGAGGTGCTGCGCATCGACGCGGCGCGCGGCCATCCAGTCGCGAAGGCGCGCCGAGTGCGGATCCATGCGGGGTCGAGCGGAGGGTGCCGGCTTCTACGTTGCGCGCGATCGGCCTTACGGGTCCGCGCGCCTCTCGTCCACGTCGGCGACGACGGCGTGATGGTCGCTCGCGTGGACGCCGCCGCGCGCGTGCGCGACGAGCGCGTGGGAGCGCAGCCGGTATGCGCGCGGGACGAGGATGTGGTCGAGCCGGACGCGGGCGCGGCCGCTGAAGCCGTGGAAGGTGGGCTCGTGCGCGCCGCCGTCGTCCCAGCCGGCGCCCAGGAGGAACGTGTGCGCCGGGTCGCCGGGCGCCGCGTTGAGGTCGCCCATGAGGATCGCGCCCGGAAGTTGCTCGGCGAGGAGCGCGACCGCGCGCCGCCTCGCGGCCTCGCTCTCGTGGTCGAGGTGCGTGTTCGCGACGAGGAGCTCGCGTCCGACGCCGCGGGGAGCCAGGCGCGCCCACGTGACGACGCGCGGGTGCCGGTTCCCCCACGTCGCGCTCCCCGGCGCGTGGGGCGTGTCGGAGAGCCACCACGTGCCGGAGTCGACGAGGGTGAAGCGGTCGCGCGCGTAGTAGAGCGCGCAGGACTCGTCCCCCTCGGCGCGGGGCACGCCGACGCGCGCGTACTCGGGGAGGGCCGCGTCGAGGTCCGCGAGCTGGTGGGGCAGCCCCTCCTGCGTGCCGAGGACCGCGGGCGCGTGCGCCTGCACGCTCTCGATGACCAGCGCCCGGCGAGCTTCCCACGTGTGGGGAGCGTCCGCCTGCACGTCGCGGCGCAGGTTGTAGGTCATGAGGCGCAGGGCCATGCGATCCCTTCGAGCCGGCCCGGGCATCACCGCGCGTACGTCGGCAGTTCGCCGCCAGCGTTCCATTCATGTATCGTGACGTCGCTTGACGATGCGACGTCGTCACGGGAACCGTTGACAGGGCCCGCGCATGCTCCCGCGGCGTGCGCCCCCGTCCGTCGCTCGTCGCCTGCGGCGTCCTCCTCCTCGCGCTGCTCCATGCTCTTTGGGGCGTCCGTCTGCTCGTGAACGGGCGGACGTTCCTCGCCGGCACACAACTCGTCTCGGCAGGCGGCCTGCTGCTCGCTGCCGTGAGCGTGCCCTCGCCGCGCACCTTCTCCACCGGCTTCGCCATCGCCGCGCTCGCGACCGGCGTGCGCCTCCTTGCGAACCTCTCCTCGCCAGGCCCCTTCCTCGCTCCCACCGCGGCGCTCGTCGCCGGCATGGGGGCGGTGGGCTGGGGCGCCGCGCGCCGCGAGGCGGCGGAGAGCCCGGCGTGGGTGCCGCTCGCGCTGCGCGGCGGCTTCTACGGCCTTGCGGCCGCCTACGCGGGCTTCGCGGCGCTTGGCGCCACGGGCGGGAGCCCCGCGTTCGACCTTGCGGAGCTTCTCGTCCGCGCGAGCGCCGCCTTCGCCTGCGGGCTCTTCGTCGACGCGCCGCCGCTGCGGACGCGCGAGCGGAAGGCCTTTCCCGAGGCGCCGCCGATGCGCACGCCGTGAGCCAGCCGCCGCCGCGCCGCTCCCCCGTGTGGGACAACCATTTCCACATGGATCCAGCCGGCCACGGAGTCGAGGCCGTGAAGGCGTTCGAGCGCGCGGGCGGCACGCATCTCATGCTCGTGCACAAGCCGTACGCGCTCAACCGCAGCCTCGACGACCACGCGCGCGCCTTCCGCACCACGATCGAGCAGGCGGAGAAGGCGCGCCGCGAGACGAGCGTGAAGGTGAGCGTCGCGATCGCGCCGCACCCCGCCGAGTTCACCGAGCTCCTCAAGATGGGCGTGCCGATCGACGAAGCCGCGGCGCTGCAGCGCGCGGCGCTGGAGCTCGCGCAACGCCATGTGCGCGCAGGCGACGCCGTCGCGATGGCCGAGGTCGGGCGTCCCCACTGGCGGCCCGTGGCCGATGATATCATGGCGAAGGCGAACGAGCTCATGGAATACTCGTTCACGCTCGCCCTCGACGCGGGATGCCCGGTGCAGATCCACGCGGAGACAGCGACGCCCGAGAGCTTCGCGGACCTCGCGCGCCACCTCGACCGGGCCGGACTGCCGCGGGAGCGCGCCGTGAAGCACTACTCGACGCCCATCGTCGATGTCGCGGTGAACCAAGGGCTTTGGCCAAGCGTCCTCATCGGCAAGGGAAGCGCGGAAGAAGCCGCGCAGGCCGGCACGCGCTTCCTCATGGAGACGGACTACATGGACGACCCGAAGTACCCAGGCGCGGTGCTCGGCCCCAAGACCGTGCCGCGCCGCACGGCCGACCTCGTCGCCGCGGGACTCCTGTCCGAAGAGCAGGCGTGGATCGTGCACGCCGAGAACCCGAAGCGGGTGTACGGCGTCGACGTGGAGCTCTGACGCATGCACGGCGCGTCCACGTTCTTTCTCGCGCCGCTCTACGCCGCGCTCGTCGTCGCGTTGATCCTCGCCGAGCGGGCCGGCTCACGCGCGGGGATGTGGGCGACGAAGCCGCTCACGTCGCTCGTCTTCGTCGCGATGGGGCTCTCCGACGGGCTCCCCGACACGAGCGCCGGCCGGCTCCTCCTCACGGCGCTCGTCTTCTCCTTCGCGGGCGACCTGTGCCTCATCCCGACCGAAGCGCGCGTCTTCCGCGCTGGGATCCTCCTCTTCCTCCTCGCGCACGTCGCCTTCGTGGGCGCGTTCCTCGCGCTGGGCGTCGCGTGGGCATGGGCTGCGCTCGCGCTCCTGCCGCTCGCCGGCGCGGCGTGGCGCGTCGCGCGCTGGATCCTGCGCGGCGTGCCCCACGAGCTCAGGCGCGCCGTCGTCGCCTACGTCGTCGTCATCACGGCCATGGTCGCGACCGCCGCGGGCGCGGTCGCCGCCGGCGCGAGCCCGCTCCTCCTCGTCGCGGCGCTCGCGTTCTGGACGAACGACATCCTCGTCGCGCGCGATCGGTTCGTGACGAAGACGTGGGTGAACCGCGCGATGGGCCTCCCGCTCTACTACGGCGCCATGCTGCTCTTTGCGTTGCACGTCGCTTGATCAGCGTTTCGCCGTGACCCGCGCGAAGTAGCCCACGATCGCTTCGAGCGTGTCCTCGTGCATCACCTGGTCGACCCAGCGCTCGGCGTCGTCCTTCACGAACGCGTCGAACGCGGCGACGATCGGCGCGGCGTCCTGCTTGGCCGCCGCGTAGGCGAGCGGGTAGTGCTCGCCGAGCTCCGTTGCGAGAGCGACCGAATCTTCCACGAGCTGCGCCGAGGGGCGCAGCTCGTGCGCCCAACCCGTGCGCACGCACTCCTCCCCCGCGCGCACGATCCCGCGCAGAAGCGCGGGCGCGTGCTCGGGCGGGGGCAGCCGCGCGCGCACGAGCTGCGCGACGGGCGCGGGGAACGGGATCCCGACGGGGACTTCCGTCACCGCGAGCTTCGCGTGCGGGCCCACGAGGCGGAAGTCGGACGAGAGTGCGAGGATCGCGCCGCCCGCCATCGCGGGCCCATCGATCGCGGCGACGACGGGGCGCGCGTAGCCCAGCACGTCGCGGAAGAGCGAGTTGAACCCACGCGCGAAGGCGACCATCTCGTGATGCTCGAGCGTCGGGAGAGTCTTGAGGTCGAGGCCTGCGCTGAACGCCTTCGCGTTCCCCGCGAGCACGACCGCGCGCCCGTCGCGCGTGGCCTCGCCCCACGCATGCGCGAACTGCTGAAGGAAGGCGGGGCCGATCGCGTTGACCTTGCCATCGTCCATCCTGAGGAGCGCGACCTTCTCGCCCATCTTCTCTACGTGGAACATGGGTCGCTCACTGGACACGCGAGGTTTGGAAGTTGCGGTCCACCGAGAACCTCGTGCACCCTGATGTCCTCTGCGCGAGTTTTTCTGCGGAAAAACTCGCGCGCCGGCTGGCAAGGATGGGGGTGACGGTGGAGCCGCTTCTGTCCCCACCAGAGTTTGCGCTTTCGATGCGCGGAAACTGTGAAGTCCCGCGTTGGCAAAGCAGACCCTCCGTCGGGGGCCTCCTTGCCGGTCGGGCGCGGAATTTTCCGCAGAAAATTTCGCGCGGCGTGGCGCACCCGGGCAAGAATGTGATTCAGCGCGCCTTGCGCTTCGCCGCGACGCGCTTGGCGCCCTTGGCCTTCGGTGCGGACTTGGCGGGCGCACGCTTCGCGGTCACACGCTTGGCGCCCTTGGCCGACTTGGCGCCCTTGGCGACCTCTTCAATGAAGGAGATCGTGTATCCGTCCGGGTCGTTGAGCGTGAACATGCGGCCGTACGGGCGGTCCGTGATGTCCATCTCGATCGTGGCTCGCGCATCCTTCGCGAGCTTGTGGTAGCGGTCCACGTTGGGGACGGTGAAGTAGACGATGACGCCCGCGCCAAGCGGCGTGCCGACCCACTGGCGGAAGCCGGGGTCGTCGTTGGACGGGATGTGGCCGAGGCCGAACTCGGCGCCCTGGAGCGAGAGGTCCGCCCACGCGACCTTCCCCTCGTCATCCTTGTACGTCTTCGCGACGCGGAATCCGACATTCCTGTAGAACTCGAGGCTCTTCTCGATGTTCGTGACGTTCAGGAAGACGCTGCTGCTGACGGGCATCCCGGGTGCGAAGTTGCCTCTCACGCATAACGGCGCCCTCCGCAGAGCGTCTTCGATGCGCGCCCCTGGCTGACGCCTCAGACCGGCAACGCAGAGACAAGGTCGCCCGGGCCGAAATTTTCCTGCGGGAAAATTTCGGGATGCTGAAGCGGCAAGGATAGGGGTGACTGGGCTGTCAGGATTCCAAGGAGTCCCATCAACCCGATCTCGGATCCCTAGGCCCGATCTCGCTTGGTTTTGGGAAGCGACGAGAGCCACCCCCGTCACCCCTATCCTTGCCGAATGGGGGACCCGAAATTTTTCCGCAGAAAAATTTCGGCCCTGACACCCGAGTCTCCCCTCGCTGAGCAGAAACACTCATGTGCGAAGCCGCGCCACGAAAGGCAGATGGCGAACGGCTATGCGTCGAACATCCCGATCGAGAATGCGTCGCCCGAGCCGGAGCTCCTCCCCGCGAACGTGTGCGTCATCTGCAAGCGCCGCCCCGCGCGGTCGGGCGACGATGGCATGTGCGCGACGTGCGCGAAGGCGCTCGCGTAGTCGTCATCTTCGTGGTCGTGACCGCGAAGCTGTCTCACTTCTGGGCGCGCCGAAGGCGCCCTTCAGGCGCCCCAGAACCGATTCTCCTTCGCCTTGATCTTCTGGATCTCTTTGACGACTTCCAGCTCGTCGTAGTTCAAGGGGATGAGCGTGCGCAGGAATTTCTTCGCGTCGCCTTCGGGCATGTCCACGTAGTAGATGCCGCCGGCGTCCATCTGGCGGCCGATCGTGACCTCGTCGATCGCCACGGCCACTTCCTCTCCCGGCAGCGCTTCCTTGACGCTCTCTTCGCCGCGCCGGATGGATCTGACCTGGCCGAGGACGCGGCCATCGGTGAGGAGGAATTTCTGGTCGACGCGCAGGCGGCCTGCGAGGATGCGCATGCCGACGATCGCTGGCTTGTGCGTGCGGAAGACGTGGTCGGGCATGATCGTGACCTTGCCGGGGAAGGTCATCGTCTCGCGGAGGTTCTTCTCGACGTCCTGCTGCTTGACCTTGGTCCATTCCTCGTACTCGTCGAGAAGATGGTAGATGATATCGCTCGTGAGGACCTTGATGTCCTCGAAGTCCTTCGACGAGGCGAGCGCCTCCTGCGCGTCGGGCAGCGTTTTCACGCTGAACGCGAGGATGGCGCGGAACGTGGGCTTCTTCACGGCCTTCACGTCGACGAGGTCGCGCTTCGAGATGTTGCCCACCTCGGCGCGCTTGATCGGGATGTTGCGCTGCTTGAGCTCGAAGGCGAGCGCTTCGAGGCTGCCCAGCGTGTCGGCCTTGACGAAGACGCCTTCGTCGGCGAGCTCGATGGACACGCGCGCCTCGTCGCGCACCTGGTCGATGACGAGCTTCGCCTGCTCTTCGTCGCGCACGACGACGAGGGGCGCGCCCGAGAGGACGCCTTCGAGGTCCTGCGCGACGATCTTGATGCCGGCCGCGGCGGTGATCTCCTTGGTGGACGTGAACGGCTCGCGGTGGTCGCGCATCTCGTCCTTGGGCTTCGGGCGCAGGAGCCCCTTCACCTTCGTGACCTTGGGCTCGCCGGTCGTCCCGAGGACGATCGTGTCGCCCTGGCGGATGTTGCCATCGTAGATGATCGCGTTCAGGGTCAGGCCCAGGCCCGTCTCCTGCTTCACCTCGAGCACGGTGCCGCGGCCCGTGACTCCGAGGTCGGTCTCGAGCTTCTTCTCGAGGAAACGCTGCGCGAGGCCGACGAGCGTCAGGAGGAGATCGGGGATCCCTTCGCCCGTCTTCGCGGAGACGGGCACGACGGCGACGCTCGTGGTGAAGTCGCGGATGCGGTCGATGCGATCGGCGCTGGGCACGCCGTTCTCGGTGAGGCCGCCGATGACCTCCCAGCACTTCTCGTCCACCTTGCCTTGCACGCGCTCGGGCTGCTCCTTGATGCCGAGCATGAACGGGCGCAGGGGCTCGGATTCCCAGCCGTGCACGAGGTCGACCTTGTTGGCGGCGACGACGAAGGGCGTCTTGTTGCGGCGGAGGATCGAGAGCGCTTCCTTCGTCTGCGGGCGGAAGCCTTCGTTGAGGTCGACGACGAGGATCGCGATGTCGGCAAGCGCGCCGCCGCGCGCGCGCAGCGATGAGAAGGCCTGGTGGCCCGGCGTGTCGATGAAGAGCAGGCCCGGGACCTTGAAATCGCGGCCTTTCATGAGCGGGCCGCAGACCTCCTTGATCGCGTCGAGCGGCATCTCGGAGGCGCCGATGTGCTGCGTGATGGCTCCCGCCTCGCGGCTCGCCACGGTCGAGCCCCGGATCTTGTCGAGGAGGCTCGTTTTGCCGTGGTCGACGTGGCCGAGCACGCTGACGATCGGCTGCCGGATGCTCATAGCCTGCGGGACAAGCGGGCGCCAGATAAAGATGGCGCCGGCTCGACCTCTCATTTCCGACCTATTCTCGGTGCTGCGCCCGCCAGCGGACGCGGGGTCGCAAGGTCGTCGTTGCTATCATTCAGACCCGGTTCCCCCTGTGGTTAGGTCTGCAGACGGGCCCGGAGCACAAGGTGGCCAGGGGCGAAATTTTTCTGCGGAACAATTTCGCGTCCTCGCTTCGGCAAGGATGGGGGAGACGGGGATGGCTCTCGGTCCGCCTGTGCCCCATCTTTGAGCGGGATCAAAGCTCCGCGCCAAGCGTCTCTGACAACCCCGTCAGCCTCATCCTTGCCGCTGCAGGCATCCCGAAATTTTCCCGCAGGAAAATTTCGGCCCAGACAACGATGTCTCCGACGTGATACGCAGACGGGAACGCTGGGAACGCCGCGAACAGGGGCCTCCTTGTCCGACGCGGGGCGCATTCGCGATCCTCGCCGTCACCGCCGGCGCGCCCCACCGCATCTACGAGGGCCCATATCTCTCGCGGGGACATGCGTCGCGCCTGTCATTTGAGCCGCGCGACGAGCGCCTCGAGCTTCTCGTTCGCGCGCAACGTCCCGCTCTTGAGGAGGACGACGACGAGCGCGCGCCCTGCGACGCCGGTGCTCACGATCGTGCCGTCGGTCGTGTCGAGACTGAAGGTGTACCCGCGTGGGGAGAGGTGCGCGGTGCGGCCCATGAGGACGGCCTGCGCGTGCACCTGCACGAGGCTGAGTCCGAGGGCGCGCGGGTCGAGCGTGTCGGGGAGGAGGGCCGCGATGGGGACGCCTGCGCCGTCGAAGAAAGCGGCGCCTAGGATGTCGCCCTTGACGAAGTCCTGCAACAGCGCGCGCCCTTCGTCGACGCCAAGTCCTCGCGAGTCGTCCTCGGGGCGCGCGTGCTGGACGGTCGTCACCGGGACGGTGACGACGGTCGAGGCGCGCTTGATATCATGGCCGCGCGAGAGGAGGCCTTCGACGCGGATGGGGAGCTCTTCGAGCATGGTGCCCGTCTTCTGCATGTAGTCGCTCGCGCCAAGGCCCAGGGCTTGCAGCGCGACGTTCTCGCTGCCGTGCGCGGTGAGGAAGAGGACAGGCGTCGCGGGGGATGCTTCGCGGACGACGCCCAGGAGGTCGAGGCCGTTGCCGTCGGGGAGCTGATAGTCGAGGATGACCGCGTCGAAGCGGTCGCCGCGCAGCCGCGAGGTGGCGTCGGCGGCGGTGCGGGAGCGCACGACCTGCCAGGAGCGCGCCTCGAGGCGGCGGCTCACGAGCGCCGCCAGGTCGTCGTTGTCTTCCGCAAGGAACACGCGCACGCTCACGTGCGCACCTTCCTTGCGGGCGCGGCGTGGCGCGCTTCAACGGCTTCGGCCGCGTCGTGGGCGACACGACACTCGTCCGCAAGGAACACGCGCACGCTCACAGGATATGGGGTTCTTCCGGCGAGGCCTAAATCCTTCCGGCGTCTCCCTTGGGGGCGGTCACGGGCCGTTGACGTCGGCTCCGCTTCCCGAGCCCTGGAGGGCGGCCAGCATCCGGAGCCCGGCCTGGTCGACGCGCTCGAGGGCGCGGCGCGGCGCGAAGCCGCCGTCGAAGAGGAGCGCGACGATGTACGTGCCGGGGATCGCGCTGATGGCGAGGAGTCCGCCTTCGACGTCGATGACGAGCCTGTAGCCGGTGGGCTTGAGGTTGCCGTACGTCCAGAGGGCGCCGATCTGGCCGTGGAGGGTCGCCATGGCGAAGCCGAGGCCGTCGCCGTCGAGGTCTTTGGGGATGTTGACGGCGAGGGGTTTGCCGCGCAGGTCCCAGACGCCGGCCGCGAGCACGCTCCCGCCGACGATCTCCGCGAGCGCCTTCTCGAGCGCGTTCGCCGTCGGCTTGGCCTGCTGGATCAGGGGGCGCTCCTCCTGCGGCTCGTACGTGCCGTAGGGCGTGAGGGTCTCCACGAGCGCCGTCATGGGCTCCGGGTGGTCGAGGAGCGCGTCGATGCGACGAGGGAGCTCGGTCTCGAGGTGCGGATCCTTGACGATGAAGTCGCCCGCGCCGTGGGAGAGCGCGTGGAAGGCGACGGACTCGCTCGGCTTGTCGGCGACCAGGAGGATCCGGATGCCTGGCGAGCCGATGCGCAGGAAGTCGAGGATGTCGAGGCCCGAGCCGTCGGGGAGTTCCGTCTCGAGCACCGCGGCGTCGAACTTCGACTCGCCGGCGGCGCGGATCGCCTCGAGGAGCGTGCCGGCGCGCACCACTTCCCACCCCGGCCTGCCTCGCAGGCTCTCGTCCATCCGGGAGGCCACGCCTGCGTGGCCCTCCACGAGAAGGATGCGCGTCACGCGCCTTGGTTCGGTCGCGGGAGGCATTTAAACCTGGCCTTAGGGACGCGAGGCGTCCGGTGCGGGCCGCGCGTGAAAGCTTAAGAGCCGGCTTCCGCGGTCGCCCGCCATGCGCTCCGTCCTCCTCGTGGTCGGCCTCATCATGGCCGGCTGCATGGGCTCCCCGACCCAGACGGCTTCGGTCGCCGACCTGCCAGACCTGCTGCCGGGTCCGATCTCCGAGGTCGTCACCGTCCTCGACGAGGAGGGCGGGACGGGAGAGCCCAGCTTCGGGGTGGCCCCGGATGGCACGCTCTTCGCGAACGGTGACGGGGGCCGAGGCGGCGGCGTGTACCGCTCGACGGACCGGGGCGCGACGTGGGAGCGCATCGCGACGCCGGTCGAGCCCATGATCAATGCGGATCCGGACCTCGCCGTCGACAAGGACGGCAACGTCTGGTTCAGCGCGCTCTGGATCGGGTGCACGAGCGTCGCCGTGAGCCGCGACGCGGGCGAGTCGTTCAGCTTCAACCCGGCCGTGTGCAATGGCCCCGGCTCGGATCGCCAGTACGTCATCCCCACGACGGGCGGCACCGCCTACATCTACTCGCACCAGCTTCCCACGTTCTGGCAGATGGCCGCGAAGACGACCGACTACGGCGCGACGTGGATCCCGCTCGGCTCCACCGAAGGCGCGAACTTCCTGCTCCTCAACGAAGGCTCGGGCTGGGGCGGCGGCGGATTCTGGAACGAGGCGAAGGACAGCGTCTACTTCACGTTCACCTGGTCGCAAGGCGGCGGCCTCGACGCGTTCAACGACGTCGCGCCCTCCGCGCCCGGCTACACCGTGAGCCACGATGGCGGCGCGACGTGGACGGTCGGGACGGCGAAAAGCATGGGCGGCCGCGGCCTCGGCCTTGGCCTCGTCACGGGCGCCGCGGATGCCGCCGGCAACGTCTATCTCGTCTGGGGCGAGGAGAAGGACAAGGACGTCGCGATCTACCTGGCGAGCTCGACGGACGACGGCGCGACGTGGAACGAGCCCGTGCGCGTGGACCAGGGCCCCGGCACGGGCTCGAAGGTCTTCCCGACGATCACGGCGGGTCCCGCAGGCAAGGTCGCGGTCGCGTACTACCAGGCGGACGTGGACGCATACCCGAGCGACGTGGGCGAAGACGCGATGTGGAACGTGACGCTCGCGTGGACCGACGACGCGCTCGCCGCCGCCCCCACGTTCGAGCACGGCACGCTCTCCGCGCACCCGATCAAGAAGGGCGCCATCTGCATCAACGGCACGACGTGTCAGGGCGACCGGGAGTTCGCCGACTACTTCCAGATCCACCGCCTTCCCGACGGCCGCGTGGGCGCGATCTTCAACTCGCTCCTCGACGTGAAGGATACGACGGTCGAAGTGTATGCCGCGACGAAGGATGCGGTCTTGGGCTGAGGAGACGCACGATCGGCCGACCATTCTTGTCTGGACCAACATTTCCTGAGGGAGGATGTTGGGTCCCTGCAGCGGCAAGGATGTGGGTGACGAGGATGTCTCATGTCCCGACCCTTTGCAAAAAGCGCTTGTCGCTGGCACGTATCATCCATCGACCCGACGTGCTGGCGTGGCACGGCAGGAGCCCCAGCGGCCGGACGCGAGCGGTCGGCGAGCAAGAGGGTACTCGTTCGGGGCGCCATCATCGGGCCACCTTGTCGCGCCGTGAGCCAACGAGACTCTCCCGTCACCCCCATCCTTGCCGAATGGGGGACTCGAAATGTTTCCGCAGAAAGATCTCGGCCCTGGCACAAATGCCCCAGGCCCCTCCGTCGCCGAAACCCCTTTCCTGCGCGTAGCAGTGGGGGACGCATGCCCCGCGCCCTCGTGCTCGCGCTCGCCCTTCTGCTCGCGGGCTGCGTCACGCCGCCTTCGATAGGCCCCGACGCAGCCGCGCCAGAGGTGACCTTTGATAGCATCACGATCGAGACGGCGATGGGCAGCTTCACCGCGATCGTCTTCTGCGACGAGACGCCCGAGACGTGCGCGTTCATGCGCGAGCTCGTCGAGAGCGGCTACTACGACGGGAGGGCGTTCGGCCGGATCATCCCCGGCTTTGTGATCCAGGAGGTCGACCGGACGGGTGGCACGACGGACCAGCTTGGGACGGTGGTCGGCGAGTTCGGCCGCAACGTGACGTTCAGCGCGGGCGCGTTCGGCATCGCGCGCAACGCGGATCCCGACAGCGGCGGCTCAGAGTTCTTCGTGATGGACCATCCTGCGAGCCAGCTCTGGGGGAACTACACGGCGTTCGCGCAGATCGTGGACGCCCAAGGGATCGGCGTCGTGCACGCCATCGCGCGCGTGCCGGCCGTGAAGACCGGTCCCGCGTCGAGCGTGGTCGGCGCGCCGCCGGGCTCGCCCGTGGCCTTCGGACTGCACGACCGAGTGCCCGTAGACCCGGTCGTCATGACGAAGGTCACGTGGGGGAACCTTTCGCTCCCTGCCGCGTCGGCCGCGAACTATCCGCTCCTCACGAGCGACACCGTGCGCACCGACACGCGGCGCGCGACGCTCGAATGGCCGCGCGACCTCGCGGCGAACGCGAGCTCGGAGCTCACGTGGTATCTGTGGGGCCGCGACATCGGGCCCACGGGACAGGCGCGCGACCCGCCGCCGCTCACGTACGACGATCTCACCGTGGACGTGGATGGCGCGCCCATCGCGGCGCTTGAGATCGACCGCACGAACGGCGCGATCCGCTTCGCCTGGACGCCCGCGAGCGCAGGCCTGCACCACGTGCGGCTTTCCGAGTCGGGCGCCGAGGTCGCCGTGGGGAACGTGACGGTGCCGGCATCCTGAAATGGGCGGCGCCGGATGGGCGCCCACCCCTTCGCCGGCTGGGCCGGCCGATGTCTAAGGATGAGGTCGGGTTCCGTGTGGAGGGGACACATGCGCGCCAGCCTGCGCGCCGCGCCGCTCGCCCTTCGCTTCGTGAAAGCGTATCGGCATGTGCGGTTGTCACTCGAAGGACATGGGACTCACGATACGTCCTCGCGACCCTGCGTGGGACGGACGCCGTAAGGCGTGTAGGGAGGCTTCATCACATGCAGGCACGCAGGATCACACTGGTAGTTCTCGCGCTCGCCGCGATCACTGCCAGCATGCCCGCAGGCAACGCCACGAACGTGAGCAGCGCCTGTGACGACAACACGACCACCTTCGGTGGCACCCAGCTCGAGAACACGATCGTCGCGTCCCCCGCGGCGTTCATCGGCGTGGGCGGCAACACCATCCCGCCCAGCGTCGGCTCGCAGCACGTCGGCTCGCAGAGCACGCCCGCCGGCAACACCGACCCCATCGACACGCCCGCCGTCCACCCGGACCCCATCACGACGCTCCCCCGCTTCCAGACCAACTGGACGCCCGACTGCGTCACGATCGAAGCCGGCAAGACGCTGACCTGGACCAACGCCGACGCCGAAGCCGTCCACGCGCCCGAGCTCGGCCTCGGCGCATGCTGGAAGGCCCCCGCAGGCCTCGCCGTCCCCCGGCAGGACTCGGACCGGATCACCTTCTCCTACGACGAAGCCACGAGCAGCGTCGTCGCGACTGTCATCTCCGTCCGCGCCGCCAACACCGCGGCGCCGGGCGCGCCCAGCGTCGTCGTGAAGAGCGTCGCCTGCACGCCCCTCCAGCTCGCCGTCAAGCGCAGCGCCGCCGGCGACCAGATCGAGATCCCCGGCCTCGTCGTCGATGAGGAGCACCGCATCGCCGAGGTCAGCTACACGTGCATCGTGCACCACGCCGCCATGACCGGCCACGTGCGCATCCACTTCTAAGGAGAGCATCAAGATGAACAACCGGACCCTCATCATCCTGGGCCTCGTCGGGCTCAGCCTCGTCGCCTTCGCGCCCACCATCGGAGCGCTCCCCCTCGGCTGCAGCGCCCCGGACGGCGTCGGCGACAACTCCGTCGTCGTCCTCCCCTCGGGCGAGAACACCAACTGGACCTCGGACTGCGTGCACGTCGCCAACGGCAGCGTCGTGCGTTTCCAGAACCTGGATCCGCTAAGCGGCCACGGCGCCACGCGCGCGGGCTGCTTCAGCCTCGGCACGATGGACGTCAGCGGCTCGCAATCGCTGAAGCTCACCTACTCCGCGGAAGACGGCATCCTCTACACCGAGGAGAACGGGGCGTTCGGCGCATGCGAAGGCGTCACGGCCGGCGCAAGCACGATCGAACTCGTCTACGACTGCGCCGTCCACGGCGACCTCATGACCGCGCGCATCCTCATCGACCTCTGAGCGCTTCGCGCGCTCAGAGATATAGGGCGCTGCGGCGCCCGTTTTCCTTTCATCCTTCTTCCCCCACGTGGCGCCATGTGGCGCCACGTGGCACCACGTGGGCAGCCGCTCGCCCTACACCCCGCGCACGCTCCGCTCCGCCTCGCTCGAGCCGCTCGGTGTGATCGCGTAGAAGCGCGCGGGGCTGTCCTGCACGAGGACGGCGGCACCTTGGCGGGTGAGCGAGAGGTCGGGCGCGTACTCGCGCTCGTCCCCTTCGAGGATCCCGAGCACGCGGGAGGGGCGGATCCCCGTCGCCTTGCTGAGCTCTCCGAGGGATGCGGTGCGTTTGCGGGCGAGGACGACGAGGACCCGGTCCCGCAGACGCGCGCGGCGGCGGGATCGGTCGAGGTCGCGGGGGCCGGATGGCATCGGGTCCCACGAGAGGGACCGGGGGGATTTGTTCCTTTTCCGGGCATCACGCCAGCGGGAGGTCGCCGAAAGTGGGACGGCGATGTTCGCTGCCACATGGCGCCATGTGGCAGGACGAGCCGCCTCGCTGCCGACGACCCCAGGCTCGTCTGGAGGGGGAGCCCCGCGCCAGGTGACCGGCGCGGGGACAGTGAAAACGAGCGGCCGCCCGCCGGCGGCCTGATGCCGGGTGAGCCGGAGGCTCACTCGGTGACCCACTTCGCGTTCGCGGGGACCCAGTCGACAAGGTCGTCCTTGCCGAAGTAGATCGCCAGCTCGCGCTTGGCGGACTCGACGCTGTCCGAGCCGTGGACGACGTTGCGCCCGATGTTGAGCGCGAGGTCGCCGCGGATACGGACGCGTCGCCTGCGGGCGACCGGGCGCTACGCGCCCTCGCGTCCTCTCCGCGGCGAAAGAGGCCGCGGGCTGTCCCGCGAGAAAAAAGGAGAGTGGGCGAACTCGCCCACAAGAAGGGATTATTCCGTGACCCACTTCGCGGCAGCCGGCGTCCAGTCGACAAGGTCGTCCTTGCCGAAGTAGATCGCCAGCTCGCGCTTCGCACTCTCGACAGAGTCCGAGCCGTGGACGACATTGCGGCCGATGTCCAAGGCCAGGTCGCCGCGGATCGTGCCCGGGAGCGCGTCCCAGGGCTTCGTCGCGCCGTTCACGGTGCGGACGACGGCGACGGCGTTCTTGCCTTCGAGGCAGAGCGCGACGACCGGGCCGCTCGTGATGTACTGGACGAGGCCTGGGTAGAAGGGCTTGCCCTTGTGCTCCGCGTAGTGCTCTTCCGCCATGCGGGTGGGCACGTGCATGAGCTTCAGGGCGACGACCTTCAGGCCGCGCGCTTCGAAGCGCCGGATGATCTCGCCGACGAGGCCGCGCTGGACACCGTCGGGCTTGACCATCGCGAAGGTCCGTTCCGAGGACATGGCTCACGCCTCGGTCTTCGGAGCGGCCTTCTTGGCGCTCTTCTTCTTCGTCTCGTTCGGGGGCGTCGGGCCAGGGTGCTTCTCGAACGCGGCCGTCCAGCGGACGTTGCGGTTGACGCGCTTGAGGTTCACGAGGTTCTTCTGGCACTTGAGGGAGCAGAAGTGGTACTTCGTGCCGTCCTTCTTGACGTAGAGCTTGCCCGTGCCGGGCTCGATGTCGGTGCCGCAGAAGCTGCAGGTGCGCTTGTCGACCATGGGTCTCACCGCATCCCGAGCTTCTTGGCCTCACGGGCGGTCTCGCGCAGCATGAGGATGTCTCCCATCTGCACGGGGCCCATGGCGTTCCTGGTGATGATGCGGCCCTTGTCGCGGCCGTCGAGCACGCGGACCTTGACCTGCGTGGCTTCTCCGGTCATCCCCGTGCGGCCGATGATCTCGACGACCTCGGCGGGGATGCCCTGTTCAGAGTCTTCTTCTGCCATGTGGGATCACCTTGGCTTACTTGCGGAGGGCGGCGACCGCTTCGGCGATCTCGCCGACGATCTGCGCGCCGCGGCCGGCGTCCACGATGGCGATCGAGGCCGTGGGGACCTCGAGGCCGGCGGCGGTGCCGAGCTCCTGCTTGGAGGCGACGTACGTGTAGGGGATGCCCTTCTCTTCGCAGAGGAGGGGGATGTGGGCGAGGACCTCTTCGGGCTGGATGTCCTGGGCCATCACGATGAGCTTGGCCTGGCCGCGCTCGATGAGCTTCGTGACCTCGTTCGTGCCCTTCTTGACCTGCCCGCTGTCGCGGGCGGCTTCGACGGCCTCGTAGGCCTTGTCCTGGAGTTCCTTCGGCGCTTCGAATCGGACGTACATGGCGGGCATGTCTTCACCTTCGAAGCAGCCTGTGACAAGAGACGAGAGTCGCCTCCCCAGCGCCAATGGCGCCCGGGTCACAGGCTGCGACTGGGCCGGCGAAGTCGGCAGGGGTATATGAAGTCTCGGGCGCGGCGGACCTAGCCCTCGCGCTGGGGCTGGCGCTACGGGCGACGCATGACCCAGACCCCGCCGCCCACGAGCGCGAGGATCGGCACCCCGTCCGCCACGAGCTTGATCGAGGGATCCAGCGCGGCCCGCACGCGCGCGGGGTCCTCGCCGGGGCGCGCGAGGTACAGGTTTGCCTGGAGGACGGCCGTCGTGCCGTCGAGCGGGCGCGGCGGGAACTGGGCGAGCGTGGCGTCGAACATCGCGACCGCATGCACGAGGCGCCCGGGCGCGAGCGAGTCGGGAAGGGAGGAATCCTCGACGAGGATCGCCAGGTGGCCGACCTCGCTGCCGGCGCACGCGCGAGCGCCGGTGAACGAGCCGTCGTGGTCCAACAAGAGCCCGCCGCCCTCGGGCGCGGCGAGCTCCTCCGCGTGCTCCATCGCGGTGCCGGGGATCGGGTAGGGGACGCCGAGCGCGCCCGTCTTCACGTCGAGCGCGCTCCCTCGCTCCACGACGCCCGCGAGCGCGTGGAGCGCGATCGCGTTCTCCTGCATGAGGATGAGCGCCCTCGTGGCGTCGTGCGAGTCGACGCCGAGCGCGGCGTACCCCTCGCCTTGCGGGGGGAGGTCGAAGTACGCCGCGAGCGCTGTGGCGTTCGCGGCGAACGCGATGCCCGCATCCGCTCCGAGCGCGATCGAGTAGTCCGCCTCCGCGGGAGGGGCGCACCCGAGCGCGCCTTCCACGTAGGGCACGACGACGAGCGCGCCCGGCTGCGGCGCGGTGAAGGTGCCCAGCTGCAGCGCGCGTCCGTTGTCCACGAGCTGATCATCGATGCCCGCCTCGCCGCCGTGCGCGAGGGCGCTCGGGAGGAGCCACAGCGCGGCCAACAGCAGCAGGCGCCTTCGCACGCGTCGCGAGCGTCGCCCGGGGGACTTGAGCCTTGCTTTACCGCGCGCCCAGGAGCGTGAGCGCGCTCCAGCCGGCGATGACGAGCGCGAGCACGAGGCGTCGCACCGTCGCGCCCGGCTCCCAGCGCGAGACAAGCGCGGCGCCGGCGATGAGGAACGCGATCGGGAGCGCCCACAGCGCGAGCGGCCCCATCGCGTCCTGGAGGGGCACGAGCCACAGGAAGGGCCAGTCGGGGCGCGCGACCTCGATCCCTTCGAAGGGGGCGGGGCCAAGCGACGGAGGGGAGAGGGCGCCCAGCGCGACGACGAGGGCGATCGTCGCGGCGATCGGCTTCCAGGCGCTCGCGAGGAGGCGCGCGCTGCGGCGCAGGTCCGCGGCGAGGCGCCCGCCGCGCGCCAGATGGAGAGAGAGGAGCGCGGCGAGCGCGGCGGGGACGGCGAGGACGTGGAGCCAGAAGATGGCGCGCAGCGGCGCGTCGGCGGGCGCGCCTCGCGCGTGGCCCAGCGCGCCGCGCGCGTGGCCCAGCGCCTCCCATCCCTGCTGGTCCCACGGGAGGATGGTGCCGCTGAAGTACGCGAGCACGAGGATCGCGAGCGCGGCGAGGCCCGCCAGGGCGGCGCGGCGGCCGGGCACGTCGAGGCGCGCCGCGGCGAAGCTTCGCGCGTAGTGCAGGGCGCCAAGGGCGAGGACCGCGCTCGCGCCCCACCAATGGCTCCCGCGCAGCGCGCGCAGCCCGCCGGCATCGCTCGCCGTCACGGCGTCATGGGCGAGAGCAGGCTCCGGATGGTAGCGCAGCGACAGGACGATGCCGGGGAGCGCGAGGAAGAGGAGGAGCGCGAGCGTCACGGCTCCGAGCCTGCGCGCGTCCACCATGATGCGGCCCCGTCAGGCGCTTGCCGTTGAGAACGTTGCGAAGCGCGCCGCGTCCCTTGCTGGGCTGGGACGGGGACGTGGGCTGGGGGAGGGCGTGGTCGTGGGACGGGGAGGGCCCGGAAGAGGTCGTGGTCGCCCGCGCCCTCGGCCTCGCCCTCCCGCGCCCGGGCCCTCGCGCGCCCCCAGCCCCCGTCCCAGCCCCAGCGAGGTCAGCGAGGTCAGAGCAGAGCAGGATGGCTGCAGCGGGGGCAGACGCATCCGGTGGGCGCCAGGCCGAAGCGCTCGTCGCGAATGGTGGCGACGGTGACGCCGCAGGAGGTGCAAAGGAGGATGGACATTCGTCTCGCCGAGGCCAAGGGTGGCTCAGGGTGATATCAAGACGATGGATGGTTCGTATAAGTCTGGGGCCGCAGCCCCAGAAGAGGCGGATCCGCAGATGCGCCGACTTCAATGACCTGTCTAGCGGAGTCGTTGAACTGTCGCGGCCACGGCGCGCAGGCCCTCCGCTTCGCGGGCGCCATACCAGGTGAGCGCTTCGCCGTCCACGAGGTGGACGCGCTCCTTCGGAAAGCCCGCCTCGACGAGCTCCTCGAGGACGGCCTCCTCTTTCGTGTGGAACGGGTAGGGCTCGGTGGGCAGGAGCACCGCGCGCGCGCCGGCCTCCAGCGCCTCCTCGGGTCCGCGCTCCGGGTAGCGACCCTCGGCGTCGGCGAAGACGTTGCGCGCGCCCGCGGCGTCGAGGACCGCGTGCGCGTACGTGTCCTTCGTCATCGTCATCCACGGGCGCCGCCAGATCGGCACGTAGACGGGGATCGGCGCCTCGCGCTGGCTCGCGAGCTCCGTCATGGTGGCGCGCACGCGCTGTGCGATCGCGTGGGCGGCCTCGGTGCGTCCTGTGGCTTCGCCCAGTCGCCTGACGTCGCGCAGCGAATCTTCGAGGCCGCGCACGTCGCTCAGGAAGACATCGAGCCCGGCCGCGCGCAGCGCTTCGACGTCCTCCTTGCGTTGCTCCTCGTGGTCGCAGACGACGAGATCGGGACGCAGGGCGACGATCCGGAGGACGTCGGGATCCTTCGTGCCGCCTACTTTTTCGATGTGCGCGACGAGCTCCTTGGGGTGCACGCACCAGCGCGTGACGCCCACGATCCCGGCATCCAATCCCATCGCGAAGAGCGTCTCCGTCCACGAGGGGACGAGGGAGACGATGCGGGGGTGCTCCTTCTGCACGCGGGGGGGAGCGCTGGCGCCCGGAAAGCGCTGCCGCCTCCCGGGGCCCCGGGTGCACTTTCGTAGGGGTTCAAGTGCAGCTCCATGCCAGGAACCTGTGGATGCCGGAGCCGTCGACGTGGACGTATGTCGATGCGCGTCGCACGCACGAGGTGCGCGTGGCGCGCGAGCTCGGGCGCACGAACGATCTCGTCATCCGCGAGCAGCTCTTCGGGGGCGGCCCGCCCGACGAGATGTACGTCGAGCGGCACACGCTCGCGGAGCCGTGGGAGGAGAAGCTCCACATCCTCGCGCTGGAGACGCGCCTCGCGCTCCTTGGCAACTATTACAAGCACAGCGCGGCGGGCTGGATCCCCGTCCGCCTCGCGCAGCCCGCGAAGCTCGACCTCGCGCCGCTCGAGGCGGAGGATCCGCTGAACACGATCGAGTTCCACCATTTCAACGGGCAGGACCGCCACGCGGTGAGCCTCGTCGGGGTGCACCAGGAGACGGAGCGTGGCCGCCGCTCGCTCCTGCTGCGCCTGGACTACGAGTTCCCCGCGACCGACGGGGGCAACCTGCAGATCGTCCACTCCAAGCTTCCGCCCATCCTCTATCGCAGCGCGCTCGCGAGCCTGCACCTCGAGCTCTCGGAGCTGCGCTTCAAGAAGACGCCCAGCGACGCGCGCAAGCTCGCCGACCCGCGCACGTGGGCCGCGCTTCGCGCCGCGCTCGACGCGATCCTCGCCCGCATCATGGAGGAGGCGTCCGACAAGGTCGAGGGGCTGCGCGACGGCATGGGCCGCCCGCTCGACCCGCGCGGCCTCGTCGCCGTGAACGCGGCCGTGCGCGCGGCGAAGGGCGCGGCGTCGGCCGAGCGCCAGTACGGCGTCGACTTCGAGGTGGAGGAGGCGGCCGCCGCCGCGAGGGGCAAGGCGCCCGAGGTCATGTTCGAGGCGTTGAGCCCCGACGTCTTCGAGGCGCTGCGCGAGCCCAAGCTCCTCGCTCTCCACACGCGCTTCATGCCCCCGGACGCGGAGAAGGCGCTCTTCGAGCGCGGCGAGCGCGCGATCCAGATCGCCATGCGCGACAAGCGCGCGTCCGTGCGCCCCGACGAGCAGCACCTCGTCTCCCTGCTGGAGGCGTCGCTCCTGCTGCGCTACGCGCTCGCGAAGCGGATGCCGGTCGACCCCGACGTGATCAAGCGCGTGAAGCACGCGCGCGCATACCTCTAGCGGTCCACTCCGTCGCACGCCGCCCCTCGGGCATCGCTGCGGCGATGCCTCGGGGCGCGTCGTGCGACTCTGTGACAGACCCTTCGGGCCTGTACCGACCAAAGGGGGCTGCGGCCCCCTTTGGAAACCCCGTTCGGTCGACCCACACGCGCCTGTACCTCGCGGCCTCACTATCGTTGGGGCCGAAATTTTTCTGCGGAAAAATGTCAGGTCCCGATTCGGCAAGGATGGGAGTGACTGGGTGAGCTGCGGACGGTCCCCGACACAGGTAATTCAGGGGTATCCGGCTCAAGAATTCATGTAACCGGATGGTTACACGACACGCTGGTCGCCAAAGGACACCTGAACAGCCCCGTCACCCACATCCTCGCCAGAAGGGGCATCACGAAATTTTTCCTCAGAAAGATTTCGTCCCGGACAAGAATGTCTCAGCGCCTTCTGACATCACTTGTGCGTGAAGTACAACACGAGCGACCCATCGGCGCGCTTCTCGTCCACGCGCGCGAAGCCCACGCGTTCGAGCTGCACGGGCGCGCCCACCTTCTCGCGCGCGAGCATCGGCTCGGCCATGCCTTCGACGCGCTCGTTGTCGGGCGTGACAAGTGTGACGCGCACGGCGCCTGCGGCGGGGACCCAGTGGACGATGGGCGCCTTGTTCGCGCGGGCCCAGGCGAGGTCGTTGCCTTCGTAGGACGCGCGCTTGGTGCGCAGGTGGATGTTCCCCAGGTCCTTGAGGCGCAGTGGGCCGTCCTTCGCGTCCTCGGCCGCGAGCAGGATCTTTCCGTCGTGGACAATGATGTCACGCACGCCCGCCTTCGGCTCGTCGGGCAGAAGGGCCGGCGTGGCGTGGAGCGGGCCTGAGCCTTCGATCGTGACGGGCTTGGGATCGGCGACGAAGAAGTATCGGTGCGCGATGGGCTCGAGGATCTTCTTGTTCTCCGCTTCGAGCGTCACGATGCTCGCCGCGATATCTTTCTCCGTGATGCCGAACGAGAGCCAGAAGTTGCGGATGCCTTCGGGCGTGAAGCCGCGGCGCCGGAGCGCGGGGAAGGTCGGGAGGCGCGGGTCGTCCCAGCCGGTGTATTCGCCGGCTTCGATCGCCTTGTTGAGGATGCTCTTCGAGAATTTGCCGAACTCGTGGACGCTCACGCGGCCCCAATACATCGTCTCGGGGTAGGTCCAGCCCAGGTGGGCGTAGAGGAACTCCTGCTTTGCGGTGCTGTCGCGCAGGTCCTTGCCGCGGATGATGTGCGTGACCCCTTCGAGGTGATCGTCGATCGCGCTCTGGAAGTCGAGGAGCGGCCACGCGCTGTATTGGGGCTTCCCCGCGAGGGCCAGCCGCGGGTGCGGCTCCTCGGCGATCCGGAAGGCGACCCAGTCGCGCATGGCGGGGTCCTTGTGGGCGATGTCGGTCTTCACGCGGAGCACCGCGGCGCCGCGTCGGTAGCCGCCATCCACCATGGTCTTGAACTTCGCTTCGTTGAGGTCGGCCGGCTGCTCGCGGTGCGGGCATGCGGTCGCCTTCTCCTTGAGCTCGCGGAACGTGTCGCCCACGCACTCGCACACGTAGGCGCCGCCGCGCCGGATGAGCTCCAGCGCCCAGTCGACGTACTGCTCCATGTGGTCGGACGCGTAGATGATCCTGTCTGGCGGCGCCTGGCAGAGCCATGCGACCGTCTCCGGGAACATCTGGTACGCCGGCATCCATGGGGGCTTCACGGTCGTGTCCGTGTCGTCGAAGCGGAGGATGAACTGCCCGTCGTACATGCGCTTGTACTCGGACGTGATGATCATGCCGCGGCCGTGCCCGAAGTGCGGGGGGCCGCTCGGGTTGGGCGCGAGGCGCAGCACGACCTTCCCCTTCACGGCGTTCGGAAGCGGCTTCAACGGCCCCTCGCGCTCCACCTTGGCGCGCTGCACGAGCGTGCCCTCGAACGCGGCGAACGCCTCCTTCATCGCCTCCGGCGACATCGCGTTCACCTCCGCGATGACCGCGTTCGCGAGCGCGGGCACGTCCTTCGCGCGCGGCCGGACGGCGTCCCCCCCTTCCGCCATGACCTTGCCGATCACCGCGCCCGGGTTCGCCTTCCCGTGCTTGAGCGCGTTCTCCAGCGCGTACTTCCGGGCGAGCGCCTTCACGGTCGGCTCGAAGTCGTCGGACATGAGGATGGAGGTGCGACCCGGGCCGTGGTACATGAGCGCTTCTGCCTCGCCCAAGGACGCCGTCCCGTCCGACGAATGGGGGAACGCCTAAGGTGCGTGGCGGGTCATCTCGCGGCCGTGCCCGTCGCGCGCCTCTTCCTCGCCCTCCTCGCCGGCGCCATGCTCGCCGGGTGCGGCCACGTGGACCCCGTGTGGCAGACGGGCTTCTGCGGAGAGGGCGCCGCGTGGCAGCAGCCGGGCGTCTACGACGCATCGCCGCTCAAGGTCCAGGCTCCCGCTCTTCAGCGCACCCTCGAGCCCTACTCCCGGCGTCCGGTGCTGCCCTACGACGACGCCCCGCCCTTCGTCCTCAGGGTCGTTCATTGGAACGTCGATGCGACCATCACGCTCGAGCGCGCGGAGAGCGACGGCTCCATCGTCCTGTCCGTGCCCACCGGAAGCTACCCTCCCGAGGGCAGGGAGATCGACGCCTTCCTCGCGCTCGTCTCCGCGGCGCCCGATACGGAGCGTTCGGAGTGGCGCGACGCGCTCCTCGCCAACCCCACGCCGACATCCTGGTGGACGCGCCTTCCGCACGTCGAGCTCGACGGCGTGGCCGAGCGCTTCGACGCCCTTGCCACCCGGCCGCGCGAGGAACGGCGCGACGGCATCTCGCGAGAGTGGGCGTGGACCATCCCCGCGACCCAGGAGGGGCGCTACGCGGGCGTGTCCATGGACCTCTACGACGAGCGCCCCCTCCTCGAGTACGCCTGGACCGAGGACCCCGCCTTCGTCGCGACGGTCCACCCCGACGACACCATCACCCTGCGCGCTCCGCACCTGCCGGGACCCGCGAACGTGACCGCGGCCTTCGCGCGCATGGGCTTCCCCGAGCCCCCGCTGGGAGAGAGGTGGGTGGCCACGCCCGCCCCGCCCACGGGCGGGCCCATGCCGACGCAGACGCCGCCGACGCGGCCGTACCTCACCCCGGCGCTCTGTCCCAGTGTCTAGCATTCGACCCGAAGCGCACCCTCCCGGCCAATCGAAGACGCCAAATGAGGGGCGCAGCATCCCGAGCGGCGTATGCGCGTGATCGTGAACGCGGCGATGACGGCGGACGGCAAGATCGCGCTTCGCGGCGCGCAGCCCCTCGCGATCAGCGATCCCACGGACCACGCGCGCGTGCATGCGCTTCGCGCGAAGGCCGATGCGATCCTCGTGGGGATCGGGACGATCCTCGCCGACGACCCGCACCTCACGGCCCGTACGACGCCCCCGCCCCCGAAGCAGCCGATGCGCGTGATCCTCGACTCGAAGGGGCAGACGCCCCCCAACGCGCAGGTGTTGGACGGCGCGTCGAAGACCGTCATCTACTGCGGCAAGGGCGCCGCCCGCCGCTGGCCCAACGCCGAGGCGGTCGAGCTCAACGAGGGGCGCGTCGACCTGCGCGCCGCGCTGCGCGACCTCCAGGCGCGCAAGGTGGAGACCCTGCTCGTCGAGGGAGGCGCGACGATCATCGGCGCGTTCCTGCGCGGCGGCCTTGTGAACGACCTGTACACGTTCATCGCGCCCATCGTCGTAGGCGGCGGCGCGCCGTCCCTGGTCGAGGGGCCGGGCGCGACCGACAAGGACCACGTGCTGAAGCTGAAGATCGCCGAGGTCACCTCGCTGGGCTCCGGCGTCCTCGTGCACTACGTGCCGCAAAAATAGCCGACACCGTTTTCCAGCGCGGGCGCCATGTCGCCGCCGATGCACGCTCCCGACACCGCGCCCGGCGCTCCCACCGACCCCGCTCCCTCGCCCGTCCAGGCCGCCGCCGCGGCCGCGGCCGAGCACGTGAAGGAGCTCCCCGCGGGCTCGAAGCGCCGCGCCATCGCCAGCGAGCGCAAGGCGGCCCTCGTCGCCGACGCGAGCGCGGCCGCGAAGCCCGCGGGCAAGAAGGCCGCGCCCAAGAAGGCGGCGCCGAAGGCGAAGAAGAGCGCGAAGAGGGCGAAGAAGGCGGCCGGGGCGAAGGCCGGCGGCGCCCGCAAGAGCGCGAAGAAGGCCAAGAAGGCGACGAAGGCCGCGGGGAAGAAGGCGGGAAAGAAGGCCGCCCGCAAGGCCCCCGCCAAGAAGGGGAAGAAGGCGTCGAACAAGCGCCGCTGATGGGCTATCAGTCCTGCGCTTGCGCGTGCGCGTGACCAGCGCCGGCCCCGGCGGGCGAGGGCGCCTCCAAGGCGAAGGGTCAAGCGGAGGGTCAGGCTTGGCGCGCCTAACCTATGGTCGACATCGAGATCCGCCCTGTCGGCGGATACAGCGACTTCGGTCGCAACATGACCTGCGTGCGCGTGGGCAAGGAAGCCGTCATCTTCGACATGGGGATCCGGCTGGATCGCATCCTCCTCGACGAGGACGCGGTCTTCGACGAGATGCACCCGGTGGACCTCCAGCGCCTCGGCGCGATCCCCGACGACACGGTCCTCAAGGACCTCGGCGCGAAGGTCGTCGCGATCGTGATCGGTCACGCGCACCTGGACCACGTGGGCGCCGTGCCCAAGCTCGCGCCCCACTACAAGGACGCGCCCATCTACGGCACGCCCTACACCTGCAAGTTCATCGAGCAGCAGACGACGGAGTGGCAGAAGGGCGGGAAGCCGCGCCGGACCATCCCGAACAAGCTTGTCCCGCTCGAAGCCGGCGAGCGCGTGCGGCTCTCGAAGGGGATCGAGCTGGAGTTCGTCCACACGACCCACAGCATCGTGCAGACGGTCTTCCCCGTGCTCCACACGGACGCGGGCGCGATCGTGTACGCGGTGGACTACAAGTTCGACAACACGCCCGTGCTCGAGACGAAACCCGACTACCGCCGCATGCGCGGGCTCGCGAACGAAGGGGTCGCCGCGGTGATCGTCGAATCGACGAACGCCGGCCAGGAGACGAAGACGCCTTCGGAGACGGTGGCGCGCGACATGCTGAAGGACTTCCTCTTCGGCATCGACAACGAGCGCGACGGCATCATCGTCACGACGTTCTCGTCGCACACGGCGAGGATCAAGAGCATCTGCGAGTTCGGCGACAAGCTCGGCCGCAAGGTCGCCCTTCTTGGGCGCTCGATGGACAAGTACAGCAGCATCGCGCGGGAGCTTGGCATCCTCGACCTGCCGCGCAGCGTCGAGGTCGCCGGGCACGGCAAGGCCGTCCAGCAGCTCCTCAAGCGCATCGCGGACCGCCGCGACGAGTGGCTCCTCGTGGGCACGGGGCATCAGGGCGAGCCGGACAGCTTCCTCCCGAAGCTCGCGTCAGGACTCTTCCCGTACGAGGTCGCAAAGCACGACCAGGTGATCTTCAGCGCGAACACCATCCCGCACCCGGTGAACGTGGCGAACCGCTACATCCTCGAGACGAAGCTCAAGATGAAGGGCGCGCGCATCATCAAGGGCGCGCACGTGTCGGGGCACGCCTCGCGCGTCGACCACCAGGAGCTGCTGCGGCTGCTGGAGCCCGAGCAGATCTTCCCCAACCACGGCGGCATCGCGCTCCAGAGCGAGTTCGTCGAGCTCGCGCACGGCGAGGGGTATCAGCTCAACGAGAACGTGCACATCCTGAGGAACGGGGAGAAGCACCGCCTGAGGGTCTGAGGATGGCGGGCCTGCGCGAGGCGATGGAGACGCACAAGGCGCGCTTCGACGCCGCGCTCGCGCCATGCTTCGACCAGGTCGCGCCCCCGAGGCTTCGCGAGGCCGTCCGCTGGTACCCCGACGCGGGCGGCAAGCGCCTGCGCCCCGTCATGGCGATGCTCGCCTGCGAAGCGGCGGGCGGCAGCGCCGAGGACGCGCTCCCCGTCGCGCTCGCGGTGGAGCTCGTCCACAACTTCTCCCTGGTCCACGACGACATCATGGACCGCGACGCGACGCGACGCGGCCGTCCCACCGTCCACACGAAGTGGGACGAGGCGACGGCGATCCTCGCGGGCGACGTGCTCTTCGCGCGCGCCTTCGAGGTGCTCACGCAGATCCCCGACGCGGCGGCCCACCGCGACGCGTCGCGCCTGCTCTCGGAGGCGATCCGCCGCATCTGCGAGGGGCAGGCGTACGACGTCCAGTTCGAGCGGCAGGAGCGCGTCACGACGCAGGATTATCTCGACATGATCCGCGGCAAGACCGCGCTCCTTTTCGAGGCCGCCGCGAGGGGAGGCGCCGTCACGGCGCCGCGGCACGACGCGCAGGCCGTCTCGGCGCTCTCTATCTACGGCGAGTGCTTCGGCATGGCGTTCCAGGTCGCGGACGATCTCCTCGATGTGACCGGCGACCCGAAGGCGATCGGGAAGCCCTGGGGCAGCGACATCCGCGCCGGAAAGCGCACGATCCTGGTGCTGGACGCGCTCGAGCGCGCGACGCCCGAGCAGGCGCGTCCGCTGCGGGCCGCGCTGGGGCGCGCGGATGCGACGGACACAGAGGTGCGCGCCGCGGTCGACGTGCTGCGCGCGAGCGGCGCGATCGCAGCGGCCGAGAAGCTGCGCGACGCGTACGCGAAGCGCGCGGACGAGGCGCTCCATGCGCTGCCGGCCTCGCCGGCGAGGGAGCATCTGCGCGCGTTGAACGAGTGGGCGCGGACGCGGACGCTCTAGAGCAGCGTCTCGGGCGCCGTCGCGAGCTCGCCCACGATGGTGGTGCGTGCGCCGCCGCTCGTGTACAGATACAGGGCGAGCCGCGGTGAGGTCGCGGGCGGGAACGTGAACCGGCACTGGTTGGGGCACGTGCCGAAGGCGACCTGCTGCGTGGGCGTCTTCGAGACATCGTCGAGAAGGAAGTACGCGTTGCCGCCCGCGGCCCCTTCGATCAGGATGCGCACTTCGCCCACGTCGCGC
The DNA here is from genome assembly GCA_035526585.1 of Thermoplasmatota archaeon. Lineage (GTDB taxonomy): Archaea > Thermoplasmatota > SW-10-69-26 > JACQPN01 > JAJPHT01 > JAJPHT01. Next base: position 1,725 of record DATLCC010000018.1, on the reverse strand, counting down.
GCCGCGCCAAAGACGTCGCACCGCTGCGCTCCCGCCACCTCGTAATGGATCACGCAGTAGAGCTGCGGGGCCTGAGGCACGCCGAGCGCCGGCGTCGTGCCCTGCTGCACGAGGGGGGCCGCGGCCACCAAGGGCAGGAGGAGAAAGGCGGCCAGCAGCGACGCTGCGTATCCTCGCATGCCGACCCGAAGCGACGCTGCGGGTTAGTCATCTCTCGCGAGAGTGTAGCAGCCCCGTGTCGGGCGCGAGCGCGCAAGCCGCGTTGCAACTGTTGGCCCCTTGTCGCTGAAAGCTCGAGATTTTCTGGCGAAGATTTCTCGCGTCTTCTGGCAAGGATGACCGAGCGGGCTGGTTGCTCGGCCAGACCGAAACTTTCTTGGTGCTCCAGCCTTGAAAGATGCTCGTTGTGCTCGCGGGGGCCTAAGACATCCCCGCCACTCCGATCCTAGCCGCCGTCGGGCGCGGGATTTTCCGCAGAAAATTTCGCGCGGCTCGGGCGCGCCGGGGCGCGCGAGCGAAGGTAGGGACGCGTCCGCTTTCACCTACGGATCGAGGTTGCGCACGGTCCAATCCGGCTCGCTGCCCGTGAAAAGTGTGGTCGTGTATCGGATGTTCCGCGTGGGAGCCACGTTCGGGGCGCTCTTCCCCTCTGCGTTGTAGTACACGGAAAGCGGCTGGCCAGTCCACTCGTCGGGACCCACCGTGACGACGAAGACGCCACGCTCGTCGGGCGCATGCGTCTCGTTGATGGGGCCACCGTCGGCGGTGAGAGTGAACTGGTAGACGACGGCCGGCGGCGCGGCCGCGACATCCGGAAGGAGCTCTACGATGAGCCCCGTGAAGTTCGCGGGCCGGCTGCCGAAGAGCTGTCGCGAGCTGGAAGTAAGTGCATAGCCGCCTCCGCCCGCAGAGGGAATGGGTTCCCATTCGCCTTGCTCCAAGAGAGGTGAGACCGCGGCCACCGGGGGATCGGGGGTATCATGAGAGCTACCAAGGCAGCCGCTCATCGCTATCACTGCCAGGAGGCCTACGATCGCACTCGCTCCAGTGGTCATCGCGTGCTCGCCTCAGGTTGTTCGACAGAGGACGTGGACGAGATCTTGGTTCGTTCCTGGACCGGTCGTAGCGATGCAGCCTTTGTCGCCGCAGTTGCTACCGAATTCATCGACGCAATAGCACCACTCCAGTGGCACTTCACCGACGCCGCTGCATTCCGCGCTTGCGGAGCCAACGAAAAAGGAAGTCGTTCCAATGGCGAAGAGCATTGCCAGCAGCACAGGTCGAAGCATCTTGTACCTCGACCGCCAGAGACCCCCCCCCAGTGTATCTAATTGTCGGGGTAGCAGCCTCCTCGGTCGCCTCGGGCGGCGTGCCAAGCCTCGTCGAGAGAATAGAATCAATCGAACTGCGTAGGGTCCCTCAGGTAGGCCAGGTTGTCGAGCGCGACCTCGCAGCTTTCCCGTACCTCCTGCGCCTTGTCGTGCACCTTGGCCCGCTCGAGGATCGGGATCACGCGGTCGAGCGCGTCCCACATGTTCCCCAGCGCTTCGGCCGCTTCGTGGCGCACCATGGGGCTTGGATCGTGGAGGAGCTGCTTCTCCAGGTACGGGATCGCGGCGTTCCCCTGCATCTGCCCCAGGACATACGCGGCCTCGTGGCGGATGAGCGCGCTGTCGGGCTCGACCATCGCGCGCGCGATCACGCGGATCGCCTCGTCGCCGCCCA
>DATLCC010000017.1:0-47424 GCA_035526585.1 Thermoplasmatota archaeon | reverse complement strand
GGTCGAAGAGGTCGATAGCTGCAGCGCGCTCGGGCCGACGACGTCGGCCGTGAGGCGCAGCGTCGTCGTGTTCGTCTTGTTGGGCTGCAGCGGGTCGCGCGCGTATTCGACCGCGACGTTCACGTCGCCGCGCGCCCCCTGCGTCGCGCCCGCGGGCGGAGTGACGAGGAGCGCGATGGTGCGGTTCTTGAACGGCGCGAGCGGGAAGCGCTGTGCGTTGGGGTTGACCTGCCACGCGCCCGTGACGCCGTCGGCCATCGAGGCGCGCAGCGTGACGTCGGACGCGGAGCTGCCTTCGTTGGAGACGGTGAGGAGGAACGGCGCGGCCTTCCCTGCGTGCGCGGAGATGGTGGTCTGGTTCGCCGTGACCTTCACGTCGGCGAGGTTGCCGACGATCGTCGCGATGCCCAGCGTCGAGCGCTCGTTCGTGCGGTTCGTCTCGGCGAGGATCTGGAACTCGTGGCGCAGGCCCGCGACGGCGGTGCCGTTCGCGATGCTCGGGGCCGTGACGACGACCTCCAGCTCGCGGTCGAACCATCCTTCGCGCGGCGCGGGCGTCGTGCCGCTCGCGAGGTTGACGTTCGTGAAGTTGTACTCGTTGCCATACGGGTTGAGCTCGAGCGTGTTCACGCTGGAGTCGAGGACGGGGCGGATGCTCACGTTCCATCCCTCGTCGTACTTCACGCCAAGGAGCGAGATCTTGAGGTCGTTCTCGTGCTTGCGGGGCGTGTTCTCGGTGCCCGTGTATTCGCCCCAGTCCGCGAGGTGGGTCATGCGCACGTAGTACGTGGTCTTCCCGCCGGGCTGGACGCTCGCGACGACGGTGCGCTTCGCGGCGTTGGAGATGTCGACGTACGGGCGCGTGCTGCTGTAGCCGCTCTCGCGCGCGACGCCTTCGAGGTAGACGCCGTTGCTGCCGTCCGCGTTCGTGTCGAGCCCGTCGCGCGCCTTGGCGCTGATGCCGGCGCGTGCGATCGAGCCGGCGGCGCCCTTGGCCTGGATGACGAAGTCGAACGTCTCCGTCGTGGAGCCATCGGTCGTCTCGCACGGGCCCTGCTCGTCGTGGACGGGCACCCAGAGGTAGACCTCGGAGGTGTTGCCGGCGGGGAGGTCGACGAGGCGCGAGAGGCCGGTGAAGCCGCCGCTCGGGCCGCGGAAGTAGAAGCCGAAGCCGCCGACGCCCAGCCCGTCGGTCGCGTTCGGGAACACGGGCGGCGCGCGGGGGCTCGACGGGGTCGGCGTCTGGCAGTTGCTCACGAACGAGTCGGCCGTGAGGTCGAACGTGTCGGTGACGCGACCGGTGTTGGAGACCCAGACGCGGTACCAGAGGCCATCGAGCCCGTCGATCTGGCACGCGCTGCCAAAGAGGCCCGACGGGTCCACGTCGCAGGTGGGCTGCGAGGTCGGCGCCTGTGGCTGCTGTCCAGCGGCGGTGCCGGCCTGCGTGACGTCCACCGTGTGCGACAGCTCGGCGATGTGCTCGTGGGCGCCGACGTTGGTGAGCACGGTGAGCGAGACGCCGGGGCGCGCTTCGAGCGCGAACGTGATCGCGCGGTCGGTGCTGACGCCGGCGACGTCGAGGAGCGTGGCGTTGATCGTGATCGGGTGCGTCGGCTGCGTCGTCGCGAGCGGGCCGGTGACGCGGAGCGTCGCCTCGGCGATGTCGCCCGGCTGGATGCTGGAGAGGACGAGGCGATCCACGTTCGCCGTGCCTTGCGTGAAGTCGATCTCCCAGTCCTTCGCGGGCGTCTCGCTGATCTCGAGGCTCGCGTTCGCGACGCGCGTGCCGCGGTTCCAGAGATAGACGGGGAACGTCGAGGCGACACCCGGCTCGACGGTGGTCGAGCGCGCGAGGAAGACGATGCCGAGGTCGCGCACGAGGTCGCCCCGCACGGTCGTCACGAGCGTGAGGTCGCGCGAGCGGGCGCCGGGGTCCAGCGTGCTCGTCACGTTCACGAGGTGGATGACCTCGCCCGTCGCAGAGAAGGGCGCGTTCACGGTGACGGTGAGCACGCGGCTCTCGTGCGCGGGCACGCTGATGCGGCGCGCGAGCACGTCGGGGCCCGCGACCGTCGCGCCCCAGCCGCTGGGCGCGTTGGGCGCGCTGAGGTTGATCGTGAACGTGTCGTTCACGGCGCCCGTGTTGTTGACCATGAGGAGGTACGTCGTCGAGGAGCCCGGCTGCACGGAGTGCGCCTGCGTCTCGAGGAGGCCCGCGATGCGGGAGTCCGCGAAGGGATCGAGGCGCACGCTCTGCGCGGCGATGCTGAACTTCGGATCGACCGCGCGGTTGATCGGCGCGCCCTGGTGGTGCGACTTCTCGACGTGGACGGTGTATTCGCCGGCGGGGAAGCCGCGGTAGTTCACGCTCGAGGCGGGGAACGACCACACGACGAGGCCGAGCGCGGTGACGGACGCGCTCGTGTTCTCCACGCCCGTGAGGACCGTGACGCCGCCGGCGCCAAGCTCCCGCACGTGGCCATCGAGGAGGATGCTGAACTGGGGCGCCGCTCCGCGCGAGGCGTCCGTGATGCCGAGCGCGCTCTGCAGCGCGAAGTGGCCGACGACGCGGCGGTCCTTGTCGGAGGGGAGGAGCGAATCGTTCGCGATCGGCGTGAAGAGCGACCTGATGACGTTCTTCTCGTCCGTGATCCAGGAGGCGGCGCGCACGATGTCGTCGCCGCGCACCTCGAGCCAGCTCGCGTTGTCGTTGAGGCGCCACGTCGAAGGGGACACCGCGTCCAGCGGGATCGTGGGCGACGGGCCGGCGGAGCTGATGGCGAGGATGAGGGGCTTGTTGGCGTCGGCGAACTGGCGGCCGGTGGTCGCGCCGTTGCCGGCGAGGTTGAGCGTGACGTCGTAGACGTCGAGGGGGCGTCCGCTGTCGTCGTTCGCGCCGACGACTCGGCCGGACGCGATGGTCGTCCCCTCGGATCGGAGGTCGACGGTGAGGACGACGCCGTCCGGGACGACGCCCGCGTGGTGGTAGGCGAAGGAGTTGTTGCCCGTGAAGTTGATGCGGCGGTTCGGGTTGAGGCCGCTCGCCGCCGTCGTGAACTCGACGGAGTTCCCAGGCGTGAACGTGCACGGCTGGCGCGCTTGGAGGGTCCCGCCGCCATCCGCCGGATCGAGGGTGAGCGCGTGCGCGGCCGTGCTGGCGGCGCTGGGGCAGTCGGGCTGGACGCCCGCTGAATCCGGGCGTCCGCCGATGTTCGCGAAGTGGGGGTAGAGGAACTGGCGCAGGTTGGGGATCGGCTCGAAGATCACCGTCGGGCGCGTGGGGACGCCGTCCTGGGCGATCGCGGCCGGGGCGAAGATGACCACGCTGGAGGCGAGCATGAGCGCAGCCATGGTCACGGCAAGGAGTCGGGTCCGGGTCGTCAAGGGATACACCAGGTGTCGGGGTTTCATGGATCGCGCCTCCGGAGGAGGACCGCGGCGAAGAGAGTGACGGCGACGATGGCGCCAGGCGCGAGGAACGGCAGCCCGTTGGGCGTGGTCGAGGGCGTCGGGATCTTCAGGGCCACCGCGACGCCGGAGAGCGTGACGTTGTCCTGCACGACGAGCTCGTTGGCCTGCTCGGGGATGCTCTTCGCGGAGACGACGACGCTCACGTGCTCGGTGGGCTGCGCGTCGCCGGGCGCGATGATCGCGACGGGGAAGACGCGCTTCGCGTTGGGCTCGAGGCGCAGCGTCTCCGACTGCATGTCGACGGCCCAGCTGCGGCCGTTCGTCTCCGTGATCGTGTAGAACACGAGGAACGCGCGCGGCAGGGAGCCGGTGTTCGTGACGGTCACGTTGTAGAAGCCGCGCTTCCCGGGCTCGATGAACTTCGTCGAGCCGCTCGCGTTCACGTCCACCTTGAGGTCGGGGTTCACGCGGAACGTGACGGTCGCCGTGTCGAAGATGTCCGTGCCTTGCAGCGTGAACTTCAGCAGGGTCGAGGTGCCGTTCGCGACCTGCGGCGGCGGCGTGACGCTGACGCGGACGCTCGTGCGCGTGCCGCGCAGGGCCTGGAACGCGCTCTCGGAGAGCTGGACGCCCCAGTCTGGCGCCGCGGAGGGCGTCTGGTCGACGCGCAGCGCGACGTCGGCGTCGCTCGTGCCGTTGTTCACGATCGTGACGAGGATCTCCGCGGGCGCGCCCGGCTGCGCGAGGACGTCGGAGTCGTTGAGCTGGAGCTTCACGTCGAGCGTGGGCTTGGGGACGATGCTGAGCGTCACATTGTCCACGATCCCGCTCGTGACGGCGCGCGCGCTCACGTTGAACACGCGCGGGCCGGGGAGCGGCTGGTCGACGGTGACGGTGAGGTTGACGCGCGCGATCTGGCCTGGACGGACGCTCACCTGCGCGGGCGAGGTGGTGAGCGTGACCTCGGGCGCTCCGTCCGCAAAGACGACGCGCTCGGTGGCCGCGCCGTCGTTGCGCACGGTCACCTCGAAGGTGTGGCTGCCAGGGAGCGCGATCGTCTGCGGGGGCGCGACCTTCTTGTCGGCGCCGGCGAGGTCCATCGTGAGCGCGCGCGGGATGCGCGCCGCGCCGATGGTCGAGCGTTGCGCGAACGCGAGGCGCGTGCCGGCGCTGTCGATCGCGACGCCGCGCGAGTCTCCGGGCAGGCTCCAGAGCGGCGCGTTGTCGCTCTCGTCGAAGGCGGACACGGCGCCGCCCGTGCCCGAGGTCGCGGCGAGGAGAAGGCCGCCCGTGCGGTTCATCGCGAGGCCGGTGACGTTCTGGCCGGTGAGGGTCGCGTTCCACGCGATCGTGGGCGCGTCGGCGATGGCGAGGTTCGCGAGCGTCATCCCGGTCGAGGCGGCGGCGCGGCCGCCGTCCTCGGAGATCGTGAGGTTGCCGACGGGACCCGTGCCGACCTTGAGCGCCATCGGCGCCGCGAGCGTGCCCTCGTGGAAGACGTGGACGCGGCCGTCGGCGGCGCCAAGCACGCCGGTCATCCCGTCGCGCGAGAGCGCGGCGGAGACGACGTCCGTGTTGTTGGCCGCGCGGTCGAAGAAGCTCGAGAGCGGCTCGCCCTGCGCGAAGGGCACGATGAACGCGCCGCCGTAGGTGAAGTTGCCCTCGGGGAACTGGCCCGCGAGGAGGACGCGCGACATGTCGCCCGCGGTGGCGAGCGCGCGCGGCGTGCCGGGCGCGCGGATCTCGAAGGCGCTGTCGAGCGTCGAGCCGAACGCGTACCCGCGCAGAACGTAGTTCGTCCCTTCGCCGGCAAGGAGCGCGACGCGGCGACCGTCGTCGCTGAGCGTCAGGCCCACCGGGACGGCGGTCGCGGGAAGGCTGACGTCGCGCTCGTAGGGCGTTCCGGAGGTCCAGTTCGTCCCGGGCGTGATGCGCATGTAGCGCAGGTGGAGCGAGCGGCTCGTCGGTGTCGCGCCGTCGATCCCCACGGAGGCGATCGCGCTGCCGTCGCGGGAGACGGCGACGTGCGTGCGGCCCAGCGGGTTGGGCGCGAGGAAGGATCCGTTCCGTGCGAAGCCCGTCTCGAACTCGAGGATCGCGAGGTCGCCGCACGCGCCCACCGTCGGCGGGGGCGCGGGAAGCCCGGGGTCCTGCGCGCAAGGCGCGGGCGCGCGGGGGTTGGGGATCGCGGGGTTGGGCGAGGTCGCGCTGGCGCTCGAGGCGCCCAGCGCCGCCGCGATCGCGCCCGCGTCCGCGGCCATCGCGAGGTCGACGACGTCGCTCACCGCGTTGTACGCGGACCACGGGCGCGGCTCGGGGCCGGCCGCGTCCGCGCCCGGCAGGAGCGGCAGGAGGAGGATCGCCGCGAGGATCAGGGCCCGCTTCATCGGCGGCCCCCGCGGCGCGCGAGCGCCAGGAGCGCGATGGCACCCAGCACAAGGAAGAGCTCGGGGCCCGGGAGGAGCCCCTTCTTCGTGGGCTCGGTGGGCGGGCGCGGGACCGTGAGGAGGGAGAGCGGGAGCGTCTTCTCGGTCTTGTCGGGCGAGCTCTGCGAGATCGCCTTGAGGACGAGGCTCGCCTCGCGTGCGTCGCTCGCGACGGCCTTCACCGTGACGAGCACCTGCTTCGTCTGCCCGCGCGCGACGCTCACCTGCTCGCTCTCGATGGTGACGCGCCAGTCGCTCGCGACGCTCGCGGGGGTGATGCTCTGCGTGAGGTTGTAGATGTCGTCGGTGTTGCCGACGTTCGTGACGTTGAGCTTGATGCTCTGCGTCTGTCCGGGGTAGAACTCCCAGCTCGTCTGGTTCGTGCGGAGCTCGGCGCCGAACTGCGCGTTCACGTACGCGATCACCTGGTCGGTCGCGTCGACGGCGTCCCCTTCGCGCGCGCGGATCGTGATGATGTTGCGATCGCCCGAGCCGGCGTCGCTGGGCGCCGTCACGAGCATGTTGACGTTCACGGAGGAGGACGCGGGCACGCGCACCTGGTCGCCGCCTTCGAAGGCGATGCTCCACGACGCGCCGCGGGTGAGCTCCTGGCGCGTGCTGAGGTTCACGACGCCTTCCGCGTTGCCTTCGTTGCGAAGCGTGACGACGACCGTCTGCTCGCCACCCTGGCGCAGCAGGAGGCGATCGTCGGGCGCGCTCACGTTGAGGACGACGCTCCTTGGGATCGTGAACGTGAACGAGACGGGATCGCTCCCCTTGGGCGCGACGTTGCGCCGCGCGGCCAGGTCCTCCGCGACCTGCGAACGCACGCGCACGGCGACGCTCTTCACGCCGGGCGCTTCGCCGGCGGGCGCGGTGACGTTGAAGCGAAGCTCCTTCGACTCCTCCGGATCGAGGCGCAGGTCGGGGATCGTCGTCGCGCTCCAGAGGACCGGCGCGTCCACGATGAAGCTGTAGTTGTCGCTGAGGCTCCCCGTGTTCTTCACCGTGAGCGCGACCGCGACGGTCTGTGTCGGAGCGATGGAGGCGGAGCCGGTGGGCGAGGCGAGGCTCGCGGTGACGCCGAGCACGTTCCCGTACGCCATCATCTTCGTGCGGCCCGCGACGATGACGCGCTGCGCGTCGTCGGAGACGACGACCTTGCGCAGCGGCCCATCGAGCGCGCCGAACGCCGTCTGCGTCGCGTCGAAGCTCCAGAGGGGCGTGTTCTTGTTGGGCCCGAACGCGAACACGTTGTTCCCCGCCGTCGCGACGAGGAACGTGCCCTTGTCGTCGTACGCGAGGCTCGAGACGCGGGCGCCCGCGTCGTACGCGTCGCCGATGGGCTCCGCGATGGCGCTCGTGTCGAGCGCGCGGAAGAAGTAGACCTTGTTGCCCGCAGCGGCGGCGAAGCGTGAGCCATCGAGCGACATCGCGACGTCCTGCGCCGCCTCGCCGAAGCCGCGGTTGAACACCGCGTTCGTGACGACGCTGGGCTTCGGGCCAAGCGTCACGTGCGCGAAGAAGACGCCGTTCGAGGCGGCGGCCGCGACGCTCTGGCCATCGCCCGACAGGACGACGCGGCCCACGGACTGCGCCTGCGGGATCCCGCCCAGGTCGCCCGTGGGAGCGGAGCCAGAGGGATCGACGAGAAGGATGCCATCGTTCGTGCCGATCGCGAGGACGTTCCCCGAGCGCGCGTAATCGAGGCTCGTCGGGCGGACGGAGGCGTGCGCCGCGTTCTGCAGGGTAAGGTTCCAGATCTGCGATCCGTCCGAGCCCTTGCGCACCTCGATCTTGCTTGGAGTGGCAGGGTTCGTCGCGCCCACCGCCGCGACGATGCGCGACGCGTCGGGCGCGATGCTCACGTTGAGGACCTTCTGCGCATCGTCCGCGCTCGCGGTCCACACCGCCTGGTCCGACGTGTGCTGCCAGAGCGTGATCCTCTCGTCCGGCCCGCCGACGACATACTTCCCCTGACGATCCGCCAGCGTCGCATCGACATGCTGGGCGTAGTTCGGCGTGATCGTGTCCAGGGGGCCGATCGACTGGCGAAGGCCGCGGCAACCCGTCCCCGAGCCCGACCGGTCCGTCGTGCCGTGGTCGCAGATGTAGATGTCCTTGTGCAGGTTCCCGGCCGGGGTCTGCCCGAGAAGACCCCCCGTCGCCGAGCTCTTCGTGGAATCGAACGCGACCACCGTCGCGGCATACTGGCCGGAGGGATCGATCGCAAGATCCGTGATCTCCTGCCCATCCGTCCCGTCAGCGGAAGTCTTCGTCGTGGTGGGCGTCGCGGCCAAGGCGGTAGGCGCAAGCACCAACAGCACGAGCAAAGCAGCGAGGCGCGTGGTGCGGCCGTCGGACATGCGAAGATCCCCATCACCCGGCGGCAACGGCCGGACGTCAACCGCGCGGATTCGTCCGACCCTATTTAAGCGCTGGGAATCGGACGCGACATGGCGCCCCCTGAGAAAACGCCCGAAGAAATGCGATGGCAACGACGCCCGCTGGAGACAACGCAACAAAACCCTTCTGGTGACGCTGTTGGAGGACGATGACCGCGTCGGCCATCGTCGACAGCGACGATATCAGCCGCGCGATTCAGCGCCCGCCCAACGCGGCCTGCAGCTCCGTCTGCAGCGCCGTGACGCGCTCGCGCAGGCGCTGCTCCTGACGCTTCGCAGACTCCAGCCGGACCGTCATCGTCTCCTGCTGGTCCTTCAGGTCCGCCTCGAGCTTCGCACGATCCTGCACCGACACAAGAAGCGAACCCACGGAGCGAAAGAGCGGCGCGCCGGGCGCCACCTTCGCGAGCTCCTCCAACGTCCGCTCGATCTCGCGCACCTGCAGCTCCAACTGCTGACGCTGCTGCACCACGACCTGCGCCTGCTGCTGCAGCTCCTGAAGCTGCGCAAGCTGATTCTGGATCTGCGGCGGAAGCTGGCCGGCCATGGGGCGGGCGAAGATGGGGGCTCTTGAAGAACGTTGCGGGCGAGAGTCCACCCAGGCGGGTCCCGCCTGTGGGGCACCCGGGATTCACCCGGGACGCGCCGGCCGCCGCCCTCGCGGCGTGCGGGCTTGCACGTGAGGCCACGCCGCGCGCCCGACATGGGTGATCTCGAACGCGAGTCCCCGCGGCGTACGACGCACGCGCGTGACCCCCAGGCTCACAAGCGCGCTCTCGAACGAGAACTCATCGCCGTCGCCGAACATCGCCGCCTGGACACGGCCGGGACTCGTGGCGGCCGCGTCAGCGAGCTCGCCAACAAGAAGCATCTCCGCGTCGACGAGGGCCGCGAAGATGCGCGTCTTGATCCGGCTTCGACGGCAGGCGCGAACGATGTCGATCAAATCGAGGCTGAGCATCGGCCCGTGGTTGTTCGCGGGGGTGATAACTTGATTCCCCGCCTCTTTGCCCGACGGGTGTCCACTCAGGCGGGACCCGGGTGTCCCCCAGGCGGGTCCCGGGTGGCGCCGCTCGCGGCGGCCCGCGCCCCCGCTTCGACCCACCGCGCGTACGAGTTCACCGCGGCGCGCAGCGCCGCGAGGTCGTCGGCGCGCAGCTCGACGACGAGCGCGCTGTCGTCGGCCCGAACAGCGGCGCGCGTCTTCGGCACTTCGGAATGGTCCGCCTCCGGCGCGAGCGCGCCCATGAGCGCGGCAGCTATGTCGGAAGGATATCGAAAAACGAGAGTGGCTTCGTGCATGAGAACGTCGGGGGGCGAGCCCCCCGAACCCCCCATTCAGCGCGAGAACACGCGCTTCGCGACGGTGGGGCGTTCCTTGTAGAACACCTTGGAGCCGCAGTAGGGGCAGCGCATGCCGATGTTGTTCGTGTCGAATTCGACGTTGCGACGGCATTTGCCGCAGCGGTAGTCCACGCGATCACTCCTCGGCCGGCGTCTCGGCGATGGTCGGGGTGAGGCCCATGGCGACTTCCTTGAGCACGCGCTCGTTCGCGTTGAAGGCGGGGGTGCGGGGGAAGTAGGCGCCGCCGGCGAACTTGTGGCCGCACTTGCGGCACTCCCAGATGGAGGTGCCGGCGCGCTTGACTCGGGGCGCGGCGCAGGCGGGGCACTCGTGCCAGCCCTTCTGGCGCGATTCGATCTCTCGGATCCGGCGTCGGATGCGGACACCGTAGCGCGGACCGAAGCGACCGACCGACTTGACCTTCTTCGTGCGAAGCGACATGAGAGAGACCCTCCCGGAAAGGGCGGAACAGCCGCTGCGAAGCTGCTTGCCCTATTTAACGATTCGCCGGGCGGAAAGGGCTCAGTCGAGGCCTGTCACGCGCAGTACGTCGCGGGCGCCGCTGCGATGGAGCCAGGCGCGAAGCGCAAGGAGCGCGCCGCCTGCGAGCATGGCGAGGAGACCCAGGAGCGAGCCCAACGGCGAGAGCCCGATGAGGATGGACGCGACGAGCGTCTGTCCCGCGCCGCAGAATTCGTCCGTGGAGCCCACGCAGCGCGCGTTCGCGTCGACCCACAGGTGCCGTCCTTCGAGCACGCCCAGCACGCCCGCGCCCACGGTCAAGAGCCCAATGAAGAGGAGCGCGATGCCCCAGCCTCGGAGTCCCATCGAGAGCATGTTGTCCCTCATCGGCTTGAATGCCTTCGCTATCGCGCGAAAGAAATGGAAAAGGCGGGCGCGTAGCGCCCTTCGATCGAAGTCCGTCTGGGCGGCAGGCTCAGATGGACTTCTCGACGATCTGCCGCAGCTCGGCCGCGCGCTCGCCGCCGCGGCGCACGATCTCCTTGACCTCGTCCGCGGTGAAGGCGCCGCCGAGGCCCTTCTGCATGGCGCGGATGTTGCCTTGGCGATCGAACGACGTGGACAGGCGCGGCCCGCCGACCTTCTCTTCGACGCTCGTGGGGTCGAAGAGGAGCTGGCCGCCCAGCTTCACGGCCGTGACCATGATGGGCAGGTCCTTGATGGGCATCGGGAAGTCCTGCATGGGGCCGACGCCTTCGATGCCGGTGACCTTGCTCGCGGGCACGTTCGCCGTCATGAGCGCGGCGATGCAGCCGAGGCTCGCGGCGTCGAACAGGTTGCCGTCGTAGTCGACGGCGTGCATGTCGAGCCACGTCATCCAGATCTTCTCCTTGGGCTTGATGCAGAGCTTGGCGAAGTCGATGCACTTCGACTCGCGGATGCCGCGGTCGACGACGCGCGCGACCTCGATGCTCTCGGGCGAGGGAGGACCGACCTCGAAGTCGGACGTCGCCATCGGGCGCAGCTCGGCGCTCGTGGTGAGCGTGCCGTCGTTGGGCGCATCGGGGTAGGGCGTGCCCTGCTGGAGCTTGATGCCGACGACGACGTCGGTGCCTCCGAGCTGGACGCGCGCGCTGCCTTCCGCCTGCTGGATGTAGCGCGTGCGGATGTTCACCGGGCGGAACTCGTCGAAGCCGCGGCCGTCGTGGCGCTTGCCGTCCTTGGCGAGCTGGGTCAGGTAGTCGCGCTTGATCTCCGCGATGACGTCGTCGCCCATCTCAGAACACCTCCTCGTGGACCGTTTCGGGGGCGGGGGCCGGCTCGGACTCCGGCTCGGCCTCGGCCTTCGCGCCCTCGCCTTCGCCCTCGTCCGATCCCGCAGTGGCCATGTCCTGGTACTTGCGCAGGAGCGCGGCCTTTTGCAGCTCGTAGATCTCGTCGCTCGCCTTCTGCGTGAGGACGAGCGCTTCGGTGATCTCTTCGGGCGAGAAGTGGCCATCCTGCTGGAGGAGCACGATCTCGTGGGAGCCTGCCACGTACGCGACCGGGAAATCCGTCTCGCCGTAGTTGTCCTCTTCGCGCGAGAGGTCGAGGCAGACCTTGCCGTCGACCTTGCCCGCGGCGACCGCGGTCACCATGCCGCGCATCGGGATGCCCGCGTCGGCGAGCGCGACCGCGGCGGCGGTGACGCCGGCGCAGCGAGTGCCGGCTTCGGCCTCGAGGATCTCGATGAACACGTCGATCGCGTTCTTCGGGTACAGGTTCGTGAGGACGACGTGCGCGAGCGCCTCGGAGCTGATCTTCGAGATCTCCTGGGAGCGGCGGTCGGGGCCAGGGCGTTTTCGGTCACTGACGGAAAACGCCGCCATGTTGTAGCGCACGCGGACGCGCGCCTGCGTCGGGTCCTGGTCGTGGCGCGGGTGGCACTCGCGCGGGCCGTACACGGCCGCGAGCACCTTGTTGCCGCCCCACTCGAGATAGCACGAGCCATCGGCCTGCTTGAGCACGCCGGCCTCGATCTTCAGGTTCCTGAGCTGGTCGGGGCGGCGGCCGTCGGCGCGCAGCCCCTGGTCGTTGATGAGGATCATTCCTTCGGGCTTCTTTCCACCCATGTTCAATCACTCCTGTTGCCGCGGCCGCGTCCGCGCCCGCCGCGTCGTCGTCGCGACCCGCCGTCGCCTCCGCCGCGCTCTTCGCGGCCCGAGGGGCGGTCGTCGCTCTCTTCGTCATCGTCCCCGAAGCGCGTGCTCCGGGGGGCCGAGCCAGCTGGCTCGTCGGGAAAGCGGGGCTTGCGCACCGGCGCGCGCTCATCCGCTTCATCGTCGAAGCGCGGCTTGGGCCGCGCGCGCTCGCCGCCGAAGGCAGGTTCGGCGTCGCCCTCGCGGCCGCGGCCGCTGCGGGGCTCTTCGAACCGCGGCTTGGGCGCCGGGCGGTCGTCATCGTCATCGAAGCGCGCCTTGGGGCGCGGACGCTCCTCGTCGAAGCGGCGCGGCGGGGCGCGAGCACCGCCGAATTGCGCTTCGGCGTCCCCCTCGCGCCTCATGGCGCTGCGGGGCTCGTCGCGCATCGGGCGCGCAGGGCGATCCTCGTCCTCGAAGCGGCGCGGCGCCGGGCGGTCCTCGCGCATCGGGCGCGCGCGGCGATCCTCGTCCTCGAACCGCCGAGGCGCAGGGCGGGCGGGGCGTTCCTCGTCCTCGAAGCGGCGCGGCGCCGGACGGTCCTCGCGCATCGGGCGCGCTGCGCGCTCGCCGCCGAACTGCGGCTCCTCGAAGCGACGCGGCGCCGCGCGCGCACCGCCGAACTGCGGCTCGGCGTCGGCCTCGCGCCGGGGGGCGCTGCGGGGCTCGTCGCGCCTCGGGCGCGCGGGGCGCTCGCCGCCAAAGCGCGGCTCGGCGTCGCCCTCGGTTCTCCGTCCACCGCGCGCCTCTTCGAAGCGGCGGGGGCGTTCGCCTTCGCGGCGCGGGATCGCGCGCTCTTCGCGCTCCTCGGAGCGTCGGGGCGGCGGGCGCTCCTCGAAGCGACGCGGTGCGCCGCGGGGCTCGTCGCGCGCCGGGCGGTCCTCGCTGCGTCCGCGGGGCTCGTCGCGCTCGTCGCTGCGGCGCGGGCGCTCGCGCTCTTCGCGCTGCTCGCGGCGCCCTTCGTGCGGGCCGTGGTGCGGCGCGGCGCGGCGGTCGCTGTGGTGGCGCTCGTGGCTGGGCGGGCCTCCGGCGCGCTCGCGGCGCATCTCGCGGTCGCGGTCGAGGTCGACGGGCTCCTCCTCGGAGCGCTCCATGCGCGGGCGCTCGCGGCGCTCGCGGCGCGGCTTGAATTCCTCGCCGCTTTCGACGGGCGTCTCGTCCTCGGCGGCGGGCTTCTTGTTCGCGGCGGCGCCGGGGCGCTTGTCCTCGAACCAGGCCTTCATGCGGTCGGTGAGGCCCGTCGTGTGCGCCTCGGCCTCGATCTTGTGGAGCGCTTCGAGCGCGAGCGTGACGTCGGCGGCTTCCCCATCGAGCCAGACGCGGCCGTTCTGGCCGACGAAGATGCGCACGCTCGTGTAGTCCTTGATGAGCGCGATCATCGAGCCGTTGCGGCCGACGATGCGCGGGACCTTCGTGGGCGCGACCTCCCAGATGAGCCCGCCCGTGAGCTTGCGGCATTGGCGGTCCTTCATCGAGACCTGCGCCTTCTTCATCTCGTCCACGTGGACGATCTTCAGGAGCACCGTCTCGCCGATCGCGATGTACTTCGATGTCTCGCCGAACTCGACTCGCCAGGGCACGTCGTTCACGTGCATGCCGACGTCGTTCGCGGCGCCGATGTCGATGTACCAGTTGCTCGGGCCTGCCTCTTGGGCGGTGCCGATCACCATGTCGCCGCGACCGGGCTCGTAGCGCCCGTTCAGGCTGATGACATTGAGGACGTTGCCTCGCACCGACTTCACGCCCAGCCGGAGCGCGCGGATGCTGCGCCCCTCGAGGTACGTGTTCTGGCCCGGGGCGTGGGACTCGGTGGTCCCTACGACCTCTCCAGGCACGACGATCTGTCTCGTCTCTGTCATGATATCACTCTACGGATTGGAAGATTTGACCATGCGCGTCTCCACGTCGCCGTGGGTGCGCTTGTTGAGCATGTCGAAGAACTCGGTCTGCATGCCGCCGGGGATCTCCACGATGCAGATGAACGACCCGTCGCTTTGCCACGCCTGCTGCTTCATCTCGCCCCACCCGTGGAGCGTGGCGATCGCCTTGCCGGCGTGGTTGGGCGGGAACTTCACCGCGATCGCGACCGTCTCGATGCGGATCGGGATGAGCGGGCGGATCGCCTTCAGGACCTCTTCGACCTGCTTGTCGACGGACTTGAAGGGATCCAGGTGGATGCGCGCCTCGTCCATCGCGTTCTCGATGCGCGAGGGCGGGTGAGGCGCCTTCGTCTGCGGGTTGATCGCGTTCCTGGCGATGTACTCGATGATGAGGCGCTTCTTGCGCTCGACCATCGCGCGCCGCTGGTCGGTCGTGAGCTGCAGGTCTCCCTTGAGGAGGATCTGCTTGACGCATTCGACGACGTCCTTCGTGCCGAACGCTTTCATGAGCTCCTCGTCGGAGGCCTTGTCGCCGTCGCGCGGCTGGCCGACGAAGACGCCTTCGACGGCGAGGAGGTCGTCGAGCTCGAGTTTGATAGCACCCTTCTCCTCGCGGAAATGGAGCGCGATCTCGGGGTCGACGAGGATGGAGAGCTCTAGCCCGCTCTTGTCGAGCTTCGCCGTCACGGCCTCGTCGAGCGTGACCACGCCGGCCACCTCACGCCTGCGGGGGAAGGCGGTCCGCGTACGCCTTGATCTCCTCGGAGGAGAGCTTGCGGAACGCGTGGTCCTTCACGACGATGCCGATCTCCAGCGCGCCGGCGTTGAGCTTGCCTTCGGTGGCGCGGTAGAGCGCCTTGAGGCCCAGCTGCACGGCGTCGTCCTTGGAGATGTCGGGGCGGTACTCGCCCTCGAAGACCTCCATGACCTGGCTGCGGCCCGCGCCGATCGCGGTCGCCTTGTAGCTCATGAGCGCGCCCGAGGGGTCCGTCTCGTAGAGGTGGACGCCGGTCGAGTCGCTGCCCGCGATGAGGAGTGCCGTGCCGAAGGGGCGGACGCCGCCGTACTGCGTGTACGTCTGCTTGAAATCGCAGATCTTCTTGACGAGCGTCTCGACCTCGATGTTCTCGTCGTAAGTGACGCGGTTCATCTGCGCGTCGGTGCGGGCGCGGTCCACGAGGACGCGCGCGTCGGCCACGAGGCCCGAGGTCGCGACGCCGACGTGTCGTCGATCTTGAAGATCTTCTCGATGGACGCGGGCTCGATGAGCTGGGAGGTGATGCGCTTGTCGACGATGAGGACGACGCCGTCCTTGAACTTCAGGCCGACCGTGGTGGTGCCGCGCTTCACGGCCTCGCGGGCGTACTCCACCTGGAAGAGGCGGCCATCGGGCGAGAAGACGGTGATCGCGCGGTCGTACATTTGCGCTGGCTGCAAGGGTCTCGGTTCCTCCTGTCGTCAGGGTGAGGGCGAGTGGGGACGCGTATACGCAGTCTTGCGGAGCAAGAGGCGCCCAGCGTCTCGGAAAAATCGCTTTTCCGAAGCTCGTCTGTCGGGCGCGCATCGGGGGAGTCGTACTTGAAGCTAGCCCCTCGGTGCGGGCGAGCGCCTGCTCGCGCTCGATGACGCGGGCAAGGCTCGCGCGGCGCCCTTGATCGTGCCGCTCGTGGTGAGCGTCTCCACGCGGACCTCCCGGTCGCCTACGCGCGCGAGGCCTATGAGGACGGCGACCACCGCATCCCGGTCACGGTGCCCGGTCCGTACGATGCCGTGGGTCCCATCGAAGCGCGTGAGCTTTGCGACGGGCGGCAGCAGGCCCGCGAGCGCCGGCCGCGACAGGGGACCGCCCTCGACGCGGAAGGCGACGTAGCGGACGCGGCCGACGCGGTCCTTCACCGTCACGTTCGAACGCGAGGCTGCGCCTCGCTTTCAACGTGACGGAGGGCTCGGACGAGGACGCGGGCTCGGGGAGGGCGCGGTCGCGGTCGAGGGAGGGCGCGGTCGAGGGAGGGCGCGGTCCGGGGAGGGGGCCCGCTCAACTCGCCCTCCCCGGGCCCGCGCCCGGGCGCGCCCCCAGCCCGAGTCCCAGCCCCAGCCCTGCCGAAGGACCGGGCCCGAAGGGCCGGTCCGAAGGCTGGTAAATAGCTGGTTCCACAGAGCGTGTTGCACCTCGCGGTGACAGATACCGTCTCCACAGAGAGACTATCCCCCTGTGCGTTGTCTGTCACCGCGGTGAGTCACAACTCTCGCGCGGCAACGCGAGACTGTGTCGCCTGAGCTCCGAGCGGAGCGAAGGGCAGCTCGCCAGGGGAACAACCCATGGTCACTCTGCGCATGCTTGCGATAGCGGTAGCTATCTTGGTAGGGATCCCGATCGCGTTCGCGCTCGCCGACAACGGCATCCCGGACGTCGATGGCGGCGAGATCGTGAACTTCGGCCTCGGGGAGGCCGCCACGGTCACGGACCTCGCGCTCATCCAGCCACCGGGTGAGTACTTCACCAACGACTCGATGCTGCGACCCGAGCAGCTTGTCGAAGGACACACCGTGTTCCTGACCATGGACATCGTCCTCGAGAAGCGCGTCAAGAACTTCACCCAGGAGCTCGTTGGGAACGTGACCTGCGAGTTCCATGAGCAGGGATCCGGCGAGTTCTTCGGTGGCATCGTTCCGGTGCCGAGCCACTTCGACGAGCTCCACGAGGAGTGCCACGCCGCCGGCATGGGATTCGTCACGCCGGACCCATTCATCGATTCCGATGACCAGACGCTCATCGGCGCGACGCTCACCCCCACAGGGAACACGCCGACGGTCACCGCACCCAACGGCGAAGAGACGCAGGTCACCGAATATTCCTATGACATCACCACGGAGAACTGGCTGGGCGAGCAGCAGACGCGGCACCTGTACGCGTGGAGCGCGCCCGTCCTCGATCCCTGGACCCACAGTGACGGCAGGACGATGAACTGGTACTGCCCCATCCCGGAGGAACGCCTCGTCGAGATGGGTCTGCGCCACTTCCGAGTCCTCCACGAAAGCGAGATGTCGGAGTTCACCTTCGCGTGAAGGCCGACCCCTCCCTTGCCGGGGAGATCTCGCCCGGGAACGACCGATGGGAAAACCGGGCCCCGCCTCGCAGAGGGCGGGGCCCGGGAACCCCCTTCCACACGGATAGCGTCGATCGGGGCTCCGCCCCGAACCCCGCCGGGGGGCGAGCCCTCCAGACCCCCCTTCCGCGCTCCGAGCAGGGATCAGGAACACTCTTCTAGAGATCGAGATGCACTCACCCGAGGTGGACCCCTGTCCCTCACACTCGTGAGTGTCACAAAACTTAAGACCGGACCCCGGACTTTTTCAGCGCCCACCGGGAGTTGGGCGGAGTGATATCATGAGGCTCACACGGCAAACCCTAGCGTCAGCTATCGTCCTTCTCCTCGTCGCGTCGGCATTTCCGGGACTCGCCCACGCCGACGGTGCCTCGGCCACGATCGTCAGCCCCGCATCGGGCGCGACCATCGAGCTACGCAGCAACGTGACGATCCGGCTCCAGAACTTTCCCGCGACCGTCACGAACGCCACGGCCATCGTCACGCTCGATGGCATCGACGCCGGCGCGCGGAGCGCGGTCGTCACGCCGTCGCCCCTTGGGCCCACCATCAACGTGACGCTCGACGCGTCCGGCTTCTCGTCGGGCGCGCACCAGCTGGGTGCTCGCGTATCGGCGAATGGCACATCGGTCCAGGCTACCCCGATCCAGGTCGTCCTCGACCTGGCTCCGCTCGTGAGCGCGAGCGGCGTCTTCGACCTCGACACGCGTTCGCTCGTGGCAAGCATCAGCGTCCATGACGAGGGGGCGGCGCCGCTCGTGACGCTCTACGCCCTCGGCGCCTCGACGTCGGCGACCTTCGAGGGCACAAGCCCGATGACACTCCCGCTCGCGAACGCGACACCGGGCGTCCACCTCGCCATCGTGAACGTCACGGACTCGGCGGGCCACTTGGTGCGGACCTCGTTCACGTTCGACGTCTGGGACCGCAACGCGACCTTCTCCGGCGTCGTCGCAGCGTACCGGATCGGCGGCCTCGTGGACGTCCATGTGGCTTCGATCGTGGACCCCGACGGCGATATTTCCCAAGTCCAGGTCACCATCAACGGCAGTGATGGAGGCAGGCTCTCGCAAGCCGCCGACGGTTCCTGGAACGGAACGTTCGCGATCACGCCGAAGCTGGGCGACATGATGGGTTCCATCACCGCCACCGACCTCCACACCGGCGAGACGAGCCTTGTGTTCGCCTTCCATGTCGGCGGGCCCGTCGAAACGTTCTATGAGCGCACATGGCCAAAGCAGCTGGTCGGCGCGGATGCTGGCGCGGACGAGCTCGTCCTGCCCAGATTGCTCGGCGGCACGATCTCGATCTGCGTGAACGGGTGCGTGGAGAACACCCACTTTGTCGGCGCTGGCATCGTCACCGTCACGCCTTGGGACGGCCTCCTTCTCGGCGAGCTGCCGCGGACCTGCGCTTCGAAAGGTGAGACGATCCGATGCGCGTTCGAGATCGGGGATCCAAGCGGCGGGAACATGTTCGTCGCGTGGTCGCTCGCGCACGCGTGGAACGTGGAGGTCCGAGTGACAGGCGTCCGCGTCTGATCACGCGAGCCGCTTCTCGATCGCGCCCGGCGCCTCGGCAAGCGTGACGTCATCCTGCGCGCCGCTCGTCATGTCGCGCACGGTGACCTTGCCCTCCGCGAGCCCCTTCTCGCCCACGATGAGCGCCACCCGCGCACCGAGCTTCGCCGCGTGCTGCAAGGCTTTGCCCAGACCGCGGCCCATCGTGTCGACGTCCACCGACACGCCGCGCGCGCGCACCTCTTGCGCGAGCGCGAGGGCCGCGACCTGCGCGCCCTTCCCCAGCGTCGCGACGTACACGTCCGCGGACGCGCGTGAGGCGGGGACCGCGCCTTCCTTCTCCAGCGCGAGGAGGATGCGGTCGAACCCGAGGCCGAAGCCGCAGCTTCCGACCTTCTCGCCGCCGAAGAGCTCGGCGAGCGAGTAGGCGCCTCCGCCGCCGATCTGCGACTGCGCGCCAAGCTCGTCCGCGTGGAACTCGAAGACGGTGCCCGTGTAGTAGTCGAGACCGCGGGCGACGCCGAGATCCAGCTCCGCGCGCTCGACGCCGTGCGCGGCGAGGAGATGGGCGATCTGCTCCAGATCTCGCAGTCCTCGGTCGAAGACGTCGCCATCGCCCGACGCGCCCGCTGCCCGGACGGACGCAGGGATCATCGAGGCGGCCTCGGCGAAGTATGCGTCGATCGCGGAGGCTTGGCGCAGGTCCACGGTCCTCCTGTGTCGAGCGACGCTGGCGATGGCGGCTGCGAGGCCCGCATCCGGAGAGATCTCCCGAAGGAGATCCTCGAGGTCGTCGGCGTCCTTGTCGATCTTGCGGAAGATCTCGGGCGTTCGCGGGCCGGCCTTCACGGCGTCGACGAGGGCTCGCAGGACGCCGATGTGGCCGACGTGGAGCGTGAACTTGCGGAGCCCCGCGCCACGCAGCGCGGCCACGGCGACCGCGATGGCCTCGGCGTCCGCCGCGGGGCCCTCGGGGCCGATGAGCTCGAGGCCGAACTGCCAGAACTCGCGGTAGCGCCCTTCCTGCGGCTCCTCATAACGATAGCAGGGGCCGTAGTAGTAGAGCTTCAACGGCTTCGGCTCGTGGGAGAGCTCGTTGACGTAGAAACGCAGCACGGGCGCGGTGAGCTCGGGGCGCAGGCAGATCTCGCGATCCCCCTTGTCGAGGAACGTGTAGATCTCCTTCACGACGTTCGGCCCGCTCTTCGCTCGGAAGAGGTCCGTGTGCTCGAAGGTCGGCGTCTGGATCTCGCGGTATCCGTGGCGGCGGAACGTCTCGCGGAAGGATCCTTCCAGCCAGCGGCGCTGCGCCATCTGCTCGGGGCGGAAGTCGCGCGTGCCGCGCGGGCGCTCGAACTTGACCTTCTTCTCGTCGACCACCTTACTTCCTCCGCAGCAGGCGCCCGATGCCGCGCTCCGCCTTCACGCTGCCCACGTCCTCGACGGCGCGGCGGTCGGCCGGCTCCTCGCGCACGACGGCGCCGCTGTCGTCGAGCACGCGGCGCACGACCGGCACAGGCGTCTCCGGCACGCTGCGTACCCACGAGTCGCCATCCTGCCGCCAAACGGTCATGTCGAACGCGTTCGCGGGAGAAGGTCTGGGCGCGGGAGGCGTCGCTTCGGCGGGGGACACGGGGAGCGGCACGCTCGGAAGGGGCATCGGCTCGGGAGCGTGAGCGGCGGGCGCAGGCGCGAAGGAGGGGGCAGGCTCGTCCGCCTTCTTCTTTCCGAGCTTCGGCAGCGCGAAGCGGCTTCTTTTTTCCGCGCCGGGCAAGGGCTCGGCCGGGCGCGCGTCGAAGGGAGGCGCCGGCGGCTCAGGCTTGGCCGGCTTCGCCTTCTTGGGCTTCCCCTCGAGCGCCGCGAGCTCGGCCTCCAGGGCCGCGAGCTCCGCATCCAGGTCGGCCGCGGAGCGCTTTTCCTTCGCCATCGTGCGCGGGATGCGGGCGGGGGTAAAGAAACCCTCGCGCCCTATTCGCCATGCGGGGCGTCGCTTGCCGAAGCGATGTCGAGCACTTCGGCCTTCGCGGCGCCTTCGGGCGGCTCGCCCGTGGCGTTCACCCGCGCGAGGCCGCCGATCTCGGAGACGGGCTCGGGCTTGTCGCGGATGTCGTCGCGGATGCGCTCGGGCGCTCGCGTCATTCGGACTCGGACTCCGGTTCCTCGTTCGAGAGGCCTTCGACCGTCGCCTCGGCGACGTCCTTCTCGGTGATCTCGGCGTCCTGTGCCATCGTGTTCTTCTGCTCGCTCTTCTCCTGGCGTTCGACCATGCCCCAGGCTCGGACGCTTCGAGGTTTGTACACTGTCGCCGGGCCATCGGTAGGTGCGCGCTCGTGCACCGAACAACGCGGATCCGCGGGCCCCGCGAAGCACATCCAAGGGTCCGCGCGTCCGCGTCGTCAAGGCAAGGAAGACAGCGCATCCCCTTCGAGGAACTCGACCCCCGTGGGCATCTTCCCGATGCGCTGCTGGAACGCCTTGGGCCACTTGTCGAAGTCCGATCCTTTCTGCGCGGAAGGCGACGGTCCAGCGCTCGAGGTCGATGCCCGAGCAGCCCGTCCACAGATCGCTCCGAGGAACGTGTCGAGCTACAGGAACTCGACACCGGCAGGCATCTTTCCGATGCGCTGCTGGAACGCCTTGGGCCACTTGTCGAAGTCGAGCCCCTTCTGCGCGAGGAACGCGACGGTCCACCGCTCGAGTCCGATCCCGGAGCATCCGGTCCACAGGTCGGCCTTCTGCCCCTTGATGTTGAACGCGTCGGTGTACTTCTCCCCCAGCACCCTTTTTCGGTCGGGGCGCTCCGGCCGCTCCGCGGCCTACGGCCCCGACCCCGCGCTGCGCGCGGGGCGCTAACGCGCCGAAAAAGCGCGCCCGGAAAGTGCACTCCAGTGAGCGTGTCGGACTAGAGAAACTCGACGCCCTTCGGCATCTTTCCGATGCGCTGCTGGAACGCCTTGGGCCACTTGTCGAAGTCGAGACCCTTCTGCGCGAGGAACGCGACGGTCCAGCGCTCGAGCCCGATGCCGGAGCACCCGGTCCACAGGTCGGCCTTCTGCCCCTTGATGTTGAAGGCGTCGGTGTACTTCTTGCCCACGATGGACAAGTTCTGGAATTCCAGCCATTCGCTCTCCTCGCGGCTGCCGCGGTACGGGAGCCACGCCTCGAAGTCGAGCGTGCCCGTCTCGGGCGCGTCGTCCAGGGTCTTCTCCTTGCGCTTCTCGCCCTCCGCGCTCGCGACGTCGCCCATGCCGCTGTGGCTCATGTAGAAGGGCGTGACGCTCGCGACGCGCCACTCGAGCTCCAGCACGTCGTTGAAGACGTGCATGTAGCGCTGGAGCAGCTGCTTGCGCAGCTCCAGAAGGTGCTCGCGAGTCCCGATGTAGACGGGCTCGATGCGGTGGAACTCATCCACGCGCTCGATGCCGTGGCGGCCGCCGCTCTCGTAGCGGTTCGACACGGCCGTCGCGTCGAAGACCTTGATGGGGAGGCTCGCGTCCGCGACGGTCTTCCCGCCAAGGCTCCAATAGACGTTCTCGCACTGGGCGTAGCAGATGCCGGCGACGGGCGCGTTGATGTTCTTCATCAGCTCGTCCTCGGGCACCCTGCGCGTGATCTTCATGAGGTCGCGATATCGTTCCCACGCCGCGAGGTCGCGCGTCTTGGGCTCGACCACGTAGTAGATCTCGTTGGGCACGCCGTGCGCATGCCCCGTGCGGATCCACGTGTCGAGGGACACGTGGTGGGGGATGATGACCTCCTCGAAGCCCAGCGGCTTGAGGACCTCCTCGATCGCGATGCGCTCCATCGTGCGCAGCACGTGCGCAGCCTGCGCGCGGAAGAACCACTTGCCCTTGGTCGGACCCTGCTTGAGCCACTCCTTCTCCAGCATGACCTCCGAGGGATCCTTGGTCCAAGCCTCGGGCCTGCGGGCTGAGGCGTAGAGCAGGTGATGCATCTCGGTCTTGCCTTCGTAGTACTGGTGCTCGACCTTCTCGCGAACGAGGTTCAGCATGCGATCGACCGAGTTCGCCTGGAGGAACTCCTCGCTCGTGTCCTCGAGCTCCATCGTGACCTGCGTGCCGTCGAACTTCAGCGCCTTCGCGAAGGGAATGGTGAAAGGCGTCTTCGCGGGCCGTTCGAGGTCGAACGTGACCTCGTACCCGTCGATCGCAAGGTCGCGGACGCCGAGCTTGTGCTTCTTGCCCACGCGCTCGGCGATCCCCTTGCGCAGGCGCAGGAGCTGCTCGTGCGCGCGGCTGCGGCCGGTCGTCTCGAGCTCGATCGCGACCTCCTTTCCCTGGATGCCGACGAGGCGCACGGCGCCGCCGTCCCCGCTGGCGTTCCTCGCGAGGAACGACGCGTTCGCTTCGTGGAAGTAGGCCTCCAGGTCCGCCTTCGCGGCCTCCGCCTCGGCGGAGAGGACGATGCGCGCGGAGAGGTCGAACTGCATGCGTGCGCGAACATGCAGCGAGGTATAAAACTGAGGCGTGGACAACGATGATCGCTCTGCGGCCTTGTCAGGCGAGTTTCCGCGCTTCCGCGAAGAGAGAAGCGATCGTCGTCTTCCGCGGAAACTCGTCAGCCGCGCGCGATCCGCGTAGCCTTCTGCGCGGCAGAGAGCTGCGCGAGCACTTCGTCGAGCGTACGGAGGAGCCCGAGCGGCGCCTCCGCTTCGGCTTCGAGCACGAGGAGCGCGCCCTCGACGCGCACGCGGAGGTATCCGTCGTCGTCGGGCGCGAGCGCGGCGGCCATACGCTGCGCCTCGTCCGCGCTCGCGAAGCGCAGCCGGAGCGTGGCCTCGTGCGTCACGACGACGCCTCGACGAGGGCCTTCAGGGCGCGCGTGGCGTCGGGGGCCCACAGGTGCGCCATGCCGCCCGCGCCGCCGGCGGTCGCGCCCGCGAGGGGCGCGGCGCGTTGGGCGATCGGGTGTGCGTCGCCTGCCCACGAGCGCAGGGTGACGACGTCTTCCGCGTGCACGACGACGATCGTGTCGGTGTGGGCGTGCGCGAGCGCGATCCGGTCGGCGAGCGGGCGGCACATCGTCGCGTGCGGCGCGGTCGCGACCAGGAGGCGGCCTTCGCGTTTCGCGTCCCGTTCCGCGGCGACGAGCGCTTGGACCATCTGCTCGCGCGCGGCGGTCGCCATGTCGACGAGCTCGCCTCCGGCCGCGCCGTCGGGCCAGAGCGCCGCGAAGGCGAGCCCTGCGCGCCCGGCGCTGCAGGCGGCCTCGGCGGCGCGCGCGAGCTCGCCGCATTCGAGGCCCGTGTGCGGGCCGGCGAGGCCGCGCAGCGTCGGGCGGAAGAGCGCGTCGAGCGCGGCGTCCGGCGCGCCCTGCTGCAGGAGGCGCAGCGCGAGGAGGTCGCCCAGGCGCTGGGACTCTTCCGCTGCGAGGGAGGCGGGGAGCGCGTCGGGGCGCAGCTTCAGGTCCGTCACGAGCTTCTTGGCGTTCCTCGCGCGACCGGTGAGGCCAGCGACGTAGGGGGCGTCGAGCTGGGTGAGGGCCTGCAGGAGCCCGGGCCCGTGGAGCGCGAGCGCGGCCTCCCGCAGCACGACGCCGCTCTCGACGGCGTCGCGGAGGATCTCGGCGTCGAGCCCCTTCCAGCCGCCGATGTGCCGCCAGGACGCGAGCGCTCCCGCGAGCGCGAGGGGCGCGAGGTCGACGTTGCGCTTCGAGATGCCAGCGGCGACGAGGTGCGCGAGGCCCGCGAGCGAGGCGTCGGCGTGGACGAGCGCGTCGGCGGCGATCGTGGGCGGCGCGGCGTCCAGCAGGAGCGTGCGCGCCGCCGGCACCTCGGCCGCCTCGGCGTCGCCCGAGAGGCCGATGACCACGGCGCAATCCGGCCGCTCCTGCGCGATCGCGGCGAGCGTCGTCCCATCCAGCCGGCGCGCCCAGGAGACGTGGAAGTCGACGCTCTCGCGCCGCAGCGCGTGCGCGAGGAGCGCGGCGGCGCAGGCGGCGTCCGGCTCGGCGCGGGCGACGATGCGGACGTACGCGTGGTCGAGGAGGATGCGCGCGGCCTTGTGGGCCTCCTCGATCAGCGGCATCCTGGATGCTGAGCCCGGGCCGCCCCATAGAATCTTCCTGGGCTCCAGTGGAAGTGTGGGTTTTCGTCGCCAAGGGCGCCAAGTGGGCCAAGGGCGCCAAGCGACACAGCGATGGCTCTTGCTAAGCGAGCAAAATGGGAAGAAAAGGGACGGGCCCCGAGCACTTGGCGCCCTTGGCCGTCTTGGCGCCCTTGGCGTCTTCACTCGACGACAAGTTGCGCCGTCTCGGCGGTGTAGCGCCAGTCCGCGGGGAGCTTGCCGACGTTGCGGTAGTAGTCGGCGAGGCGGCGGATGCGCGCCTCGATGAGCGTCAGGCCGCGCGCGTTGTGGAGGTCGCGGCGGTGCGTGGCGAGGTGGCCCTGCAGGTGCACGGCGCGGCGCATGAGGTTCTGGAGGTCCTCGGGGATCTGCGGCGTGAGGCTCGCCTCCTGGAGGATCTCGGTCATGCTCTGGCCGGTGGCGAGGCGCACGTTGGGGACGCCGTGCTGGTCGCGGAGGACGAGGCCGATGAAGGCGGCCGTGCGGCCCTCGCGGGCGAGCTTCACGACGAGGTCCTTGATCTCGGCCTTCTCGAGGGGCTGCCAGTCGGGTGCTTCTTCGCGGGCGGGGGCGCGGGAGCGCGACGAGCCGCGGCTCTTGCTGTGGAGTCGGGACATGCTGGTGTCGACCTGGGATCAGGGGATGTGCGCGCCGGAACGGCGCGACCTCGCCTGTCGCCAACGCGAACCAAGACGCGGCCCCTATATGAACGCTGCTGGGGCGGGGTCGCTCTCTAGAAGGGAACGTGAACGGGAACGCCCCCGCCCGCACGCTACGGCTTTCGTCCCCTTGCGCCTGCCCTTGCTCCCGGCCTCGCGCTTGCCCCCAGGACGCGCAGCACCGCGCGCTCCTCGGCCTTGAGGCCCGAGGCGCGCGCCTGCGCCCGGGCCTCGCGCGCGGCGAGCTGCGCGAACGTGCCATCCAGGTACGATCCGAGGACCTCGGGGTGGACGTAGCACTTGCGACAGACGGCCGGCGTGTTCCCGAGGCGCTCCGCCACGCGCTCGATCGCGCGCACGACCTGGCGCTTCGCCTGCGCCTCCGAGTCGTACGCGAGCATCTCGCGCAGCGCGATCGCCGCAAGCACCGTCCCGGCCCACGTGCGGAAGTCCTTGGCCGTGAAGTCCTCCCGCGAGATCTCGCGCAGGTACGCGTTCACGTCCGCGCTGCCCACGTCCACGACCTTGCCGTCGTCGTCGAGGTACTGGAACAGCTCCTGTCCAGGGAGCTCCTGGCAGCGTCGCACGATGTGCGCGAGGCGCTTGTCCTCGACGTCGATGACGTGCGTCTTCCCGGACTTGCCGCGGAAGGAGAACGTCACTTTCGCGCCGCGGATCGTCGCGTGCCGGTCCTGGAGCGTCGTGATCCCGTGGCTGCCGTTCGCCCTGCGGTACTCGTCGTTCCCGACCCGCATGTACGTCGTCTCGAGGAGGCGCACGATCGTCGCGAGCACCTTCTCGCGCGGCAGCCCCTTGCGCGCGAGGTCGCGTCGCACGCGCGCGCGGATGCGCGGCAGCGCGAGGGCGAACGCGCGCATGCGGGCGAACTTCGTCTCGTCGCGCGCGCGACGCCACTCCGCGTGGTAGCGGTACTGCTTGCGGCCCCGCGCGTCGCGCCCCGTCGCCTGGATGTGGCCGCGCGCGTCGGGGCAGATCCACACATGCGTCCAGGCCGGCGGGATGACGAGGGCCTTGATGCGCGCGAGCGTGGCCTTGTCCTTCACGGCGCGCCCGCGCGCGTCCTCGTAGCGGACGTGGCCGTGGATGGGGACGCGCCGGATGCCGGGCGCGCGATCCGTGACGTAGCGCAGCCCCAGGGCGCGCGCGGCGGCGGAGGGCGCGGCGAGCGCGGCTTGCGTCATTCCTCGTCGGGCCGCTTCTTCTGTCCGTGCGCGATCTTCGCGGCGCGCTCGGCGGTGCCGCTGCCGCCGGTGCCGACGCCGTCGTCACCGAGCTCCTCGTCGCCCCAGATCTGGAGCCCACGGTCGCTCGAGGTGACGCCGCCCTTCTTCCGCAGCACGTCGTCCTGGTCCATGGCGCTCGCTTGGCTCTCTCGCAGGGAAAGCCCTTGTGGCCGGGACGCAGCGTTCCCAGCGTCGCGTCTGCGATCGCTCACGCGGGGAGGCCGGCCCACGACTCGCGCGTTTCTGGATAGGCGCCCTGGAAGAACGCCTCGGCCGCGAGCTGGTCCTTCCACGCCTCGCGGCAGGGGCACGAGAGCTCTCCGAAGACGCGCGGGTCCTGCGAGACGCTGAACGCGCCGATCGCCTTCATCACGTGCTCGTCGCACTTGCCGCAGTTGTGCGCGCCGCGGTGCTTGCCGCCTGCGACAGGATCGCTCTTCATCACCGTCTGCGGGCAGGCTTCCTTCCCGCGCACGAGGACCTCGACCACGCTCCAGAGCCACGGCGGGCGGTACTGGCCGCGCTTCCAGAGCGTCTCGACGAGCGTGTTCTTCTGGATGTTCATCGGGTTGAACGAGACCGTGCTGCTGTGGGGTCCGGCGAGGCGCGCCGTCTCGACGCAGTCGCGGATCGCCTCCTCCTCCGTGAGGAAGGGGGGCTTCACCATCGTGTAGCACTTGAGCGACGCGCCGTTCTCCTTCGCGACCTGGGCCGCGCGCACGTAGTCCTCGAGGAAGAACTCCTTGTTCACGCTATAGCGCGCGACGACCTTGTTGGCGCTTTCGAGGCCGATCCCGAACTCGAGCTTCGTCTCGGGTCGCACCGCGGCCCGGATGCGGGCGACACGAGGGGGAAGCACGTCCACGGCCTGGGCCTCGATGTTGAGCTTCCGGACGCTCGCGGGGACGAGCGCCGCGATCGCGGCTTGGGTCTCCTCGTCGACCTCGTACGGGTCGAGGAAGGAGCCGCTCGTGTAGATCTTGAGGACCGGCTCGCCCTTGTAGTCGCGCAGCGCGTTGTGCATCTGCTGCACGAGCTCGGCGGGCTCGATCTTGCGGATGAACGAGTCGTTGACGTAGCCGCAGAACGTGCACCCGCCTCCGAGCGCCCAGCGGCACCCGCGCGTGCGCAGGATGATGACGAACGCGACGACCTCTTCGCCGTCGATGCGGTCGGGCTGGGTGAAGGTGGTCGACGGGTGGTTCGCGTCGCCCGACTTCACCGTCAGGTGGCGGGCTTCGCGGCTGGCCTTCGCGAGCGGCTGGTAGAATTTCACTCGCGTGAACTCGTGGCTCATGCGCTCACCGTCCGCAACGACGCGGACCCGCGGACCCCCATGTCCGCGCGGCTGCGCGGGTTCGCGTTGCTCCGTTCCGCGTGCATCAGCGCGCCTCCTTGGTCTTGGCCGCAGGGGCAGTATGCCGCATGGAGACGCACGCGCCCTTGGTCATCCGCCCCATCTCGAGACCCGAGACGAGCGCGCGCCCGACGCCGCGGAACTCGCCGTCGTGGTGCACGAGGACCTCGTCCTCGGGCGCGATCTCCGCGTCGGCGCTGCGCACGCCGACCGCGAAGATGGTCCCCTTGGGGCGGAAGTCGTCGATCTCGACGCGGTACATGCCGGCGTCCATCATGCGGCGTCCGCCTTCGATCGCGAGCGACAGGTAGCCGCGCCCTTCGGTCGTCATCGCGAGCTGCTCGTTCGTGTCGGCGTCGAGCACCTTCATGAACGGCATCTTGCCGCGGACGACCGCGCCTTCCAGGAGCGCCTGCCCAGCCTCGCCGAACTGGAAGCGCGCGAGGCTCGACATGTCGTCGATCACGCGTTGCCCCCATGCCACGCGCGGCGCGGCGTCGGCGAGCTTGTTGAGCGTGCTCGCGAGGTTCTCCAGCGAGTGAGGCGCGAGCGGGTCGCCTTCGCTCGTGTAGTGGAAGTCGCCCAGCACCGGCGCGACGATCTCCATCTCGACCTCGTCCAGGTGGACGACGATCGCGTCGTAGCGCGAGCGCTCGACGAGCGCCGTCACGGCGTCGCGGATCATCAGCTTCTCGTCCTCGTCCCAGTGGCCCGTGACGGGCAGGTCGTACTGGGCCGCGGGGTACACGGTCTCCAGCTCGCGCGGCACGACGCCCAGCGGCGAGGTGAGGACCACCTCGTGGACGGCCGCGCGGTTGCGCACGCGGTCGAGCGCGCTGAAGAGGATGCGATGCGTCTTCGAGAGCGCGTAGGGCTTCTTCGAGCTGCAGGGAAGAAGGACGAGGATGCGCGCGCTCGTCGGCTTCCGGTATCGGCGGGCGAGACGGCGGCGGAAGCGCACCATCTCGGGGCGATCGAGCGACTCCTTGCTCGTGGCGTACACGCGGCCCTCGCGCAGGAGCGGCGCGCGCGTCTCGAAGAAGTGATAGCGATCCTTGTCGAGCCTGCGCAGGTGCGCCGCGAGGTCGGGCGTCGCGCGGCTGCGCTGCTCCACGAGCTCCCGAAGCTTCCCGGCGCGGATCGCGGCGTGCACGCGGGCGATCTCGTGCTGCACCGCGTCGCGGGCCTGCTGGACGAGGTCGGTGGCGTTGGGCAGGCCCGAGTCGCGGGCGGCGGCTGCCGGGATCGGCCCTTCGGGCGTGAGATACGCGCCCTGCCTCGCGGCGAGCACGGCAGCGGCGTCGTCGATGAGATCCACGCCGCAGTAGGCGAGGAGCGCGATCTCGTGCGGGAGGCCACAACCGGGCAGGTAGAGGAGGCGCTCGGGGCCGATCGTCTCGCGCAGCGTCGTCACGTGCTTCGCAAAGACGTACGGATTGTCCAGCACGGCGCGCGCGGCGCCCATCGCGACGACCTGCGCGTCGGCCGGGATGCGCCCCGCGGGGTCGAGCGCGACGAAGGCGCGGTCGCCCAGGTGCTCCTGGAAGTTCTCCTCGTGGCCCGCCTTCACGAGGTCGGCGCCGGCGGCCGGAGGATAGGGCAGGTCGTCGTCGATCACGAGGAAGCCCGCCGTGTCCGCCCCGCGGGGGTAGAAGCGGGAGCCGCCGGCGACGACCGCGTCGCGCACGCGCGGCTCGCGCGACAGGACGAGGCGGCCGGCCGGCGCGGGCGCGCTCGGCAGGTCGACGGCGAGGGCGAGCGGCGTGAGGAGCGGCTGCTCTCCCCGCGTCCACCGGAGGATGCGGGCCGCGCTGTCCCGGGCGACCGGCTCGATCATTGCGGCGCCGAGGCTGGGCTGCGTATATAAAGGCTCAGAGGGCGCGCGTGGCCTTACTCGGGGGGAAGGAACTGGCGCGATCGGGCGAGGTGCGGATACGGCGTCGCGCCGTAGATCTCGACGAGGATCGATCGCAGGGCCGTCGTGTGCTTGTAGTCGACCGCCGACAATTCCGCGAAGCCCAGCTGGAGGTCCGCAGGCGCAAGGAGGCTCGCCTTCTGGAGCGCGGTGGCGCTCAGGAACTTCATCTGGATCAGGGCGTTCACGAACGCCTCCTGGACGAGGTGGGTGACCTCCTTGGCGTGGTCCCGGGGATCGAGCGGCCCGTAGCCCATGGGCGCGCCGGCCGCGCGCCAGGCCTCGAGGAGCATCGCGATGTCGTGGTGCGCGTCGATCGTCTCGGTGGCGATGACGTCGAGGGTCTCGATCATGTCCGAGGGGAGATCGAGGTCGCGCGCGGTCGCATGATACCATTCGCTGACGAACAGTCTCCGGACCACGTCGATCCGTTGGAAGTGCGTGAGGACCTCGCTCATCAGCGTCGCGTGGTCTTCGGTCATCGTGTCCACACGAGTCACCAGCCGCCCGTCCTTTGTCCAAAATGCCGTGACGTCCTGGACGCGCCTTCCACGTACTCGCGCGCCTGCACCTCGAGCTCGTCGTCCGCCTCCGTCGCGCGCGCGAGCGCGGCCTGGTTCTCGTCGAGGAGCGACTTCACGCGCTCGCCGTGCTCTTCCAGATCCCGGTGGCGGCCCGAGAGCCGGTTGAGAAGCTCGGTCGCGATGACGTTGCGCTCCACATCGTTGCCTCCCCGCGAATAGGCGAGGAGCTCCACGAGCGTCTCGTCGGCGATGGTGGGCAGGAGGTCCGCAGGCGTTTTCCCACCCTTCCTGAGCTCGCGCCAGGTTTCCCAATGTCGACCGAAGCGCTCGTCCACGAGCGTGCCTTGCTCCTGCAGGAGGATAAGTCCGCTGACACGGAGGGCGCTGGCCCACTGGGACTTCTTGTCCGAAGGTGGGGGAAAGTCCAGAACTACTTCTTCCCGAACCCGAACCGCCGCTTCCTTTCGGCGGGTTGGGAGGCAGGTCCGGGGGCTGGGGGTGAGGGCCCATCGGCCTTCTTGTCCACCGGCTTCCTCGGCGCGTCCAGCGCGTCGATCGTCGCAGCGACATCCGAGTACGGGCGCGCGGCGTCGTCCTCGATCAGGTAGAGGCCGCGGCGCTCCCCCTCGTCCTCGGCTTCCCACGCGACGTCGACGACCGTGCCCGTTCCCACGCGGTGCACGGTCTCGACGCTCACGAGCGCGCCTCGGATCACGCGCTCCAGCGGCGCGCGGTAGTGGTCGGGGATCCTGGGCGCGACGACGACCGGGGCGCTCTCGACGACCGGGAGCGGGGGGATCTCGCGCCGCCGGATCTCGAGCGAATCCACGAAGCCGCGGATGTCGTCGAGGCCGGCGCCGTGCTTCGGGCGGAACGTGCGCTCGGTGAAGCGGACCTCGTGGGCGCCGTCGAAGTACGCGCGCTCGGAGGCCATCTTCTCGGGGCGCGGCTTGCGGTCGAGCTCGAGGACGGAGAGCGTCTCGCGCGATTCCTGGAGGACCTCGGTCTGGGGCTTCGTCTCGTCCATGATATCAACCTGATGCGGGAGCGTGCTCGAACTCGATCGTGAGAGGGTACGACGCCTGCTGGAAGCTGCCGCCCGACGCCTTCGCGAGCTCGTCGAAGACCTCGTCCACCTCGGGCGCGAAGACGAGGCTGTGCACGGGCACCTTGAGCCGCGACGCCCGCTGCGCGGCGACGAGCAGGTCGGCCACCTCGCCCACGCCGTCGGTGAAGAGGAAGACGACCTGCGCGCGCTCGGGGGTCAGCCTCCCGGCGAGGTGCGCGAGGGCGGCGTCCAGCGCGACCGCCGTCGCGCTCGAGCCCTTGGGCGTCGGAGCGTCGCCCAGCGAGAGCTCGCGCGGCGCGGCAGGACCGGCGGCGAGGCGCGCGGCCTTCGCGTACTCGAACAGGGCGACGCTCGCGACGGAGCCGCCCGGCTCCTGGAGGAACGAGGCGAGCGCGACGCGCGCCGCGTCGAGCCGGGTGTGCTTCGCGTCCCACGGCGTCGCCATACTCTCGGAGACGTCGAGGAGGACGACGACGTCGACCTGCGTGGCGTCGGGGCGCGGAGGCGTCGGCAGGACGTGGATCTCCGTCTCGTCGCCAAGCGTCGCGCCCGGCTGCGGCTCGACGGCGACGACCACGAGGTCGCCCACCGCGTCGCCTGGGCGCACGGGTCGTCCCGTCGCGGCGAAGCCTCGCGCGGCCGCGACGAGCGCGTCCTCGTCCCACGCGGCGGGGGGCACGAGCTGGACGCGGGTCGCTCCGGGCATCGCCCTCGCAGCCGCGGCCAAGCTCAAGAGAGTTTCCACACGGCGACTTCCTCGAAGAAGAAGCGCGCGCTCGCGACGGGCTCCACGCGCAGACCTTCCTCGTCCACCGCGGCCCGGAGTCGGGGAAGGTCCGCGGTGCTCGAGACCACGAGGTACGCGCGCCCGCCCGGCGCGAGCACGCGCCGCAGGTCGCGCAGGAAGCGCGCCGAGACCTCGATGCCCCCTTCGCCTCCGTGGAACGCGTGGTCGAGCCACCCTTCGACGCGCTCCTCGGGCGCGCTTGGAAGGTAGGGCGCGTTGAAGACGACGACGTCGAACGGGCCGCGCAGCGCGCGCAGGAGGTCGCCGCGCAGCGCGGGGACGCCGAGGGCGCGCGTGGCCTGCGCGGCGGCGGGGTTGATATCGACCGCGACGACCTTCGCGCCGGCGTCCTGCAACGCGCGCGCGACGACGCCGCTGCCGCTGCCTACTTCGCAGACGCGCAGGCCGCGCATATCCTCCTTCGCGAGCGCCTGCAGAAGGAGGTCCGTGTCTTCGCTCGGGGGATAGACGGGCGGCCCCTTCACAGGAGCGCCCTCGCGACGTCGCCGAACTCCGCGGCGGTGAGCTCCTCCGGCCGTCGGTTTGCGAACGGGATGTCCTTCGACCCCAGCGTGTTCGCGAGCTTCTTGCGCCTTTGGGCGAACGCGCGCTCGACGACGGCGTCGTAGTTCGCAGGCACGTCGAAGGCGGGCGGGCGCGGCGTGATGCGCACGATCGCGCTGTCGACGCGGGGCGGGGGATCGAACGCGCCCGGCGGCACGCGGGCGACGATCTCGACGTGGGCGCGCCGCTGCGCGTTCACACTCAGGCGGCCGTAGTCGCCCGTGCGGGTCTTTGCGACGAGCCGGTCGGCGAACTCCTTCTGGACCATGAGGACGGCGACGCGGAACTCCCGCTCCAGGAGGCGGAAGAGGAACGGGCTGCTGATCTGGTAGGGCAGGTTCGACACGCAGGCGGTGAACGGCGGGATGTCCACCTGCACGGCGTCGCCGCGCACGAGCTCCACGTTCGGGACGTCGAGGGCATCCGCCAGCCCCTCGTCCAGCTCGACCGCGACGACCTTCGCGACGCGCGGCGCGAGAAGGCGCGTGAGGACGCCCTTGCCGGGCCCGACCTCGAGCACGACGTCGTCCGCGCGAAGCTGGGCCGCCTCCACCGCGCGCTCGGCGTAGCGCGCGTCGCGCAGGAAGTGCTGGCCGAGCTTCGGGCGCGGGCGTGTCACGGGCCGCAAGCCTCCCGCATCCGCTTGAATGCCGCTGCATACGCGCGCCGCTGCACCGCGCGGGCGACGGGCGCGCCAAGTCGCGCGAGCCAGTGCGCGGGGGCGCTCTCGGAGACGATGCAAAAGCGCACGTCGCCCTCGTCGGCGAGATGCAGGTCGAACGAGATCCATCCGCTCTCCGCATGCCCGGGGAGCGCCTCGTAGGCGAACCCGGCGCGCGAAGGATCGTCCCAGAACGCGCTGACGAGGGCCGGGCCGTCGAAGCGGAGCGGGCCGATCCGGACCTGCTGATGGAGCGTCACACCCAGCGCCGGCCTTTCGGGGGCGCTCACGAGCGAGGGTGGGTAGAATGCGTAGTCGAAGAGCATCCGCCGCGCGCGAGCGAACGCCTCCGCGCCACGGCCGACGGTCTCTTCGCGCTCGACGCGACGCATCCTCATGCGCCCACCCGCGACGACCCGCTCTCCACGAGGAACGTCACAAGCGTGTCCGGGTCGACCCACTCGTGCGGGAGCGCGGCCCTCTTTGGCGCGCGTCCCGCGAGCGCCTCTTCGAGCGCCCATACGGCGGGGAGGACTGCGAGGCGCTGCCCGCGCTCGCGCGCATACAGGGCCTCGCGGTGGGCGCCCGCCCGCACCACGAGCGCGCCCGCGGTGTCCCGGCCCAGGCGCGGGACGATCGCGCCGAGGCGCGCAGCGTGTCGCACGAGCGGGCGGAAGCGCCAGCCCATGCCCGCGAGCCCTCCGACGGCGACGTAGAAGGCGCCGTCGAAGAACGCGCGCGACGGGA
The DNA here is from genome assembly GCA_035526585.1 of Thermoplasmatota archaeon. Lineage (GTDB taxonomy): Archaea > Thermoplasmatota > SW-10-69-26 > JACQPN01 > JAJPHT01 > JAJPHT01. The sequence continues at coordinate 13,078 of DATLCC010000017.1, read as the reverse complement.
AGGCGCGGCGGCGTCCGATCCCGGGGAAGTCCACGACGGTCGGGGCGCCATCGGCGCGCGCTTGCGCCGCGAAGGCCATCGTGGCGGGGCCTTGACGGTTCGCGCCGCCCACGTACATCGCGCCCACGAGCGGCGATGCGGCGTCCGCGCGGCGCACGATGACGGCGAGCGCGCCCACGAGCGCGGGCGTCGTGCTCATGCCGGTGAGGAGCGGCACCGAGCCTTGCGTCGCGCGCACGTCGGCGCAGAAGGGGCGGTCGTCGCTGATATCGACGTAGGGGACGCCGCGCCCTGCGGCCGCACGCGCCGCGGCGGCAAGCTGGTCCTGGAACGGGCCCGCGGTGTGGAGGACGACGTCCGCGTCGGTGTGGTCGAGCGCGCGCGTCACGCTCGTCGCGCTGCGCGCGTCCACTCCGCTTGCGCGCGAGACGGCGTGCACGACGTGCCCCCGGCGCTCCAGCTCCTGCTGCGCGAGCGCGCCGAACACGCCCCTGCCGATCAGGAGGATGCGCGCGATGCGCGCACCCCCAGCGCGGCGCACCAGGCGATGATCGCGGCCGTGAGCGCGCCGATCGCGGCGAAGAGGACGGGTCCCGGAGAGGGGATCGATGCCGCAGAGACCGCGACGCCCAGAAGGACGACGCCGATCCCTCCGATCGCGAGCCAACGGGGCATCCGCGCGTCGCGGAGGGCGAGCCAGAGCGCCCACGTGTAGAGGCCGTTCGCGACGACGCCCGAGCCGCGGTAGGCGAGGTCGGTCCACGGGAGCGGCGTCGCGAGCACGAGCTGCGAGGGAACGTCGAACGCGAGGCCTGCGAGCACCCACGGCGCGGCGCGCGGCGCGAGCGCGCGTAGGAGCTGCCAGAACGAGAGCGCGGCGACGATCCAGAGCGCCCACCCGACGCGCCATGCCGCGAGGTGCGTCGCGACGTAGGCGCCGCGTGCGGCGGCGTCGGGCTCCAGGGGTGAGCCGGGGCGAAGAAGGATCAGCGAGCCCAGGCCCGCGGCGATGTGCGTCGCGACCGCGAGCCAGGCCGCGGGGGCAAGGCGCATGCCCTATCGCCCGTACCGGGGGCCCGACGGGCCGCGGCGCGGGTCGTCGAACTCGGTCGCCGGCGGGAGCGCGAAGAGGTGGTACTTCTCGCCCGGGTTCTGGATCTCGCCGAGGATGCGGTTCGTGATGAGCTTCTCGGGAGCGTGGAGCGCCTTGACGCGCGTATCCATGTCGCGGAACCCCTTGAACGCGCCCGCCTTCTTCTTCTCCTCGAGGATCGCCCACATGAGCTTCTTCCCGAGGCCGGGCAGGAGCTCCAACATGTGCATGCGCGTGGAGATGGGCCCCGCGTCGTTGAAGAACTTCACGAAGCGCTCCTCCTGCGCCTTCACCGCCTGCTCGATGATGAACGGGAGCTCGCTCTGCGCGGCGTGCGTCATCTCTTCGTAGCGGACGCGGCCGCGCACATGGTCGACCTGCGCAGCGGGGTCCTCCTTGAGGACGCTCGAGCGGTCGCCGACGAGCATGTTCGCGTTCGGCTTGGGCACGAGCTCGAGGAGGACGAAGTTCTTCTCGCCCAGGCCGTAGGCCACGGGGTCGCGCCGGCGCGGGTCGTCGGGGCGCCCTTTGGGCAAGTAGTCCAAGACGTAGACGAAGTCCTCCATCGTGGTCGCCCCGGTCTCAGAGATAGTCCCGGACGGTCGCAAGAATCTTCTCGATCTCGCCCTCGTCGGGCGAGGAGCGCTCGCGAGCGTACACTGCCTTGACGTCGTCGGCGTGCGTGGGGAGGATGTCGGCGAAGCGGAAGGCGTAGTACTCCGTCATGCGGCCGCCCAGGCCCACGAGGCGCTTCACGAGCTCGCGCGACTTGTCGGGCGTGAGCTTCACGAAGTGGTCGGCGTGGTCGAGCGCGAGCTTCTGCTCGTAGCTCAGGTCCTGCGGCATCGTCTCGCCCGCGCGCGACTGCTGCTCCTTCACGAGGAGCTCCTTGACCTCGGAGAGGGTGACCGGGCGGACGCGCATCTCATCCTGGTGTGCCTTGTCGGCCATGGGAAGACTTCACTCCTGGGTCGGGGCCGGCGTGATGAGGCGGAGGTGCTCGGGGCGCGAGATGATCGTCTTCAGCTTGTTCTTCGAGTAGAGCTCGATGACGAACGCATCGCCGCGGCGCTCGACGACGTTGCCCGTGAGCCCCTGGAAGCGGGGGTGGGGCATGCCCTTGTGGACGCTCGGGTTGAGCGTGATGGCCACCTTCGTGCCGGGCGGGTAGTCGCGCAGCGAGTGCGACGGGGGCGGGTTGCCCTTCTGGCGCGTGGCGTTCTGGAGCTTGTGGCGGGTCTTGCTGCGGAAACCCTTCGAGCGGACGACCATGTGTGTCAGACCTCCGTTTGACGCTACGGCATGCGGGACCTCGCGCGGGGCGGGTCCGAGTCCGGCGAGGTGGAGGTCTCGTATAAAGGTTCGGCGAGGCGGCGCCGGGCGTCACTGCCCGCCCTCTGCCGGGGCCTGGTCCGGGCCCGGGCCCGGTCGCGGCCCAGGCCCAGGCCGCCCAGGCCCAGGCCCAGGGGCCGGCGCCTCGTACTCCACCGCGACGATGTCGAGCTCGGTCACCTTCGCCTCGACCCCCAGGAGGCCGGAAAGCGACGGCGTCGTGCGCCCCTCGTCCGAGCTCACGAGCTCCTTGATGTAGAGGCCGGCGTCGCCCCCGATCCGCAGCGTCGCGCTCTCGCCCTCGTGCTCCTCGATCTCGATCGCGCGCACGGTGCGCGCCCGCACGAGGTCCGCGCGGCGGTGCTCCACGCGCTGCGGCGTGCGCTGCTGGATCGCGGCGCCCCGGAGCGCGTCGAGCGCGGCCCGGAGCGTCGCTTCCTCGACCGCGCGCGCGAAGCGCACGCGGGCGAGGTAGGTCTTGCCGCCGCCGTGCTCCTTCACGTGCGCGACCTCGGCCTTCGTGGTGAAGCGCAGCGCGTCCACCTCGACCCGGCCTTCGCTGAAGGCCTTCACGCGCGCGGGGAACTCCGCGAGGTCGATGCTGCGCACGCGGGGGTCCTTGAGCTCGAGCACGAACGGGCGCCCCTCGCCCACGCAGCGCGCGTCGATGTCCTCGCGCCCTGCGCCGTGGAACGACTCCTGCGTCGCACCGGTCGCCTCCAGGAACGGCCCGGCCACGAGCGCCTCGACGGAGGTCGGGTACTGCTGCCCCGTCATCGCGCACTGCGCGCAGCGGCGCCCACCGCAGCGGCTGCAGGGCCAGCGCGTCTGCGGGATCTCGCGCGACAGCTTCCGGTAGCGGCCGAATACGTAGAGCGCGCCGAACTGGACCTCCGCGTCGAAGAAGCGCGTGTCGAGGATGACCGTGATATCAGGCGCCTTGAACTCCACGGGCTTCCCGGTGCGCGCGGCGACGCGCTTCCCGACCTCGCGGTTCATCTCGGCCTGCGTACGCTCCGTCTTGTCTCCGAGCGCGAGCGCCGCTGCGAGCTCCGCCTCGCGCAGCTCCATCGCCGGATCGAGCTTCGTGCCGACGAGGAAATGGCGATGCTCGTACGGCGCGAGCGCCTTCGCGGCGACGTCCGCGATCGCGTCCAGCTCGCCGAAGATCCCTTCGCAGAGCCAGCATGCCTTCGCGTCCACGGCCGCAAGGCCGTAGGCTCGGGCCCGTTCGGGATTGGTGAGCCCCGTCTCGACCTTGCCGAAACGGCGCCCGAGGCACGCATCGCACAGGCCGAACTCGCGCTGAGCCTTCTGCGCGGCCGCGACGAGCTCGGGAGCGAGAAGGGCGCGCTCGGTCATCGGGCGGGCGACGGGGCGCCCCTTCGTAAAGCCTCCGACCGGACGAGCAGCCTTTATCTGCCGGCGCCACAGGTGGCGCGCGTGGCGACGGCGAAGCCCGACCGCGAGATGCGCGCGTACATGGCGATCACGCGCCGGCTGCCGCGCGCGAAAGGGGTCGGCGCGTTCGCGAACGTGCTGAAGCGCATCTATGCGCGGAAGCCCCGTGCTCCCGTCGAGCTCGAGGCGCACGGCGCGCGGATGCTCCTCGACCCCAACGAGTTCCTGGATCGCGAGGTCATCTTCACTCCGCAGCTCTACGACCGCCGGATGCTGGATCACCTGCGCCGGCACCTGAAGCCGGGCGACACGTTCCTCGACGCGGGCGCGAACATCGGCGTCTTCTCGCTCGTCGCATCGCAATGCGTGGGGCCCACCGGGCGCGTGCTCTCCGTCGACGCCGATCCCCGCATCTTCCGCATCCTCTCGCAGAACCTCGCCCTGAACGACGCGAGGAACGTCACGGCGGTGAACCTTGGCCTCGGAGAGGAGAAAGGAACGCTCCGCTTCGCCTACGGCACGGAGGGCCTCCGCGGCGTGGGGTCCTTCCTCACGGATGGGAGGCCCGGCGACATCGACGTCGAGGTGCGCACGCTCGCGGAGGTCGCCTCCAGCCACGGCTTCAGCGGCTTCACGGGCGCGAAGTTCGACATCGAGGGGTTCGAGCATCGCGTGCTGAAGCGCTATCTCGCGGACGCGCCGCGCGAGCGCTGGCCGCGGTTCATGGTCGTCGAACGCCTTCCGCACTTCGTGGAGAAGGCGGGCGGCGACGTCATCGCGCTCCTTCAGGAGCACGGCTACCGGATCGTGTGGCACGAAGGCGCGGACCACATCGTGGTGCGGGACTGATCGCATGCATCCCACGGCCTCCCTCCTCTTCCTCGATGGCCCCATCCTCACGATGGACAAGGCGCGCCCCGTCACCGACGCGCTCGCCGTCGTCGGGGATCGGATCGCCGCGCTGGGCGAGGACGCGCGCCGCATGGAGGGCCCGCACACGCGCGTCGTGCGCCTCGGGCCGCGCTGCCTGATCCCCGGCTTCGTGGACGCCCACAACCACTTCGTGAGCTACGGGCTGCGCCTGATGCGCCTCGACCTCGGGCGCCTCAACGACAAGGACGAGCTGCTTTCCGCCGTGCGCGAGCGCGCCGGCATGACGCCCTCGGATGGCTGGATCGTCGGCCACTCGTGGGACGAGACGACGTGGAAGGACGCGACGCTGCCGACGCAGGAGGAGCTGGATCGCGCGGCGGGCGGCCGCAAGGCGCTCCTCGCGCGCGTGGATCGGCACGGGGGCCTCGTCACGTCGGCCGCGCTCCGGGCGGCGAACGTGGACGAGGGACCCTTCGTCGTCGAGCACGAGTACGCGAAGGTGATCGCGCTCACGACGCCCACGCTCCCGACGCTCGTGAAGGGGATCGCCGCCGCGACGCGCCGCGCGCACGAGCTGGGCGTCACCTCCTCGCACGTCATGTGCGCGCGCGACGATTTCGCGGCGCTGCAGGCCGCGCGCGAGGCGGGAGCGCTCGGCGTGCGCGTCTCGTGCTTCATCGAGGAGGACAAGCTTCCGAGCGCGGCGGAGCTGGGCGCGCGGCGAGGGCTCGGCGACGCATGGATCCGTTTCCTCGGCCTCAAGCTCTACGCCGACGGGAGCTTCGGCAGCCGCACCGCGGCGGTGAGCTTCCCCTACCTGGACGGCGGCGCGTCGAAGGGCATGTTCATCCATCCGGAGGGCCGGCTTGAGTCCCTTGTGAAGCAGGCGAAGGACGCCGGGCTCCAGGTCGCGGTGCACGCGATCGGCGATCGGACCGTGAAGCGCGTCGTCGACGCCTTCGAGATGGCGCGCGTCGTGCCCGCGGACCGCGCGCGCATCGAGCACCTCGAGCTCTCGAGCGACGCGGACGTGAAGCGCGCGGCCTCGATGGGTGTCGTCGCGAGCGTGCAGCCCAACTTCACGGGCGAGTGGGGGCATCGCGGCCAGATGTACGAGACGCGCCTGGGCTGGGACCACGCGCGGCGCCTCAACCGGTTCGCGGACTACGAGGCGGCCGGGCTCCCGCTCGCCTTCGGGAGCGACGACATGCCGCTGGGCCCTCTCTATGGAATCTGGAGCGCCGTCACCGCGCCCGAGATGGAGCAGCGCGTCGGCATCGATGCCGCGCTGCGTGCGTACACGGCGGGCGCCGCGTGGGCGGGCTTCGCCGAGAACGAGGTGGGCACGCTGCGCGAAGGCATGCTCGCGGACCTCGTGGTGCTATCGGGCGACCCTCGTGCTGCGGCAGATGTGCGGAAACTTTCGGTCACGCTGACCGTGGTCGATGGGCGGCCCGTGTTCGAGCGATAGCGCGCAGGTCTCGGAAAAGGGAACACGCAACTGGGCGAACGCGACTTTGCCATCGTCATTCGCTATTGGCTTAGTTGCGACGTGGGCTTGGAGCCCACAACGGCCTCGGACGAGGCGGGTTCCAGCAGGTAGCGCCGCGCGCTCACCACGTTCGCAGGCGAGCCCCCGAGGACGACCTCGTCGCCAGGATGCAGGATGGTCTCCGGCCCGATGGCGGCGCCGTCGTGCGAGCCCGCGCGCAGCACCGCGACCACCCGCGCGCCCGTCGTCTCGGGGAGGGCGAGGTCGCGCAGCTTCGCCCATGCGGCGCGCGTCTCGTGCCGGACGAGGAGCGCGGCCACCTCGAAGCCGAACGGGCTCACGCCGCGGAAGTCGTGGAGGCGCGCGTCCGCGCCCGACGCGCGGCGAGGCGCGGTGAGGCGCTGCGCGGTCTCGACGAGGCGGGAGAGGGCGGCGGGCCGCGCGGCGGCGACGGCGACGCCGACCGCGAAGCCCGCGAGCGTCGCCACGCGCATGTGCGCCGGGGCCAACGTCAGGAGCATCGCGCACGGCACGGCGATCGCGGCGAGGACGCCCAGCGCGAGCCCGACGTACGACCACGCGCGCGAGCCGCGGTCCGCGTGGTGCAGGAGCGCGCGCGGGCCCAGCGCGGCCTGGTGGGCGCGCTGCCGCGACGCGCGCCGGCCCGCGATCCCTGCGGCAAGCGCGAACGGGAGCGCGCCGAATCCCGCGACGAGCGCGGCGAGCGCGGTCGGGCCGTAGCGCCACACGCCGGGGAGCGCGTACTCGTCCGCGCGGGCCACAAGGGCGGCGATGGCCGCGAGCGCGCCGCTGCACCCCAGCGCCAGGAAGAGCGAGTAGAGCGCGCCGCGCGTGTCGGCGTCGCTCGTGCGGGGCAGCCTCTGCGATCGCGCGACGCGGTCGCCCGCGCCCACGACGCGCACGATGCTCTCCGCGAGATCCGGCCCCCAGCGCAGCCGGAGCGGCGTGAGCGCCACCGTGAACGCCCACGCGCAGAACGCGAACGCGATGAGCGTCGGGAAATGATCGGGCGCGAGGAAGGGGGAGCACGCGAGGACGATCCCCATGGTCCCCACCTGCCCGAGGATCGCGCCGGCGCGCGCGGCCGTCGTCGTGGGCGTGCCGCCGAGGCGCAGTCCGATCGTGATCGCGACGACCTTCAGCACGACGAAGACGAGCGCCACGGCGAGCGCAAGGGGCGCGACGCGGACGATGCTGCCGAAGTCGAGGACGAGCCCGATCCCGACGTAGGCGACGGGAACGAGCATGTCGCGCAGCGGGATGACGCGGTCACCCACGCCGGGCGCATGACGCGCCGCGCCCACCGCGATGCCGCCGAGGAACGCCCCCACGGCGGGGCCGGCGCCAAGGCCGATGGAGAGCGCCGCGAAGCCGAAGAGCATGCCGAGGACCGCGAGCACCATGAGCTCCTCGGACTTGCTGCGGCCCAGCCGGTCGAGCGCGATGGGCGCGAAGATGGCGCCAGCGGTGAACGCGAGCGAGGCGAAGACGAGGAGCGCGATGCCGTGCTTCCACACGAGGCTCGGGTTCGTCGCGCCAGCGAAGACGGTGAGGAGCGCGAGGAGCGTCATCGCGATGAGGTCCTCGGTGAGCGTGGCCGCGCCGGCCGCGCGCGCATCCTCGCGCTGGCTCATGTTGCGATCGGCCAGGGCGCGGCTCAGGATGTTCGTGGACGTCGTGCCGAGCGCCGCGCCCACGACGGCGCCTTCCAGGAGCGGCCAGCCCAGGAGGTATGCGAGCCCGACGCCGGCCAGCGTGCAGAGGCTCATCTCGAGGACGCCCGCGGTGAGGGCGGGGCGCCAGCGGCCGCGCAGGCGGCGCGCGTCGAAGTCGAGGCCGAGAAGGAACATGCGGAAGACGACGGCGAACTGGCCGATCGCGCGCACGATGCCCGCGTCCACGAACGACGCGTTGTGCAGCCCAGAGCCCAGGAGCATCCCTGCCCCCAGGTAGCCCAGCACTTCGGGCACGCCGAGGCGCCGGCACATCCAGCCGCCGAGCACGGCGCCGAGGCCGACGAGGAAGAGGTCCAGGAGGAGCGTAGGCGCGATATCCTGGTCCAGGGGTACAAAACGCTGACGAAGTGGAATTGGGCCCCTCGCCCTCTTGCTCGCCCTCTTCCTCGCCCTCCTACGAAAGGAAGAGGAAGAGGGCGAGGAAGAGGACGACGACGCTCTAATGTCCGGGCGGTCATCCGGCTTCCGTGGAAGTCGTCGCGGCATTGCTCCTCTGGGTCGCGGTCGCGTCGGTCGTCACGTTCGCCATTGCAGCGAGCGACAAGGCGCGCGCCCGCCGCGGCGCAGGTCGTGTCCCGGAGCGCGTGCTCCTCGGGCTCGCGCTCGTCGGCGGCTCGCCCGGGCTCATCCTGGCGATGCTGATCACTCGCCACAAGACGCGGAAGCTCGGGTTCCTGGCGCCGCTGGCGCTCGTGCTCGCGGTCCAGGGCGCGGCGGTGTGGTGGCTGTTCTTGCGCTGAGGTGGAAAAAGTGGGCCCGACCAGACGCTCGCCGCGTCGCCTGCGGGCGACCGGGGCGCGGGCTTTTCCGTACAGCTGAAGCTGTGCGGAAAAGTGGGCCCAACCAGATTCGAACTGGTGGCCTTCCGGTTATCAGCCGGATGCTCAAGCCGGACTAAGCTATGGGCCCGTGAAAACCCCAGGGGGGTGGTCGCGACCAAGGCGGAGTCCCTATTTCTAACTTTCCGGCGTGAGAGTTTATCACGCGCGCGGCCGTTCGCTGCCCGTTGCCCGCGGTCGTCACGGTCGAGACTTCGGCCGGCCCGCTCGTCCTGGAGCTCGCTCCGGAGTCCGCGCCGCGCACCGTCGACAACTTCCTGCACTACGTGCGGGCCGGCTTCTACGAGGGGCTCGCCTTCCACAGAGTGATCCCGCGCTTCGTCGCGCAGGCGGGCGGCTACCATCCGGATGGGCGCCCGAAGGCGCCCCTCCGGCCGCCGATCCCGCTCGAGCCTTCAGGGCTCAGGCACACGGACGGCGCGCTCGGCATGGCGCGGCTCCCCGAGCCCAACACCGCGACGAGCGAATGGTATCTCTGCGACGGCGCGCAGCCCGAGCTCGATGGGCAGTACTGCGTGTTCGGGCGTCTCCTCTCGGGACACGACTCGCTGAAGCGCATCCTCGCCGGCCCGCGCAAGAGCGACGACTGGCCCAAGGAGCCGCCGGTCATCACGCGCGCCTACGAGGGCGTCGCGAAGCCCATCCCCGAAGGGCCGCCCGCGACGAAGTCGGAGGCCGAGCTCGTCCGTGCGGCGGCGAAGAAGTTGCGCGGCCGCGCGGCGATGCTGCGCTCGCGCAAGCCCCTGCTCGCCATGAGCGACGTCGAGGCGGCGATCGCCGCGGCCGACCGCTCCGCGCGCCCCGCGGACCTCGCGCGCGCCGAGGCGCTCCTCAACGACAAAGAGCGCCGGTGAGTCCGTGCCCGCCTGGCTTGGCGCGCTCGTCGGCATCGCAGCGCTCCTCGTGTCGGCGAAGGCGCACGGCCGCCAGGTGCGCCTCGAGCGCGAGGCGGCGGGCTATCATTCGGTCGAGTTCGGCGGGACGAACCCCGCGTTCGTCGAAGCGCTCTGGCGGCGCGACCGCCTCCGCTTCTGGCCGCTCGTGGGCGCGCTGTCGTTCGTCCTTGGCGCCGCGGCGTGGTGGTGGCGTGGCCCGGCGCTCGCGCTTGTCGCGGGCCTGCTGTGGGCGCCGATCGTCGGCTTCTTGTACGCGGGGCTGCGCAGCTACGCGGCGCAGCGCGGGCGAGGTGGGATGGGGTGGTGGGTCGGCGCGGCGGCGACCTTCGTCGTCGCCCTTGGCGCAGCTTTCCTCTGACGCCGCGAAGCCGCGTCAGCCCCAGTCCTCGTACCATCCGACGAGATGGACGTCGTACACCGGGCTGCTTGGGAGGTCGCCGTCCATCGGCCGCACGACGAAGTAGTCGTACACGCGCGCGGTGCGGACGAGGTGCTGCGTCACGCCGCTCAGGACCACGTCCTCGAGCCAGTTGATGTTCACTTCCACGACGTAGGGCCCGAAGAGCCAGCTTCCCGGGATGGTCAGGTTCTGGCTCAGGCGGCCGATGTCCGTCGCGTCGGGCGTGCCATCGCCGTTCGTGTCGACGACGCGCAGGAAGGTGCCCGCGCCCTTCGCGACCGATCCGTTGTAGAGCTCGTTGTTGAAGATCGGGGTGCGGTCGTCGCCCGCCCACGGCGGGTAGACGGAGAGGTTCACGCTGGGCTCGACGCCCAGCTGCGCAAGCTGGTAGATCACGCTCTGCACGTCGACGCTCAGGCCGATCGTGTCGCCGGGCTCGACGTAGCGGTGATCGCCCGTCACGGCGCTGCCGAACACGGAATCCTTGAGTCCCAGCGCCACGCCGACCTGGTATCGGGCGGAGCCTGGAAGGTCGGTCGTCCGGTACACGGATCCGCTCTCGACAAGATGCGTCGTCGACACGCCGGTCACGGACGGGTCGTAGCCTCCCATCGCGCTCGTGGCGGGAAGGAACACGCCACGGTGGAAGCCTGGGGCCGTCTCCGTCGCGAGCGCGCCCGTGAAGTTGCCAAAGTCGGCGCTCGGGACGAAGGGCGCGCGCTCGATCGCGGGCCCGTGCAGGCTCGTGGACGTGACGTGGAACGTGAGGTTCAGCGGCTTGTTGTGGTCGATCGAGGCCGCACCCGTCCACACGAGGCGATCGCCCTGCGCGCTCCACGTGCCGCCCCCCGTGATGCCCGTCGCGTCCGTGAAGATGGCGCGGCCTTCGTCCTCCGCGATCTCGATCCGCGTGATGTCCAGGGGATCGGACGAGAACGCCGAGAGCGTCCACGTGGTGACCGCAGCTGCTCCAAGCGGCCTCGGGATCGAGGCGATGAGCGTCGGGACCTCGAAGTCGGGACGCGTCGCGTGCGCGTCACCCCGGACCAGGAGCGCCGCGTGCGCGAAGGCGCCCGACGAGAGGTATGCGTTGAACGTGTAGTAGTCGTCCGCGTCGCCCATGTACGTCGCGTCGAAGCCGAGGTCCGCGTGCCCGCTCGTGACGGCGTGCTTCAGGCGCGCGACGACGTTCGAGCTCGCGCTGCCGTTCACGTCGGTCGCCGCGGAGAGGATCGTCCAGTCGGCGCTGTTGGGAGCGGCGCCCGCCGAGGCGGTCCAGCCGTGCGGGATCGCGACCGTGACCGTGGCGCCCTCGGGGAGCGTGCCGCCGCCGCTCTCCTCGACGCGGACCGAGAAGGGAACGGGCGCGTTGCTGGGCACGACGCCGGTAAGCGTCTGGGCGCGCACGTCGCGCGACGCGAGCGGGACCCCGTCGCCCGCGTGGAAGTAGACCGAGATGGCGGCCGCGCCTGGCGCGTCCGTCGGGCCCATCGCGCGCGTCGCGCCAGAGGTCTTCAGGATGTAGCCCGCGTGGTCGGCCGTGTGGTTCCCTCTCGCGACGATGGTGAGCTGGCTTCCGCCCTGGTGGATGGGGTTCGCGCTGTAGACGGGCAGCGCGTGCACGACCATGGGATCCTCGAGCGGGTTGTAGATCGTCTGCGACGTGGACATGAACTGATAGCTCCACGCGGGCTCGATGAGCCGGCGCGCCGTCACGGCCTCCCCCTGCGGCTCGCGCGGCGCGTAGATGGGGTAGAGCCCGCTCCCTGTCGACAGGTAGAGGGCGTAGCGCGAGCCTTCCGGCATCAGATCGTCCAGATCGCTTGCGAGCTGCCCGCAATCGTTCTGGAGGCATTGCAGGAGCGCGACCGAAAGCTCGTTCGTGCCGAGCGAGGAACCCGCGACGGGCGTGTCGTTGAGGATGGCCAGCACGTCGCGCACGCGCTGCTCCAGCGCCGCGCGCGAAGAGCTCGTGGTGTTCGCCGGCGCGTCGAAGGTGACGACGAAGGCGATCGAGCCCAGCATGATCGTCGTCATGACGATCGCCTCGAGGACCGCCGTGCTGCCGCCATCACGCCCCTCGCGGAGACCCACCTTCCTCCTTGGCGCTCAAGGTCGTATAAGAAGGGAGCAGCGACTCCGGAACCGGCGGCGGGCGTGGCGCGAATAGGTCGTGGGGGGCGCGCCCGCGCGCACGCCTCCGCACACGCTCTCCGGAGCCCTCTCTCCCCCCGCGGTCACGAGCGCGCCCACTTCACCCGGGGCGACACTGGGCGCAGCCGGGAACCGAATGCGAAGCAGCAGCTTGGGAGCGCTTGCCGCGCTCCTTTTGATCGCGGGCAGCGCGCCGCTCGGGCTCGCCCTGGCCACGGACCACTGCGACAGCGGCATCCAGGTCCTCGGCCGGAGCAAGCAGGCGCCGATCTTCTACCCGCACGTCTCGAACGCGCAGGGCGTGTGCGTCGACCGCGTGGGCGGCGTCGATGCGGACGCCATCCCCGCCGCGGCCGACCAGCTCTTCGTCCGCGTGAACGCGGGACTCAGCGCCTCGTGGCGCAACGTCACCATCGAGCTCCACGGCCTCGGCTTCGAGCACGCCTTCTTCGACGCGCCCCGGCAGCAGGATGCGACCGGCGCGTACTACGAGCTCGCGCAGTGGGCGAACATCCCAGGCGGCGCGCCCACCTCCGGCGAGGTCACCGCGACGCTTCGCCACGTCGGCTACCCCGCGCTCTCCGTCACGTACGCCAAGGCGAGCGGACCCGCGACGCCTGTCGTGCGCATGCCTGAAGGGTGACCAGGCACTGCCTCGTCAGAGTGCCGGGCCGCGGATCCCGCCCGCGCTGCGGCGCGGTCACGAAACGTTAGCGATCGAACCGCGGGACCCCCAAGGCGGGAGCGCCCTGCCGCGAGTGAGTCAGGGGTGCCCTGCGGCGGGACCCAAACTGACATGAGGGCACCCGGAAGCACTCGTTGGGGAGTGGCGGGGCGCGGG